>JBATSQ010000138.1:0-7978 GCA_049293375.1 Candidatus Contendibacter sp.
AACCAGGTGGTCGCAGATGTGGCCGCCGGCACCGCGCGTGCCCAAACCCTGATCGGGCCGGTGCTGGTGGTGCCCTATACCCGCATCGTCAAGGTCAGCAAGCGGAGTCAAAAGGATAAAAATAAACGTAAGCGTACGGCTTGACCGTTTTGACAGACTCAAACGGCGCGTTCAGATGGTCAAGATGTATTTCCCTTCCCATCGCACCCGGTTTAAACGACGGTATCTAGCGGGGTGCCGGCCGCTTGGCCAGCTTGCGCTGCAAGGTGCGGCGGTGCATCCCCAACTGGTGCGCGGCGTCAGCGCTGTCGTGCCTGTTTCCGACGGTCGAGCGTCTCGACTACATGGGCACCAGCTTCGGCGGCGGCATCGGCGCGCTGGCGCTGCCGTGGGATGATCGGTTCCACCGCGCCCATTTGAACGTCCCCAGTTTCGGCCATCATCCCTTGCGGCTGACCCTGCCCTGCGTCGGCAGCGGCGAGGCGGTGCGTCGCCAGCAGCAGCGCAGCGGTCGCGTGCTGGAGACGTTGCGCTATTTCGATGCCGCCACTGCCGCCCGTCACTTGAAAATTCCCGTCCATATCGCTGCCGCCCGCTTCGATCCGGCGGTGCCGCCGCCGGGCCAGTTCGCCATTTACAACGCGCTCGCCGGTGATCGGGACTTGTTCGTGCTTCAGGCCGGTCATTTCGAGCATGGCGGTCTGGCCGCTGAACATGCCCGACTACGGGATGCGCTGGCTTATTTCTTCAAAAGCGCCTGAGCCACTCCCCCTGTCATAACCCTGTCAATTTCTTCCGTTAAATTGCTGAAAACTCAATTTGTTGAGGGGTTTTCGAGCATGAACCGGGAATATCACAAGTGGTATAGCCATCACCTCCAGCGCGACATGGAATTGCTGGTGTTCGGTCACGCGGGTGCCAAGGTATTGGTTTTTCCGACCCGCTGTGCGCGGTTCCACGAATACGAGGATCTGGGACTGGCAGCGGTGCTGAGCGAGAAAACCCAGCAGGGCCATTTGCAGTTGTATTGCGTGGACAGCGTCGACCACGAAAGCCTCTACTGTTTTTGGAGTCGGCCACAGGATCGCATCCAGCGGCACCAACAGTATGAAGATTATCTGCTGCATGAGGTGCTGCCACTGATGTGGGCTAAAAACCCCCATCCCTGCGTGATCGCCCACGGATGCAGCTTCGGCGCATTCCACGCGCTCAATTTCGCCTTCCGCCACCCGCATTGTTTTGCCAAAGTGGCCGCCTTCAGCGGCCGCTACGACCTCACCGGAGCGATGGAAAATTTTCGTGACCTGTTCGACGGCCATTACGACGAGCGGATTTATTTCCACACCCCCAGCCATTTCCTGCCGAATGCGCAGGACCCAGAGTTACTGAATCAATTGCGGCGGCTGGATATTGTGCTGGCGGTCGGTGATGCCGATCCCTTCCTCGACAACAACCGCCATTTCAGCAACACACTGTGGGATAAGGGCATCTGGCACGCCCTGCACGTCTGGCAGGGCCGCGCCCACAGCGCCTCGGCCTGGCGCAAGATGGTCGAACTGTACGTGTAATCCCGGCCGCTCGTGTAAGCCGGCTTTTCGGTCGGAATGGTTCGGTTCCCTATGCGAGAAAAAAGCCCATGCTATCCGCAACGCTGTTGATTCCCGCTGTCACCGGCGCGCTGGCCGTCACCGGCCTCACGCTGCGCCAGCGGCGGCGGTATCGCCGCCTGGAAGCGCGCCAGCGCGATTGGATCGCTCAGCACGGCGCGGCTCTGGACCTGCCCCAGACGCTGCCGGAGAAAGTGCCCGACTTCCAGCAACGGATCGCGGTGCTTCAGCAACCGTTGCCGACGCCGGTTTTCGATTCGTTGCACGAAGCCGCGCTGCGTTGCCGGCGAACCGAGCGCAGCTACTTCCCGACGCACAAGCAGGGCGGCACGGTGGCCTATGAGGATTTGCACCGCCTTGCCCCGGAACTCGTCGCCTTCTATCAGTCCGCCCATCTGCACCGGCTCTGTTCGACGATCGTGGGCGAAGCGGTCGTTCCCACGCCGCTCCACGATCAAAGTTCCTGTTCCTTGCTGGTCTACGACCGGCCCCGTGACCACATCGGCTGGCATTACGATCACAACTTCTACAACGGCCGCCATTTCACCGTCTTGCTGCCGCTGGTCAACCGCCACCTGGAGGAAGATCGCCTGTCCTCAGCGCAATTGCTCATCCGCCAGGACGGACGCGAGCGGGTCATGCCGACGCCACCCAACACCCTGATCGTGTTCGAGGGCGCGCGGGTGTTTCACAAAGTTACCCGCTTGGAAGCCGACGAGTTGCGGATCGTGCTCAGCATGACCTTTTGCACTCACCCGCGCGCCTCGCTCATCAAGAGCGCGCTGCGCCGCTGCAAGGACGTGGCCTATTTCGGCGTCCGGGCGCTGTGGACGTGAGCGGTTCATAGTCCAGCGCCCTTCTCGCACTCTCACGTTGAGTCGATGGCCGGCTTTCATCAAACCATCACAGGCGAAAGGCATCATGGCGATTTTCAATCCGGACGCTCGCCAAGGCTTCTCCGCCATGACCGATTCTCGTGAACCGCACCTGCTGACCCCCGGCCCCTTGACCACCTCGCTGGCCACCAAAACCGCCATGCTGCGCGACTGGGGCTCCTGGGACAGCGATTTCAACGCATTGACCGCCGAGGTGTGCCGCCGGTTGCTCGCCGTGGCTCATGCCGAACAGACGCATGTTTGTGTGCCCTTACAGGGCAGCGGCACCTATGCGGTGGAAGCGGCGCTCGCCACCCTGCTCCCGTGGGACAGCAAAACGCTGGTGCTGATGAACGGCGCTTACGGCCAGCGCATGGCGCGCATTCTCGAGTATCTGGGCCGCGAGTTTTCGACGCTGGACATGGGCGACTATCTGCCGCCGCCACCGGAACGGGTGGACGCGCTGCTGGCCGCCGACCCCGCCATCACCCATGTCGCCGTGGTGCATTGCGAAACCTCCTCCGGCATTCTCAATCCGTTGGAGGCCATCGCCGAGGTCGTTCGGTGGCGGGAAAAGCGCTTGTTCGTGGACGCGATGAGTTCGTTCGGCGCGCTGCCGGTGGACGCCCGCAAACTGCCCTTCGACGGGTTGGCGTCTTCCGCCAACAAGTGCTTCGAGGGCGTCCCCGGTTTCGGTTTTGCGCTGCTGCGCCGCGACGCATTGGCCCTATGCGCCGACAATGCGCATTCCCTGAGCCTGGATCTGTACGATCAATGGGATTATCTGCAACGCACCGGCCAATGGCGGTTCACGCCGCCCACCCATGTGGTGGCGGCCTTCGCCAGCGCGCTCGATCAACACGAGGCGGAAGGCGGCGCTCCGGGTCGGCTGGCGCGCTACGCTCGCAATAAAACCGTGCTGGTCGAGGGAATGCGCGCCATGGGCTTCCACACCCTGCTCGACGATCGCTGGCTGTCGCCGATCATCGTCACCTTTCATGCGCCCGGCCACCCGAATTTCGACTTCAAGACCTTCTACCAGGCGATCAAACGGCGCGGTTTCATCATCTATCCTGGCAAGCTGACTCAAGTGGAAAGCTTCCGCATCGGCTGCATCGGCCAGCTGTTTGAGGAACAGATGCGGGGCGTGCTGACCGCCGTGCGCGCCGCGCTGGACGACCTGGACATCCCGGACGGCGCGCCCCGCCCGGTCGATCTCGACAAGCCGACGTTCTAAATGGACCCCGGAGAATTTACCCAATGGCTTTTCACTATCAGCGTTCCTATCGTGGCCCAGTGCAAGCGGTGATTCTGGATTGGGCGGGCACCACCGTGGATTTCGGTTCGCTTGCGCCGGTGGCGGCTTTCACCCGGCTGTTCGCCGCGCAAGGCATCGACCTCAGTCTCGATGAAGCGCGTGGCCCCATGGGCACCGAGAAGCGCGAACACATCCGACGCTTGTGCGCGCTGCCGCGCGTGCGCGCCGCGTGGCGCGATCATTACGGCGAATCACCGGATGAAGCCACCATCGACCGCTTGTACCAGGACTTCATCCCGTTGCAGATCGCGACGATTCGCGATCACGCGCAACTGATCCCCGGCTGTCGGGAAGCTGTCGCCGAGCTGCGGGCGCGCGGCGCACGCATCGGGGCCAACACCGGTTACAGCCGGGAGATGATGGAGCCGCTGGCGCGCGCCGCCGCCGAGCAGGGCTACGCGCCGGACAGCGCGGTCTGCGCCACCGAAGTGCCGCGCGGCCGACCCTACCCGCACATGAGCCTGCGCAACTTGATCGAACTGGAGGTGGAAACGGTGCGCGCGGGCATCAAGGTGGACGACACCGTGCCCGGCATCGAGGAAGGTCTGAACGCCGGCTTGTGGACGGTCGGCATCGCGGTCACCGGCAACGAAACCGGTTTGTCGCTGGCGGAGTGGGAAGACTTATCGTTCGCCGAACAGAACGAGCGGCGGGCGGGAGCCTATCGGCGCTTGCTGGCCGGCGGCGCGCATTACGTCATTGATTCCATCGCCGATCTGCCCCGCTGCCTGGACGCCATCGAAGCCCGGCTGGCGCGCGGCGAAAAGCCGTGAACGGATGAGCGCGACCGCGTTGCCCGCCGGCCCTGTCGATGTGCTCATCATCGGCGGCGGCATCTTTGGCTGCAGCATCGCATGGCATTGCGCGCGGCTCGGCGCGGGCCGGGTGGCGGTGCTGGAGCGCGATACCCTGGCCTTCGCCGCGACCAGCCGCGCCGCCGGCTTGCTGGCCAGGGCGCGCGCCAAACCCGCCTTGATGCCGCTCGTCGCTCAAACCTATGCCGACCTGTCCGCCCTGGAGGCGGAATCGGGTGAAGGACTGGATTTGCGCCAGGTCGGCAGCTTGCACGTCGCCGCCAGCGACGCGCGGTGGCGGGAATTGCGCCAGTTGGCGGCGCTGGCCGAAAGCGCCGGACTGGCTGTGGAATGGCTTGAGGCGGACGAAGTGAGCCGGCGCGTGCCCTGGCTGAACCCCGACGCCATTCTCGCCGCCTTCATGCCGGACGATGCGTTCATCGACCCCTATCGCTTGGCGATGGCCTACGCGCGCGCCGCGCGCTCGCGCGGCGTGACCTTGCAACAGGGGGTGGCGGTCCAAGCGCTGCAACGCCAAGGCGACCGCGTCACCGGAGCGGTGACCGCGCAGGGCGCGATCTCCGCCAGTTGCGTGGTGGACGCCACCGGCGCGTGGGCCAACGTGCTGGCGGCGTCGCTGGGGACCGGGCTGCCGGTGGTTCCGGTGCGCAGCCAGTACTGGATCACCGCGCCCGATCCGCTGTTTCCGCCGGAGCATCCCATCGTCATCCTGCCGGACGCCAACGCCTACAGCCGACCGGAGCTGGGCGGGCTGTTGTTCGGCCTGCGCGAACGCCGTTCGGTCAGTTTCGACCCGCGTCAGCTACCCCATGAGTTGAGCGATTTCCCGTTGGGCGAGGAGGGCGGTTGGCCCTCGCTGATCGAGGGCGCGCCGCTGTTGCGCCGCTTTCTGCCGACGCTGGACCGCTTGGAAATCGCCCATCACATCGTCGGGTTGTCCACCTACACGCCCGATGGTTTGCCGGTGCTGGGGGCGGTTCCCAGCGTGGGCGACTTCCTGGCCGCGACCGGCTGTTCCGGCGCGGGTATCGCCATCGCGGGCGGCGTGGGAGCGGGCATCGCCGCGCTGGCCACCGGTCGCCCGTGTCCGTTCGACCCGACGCCGTTCCGGCCGGAGCGCTTCGGCCGGGCCGATCCCTTCGGTTCGCGCTTCCGCCGCCAGTGCGAACAGGCGCGGTCCAGCAAAGTGTCGGGTTAGCGAACCCAGCCCCATCGCCGCATTGTTTGTCATGGAAAGGTCACGAAACCGTCATGGCGCACCTTTAAATTGAAGCGATTCGGGGCTTTTCCACTGCCACTCGCATTCCATGAGGTCATTCACCATGACGTTTGCTCGCTTGTTTGGCGCATTGGCCTTGGCCGGCGTCGCCTTCACGGTTCAGGCCAAGACCGAATTGCTCGTTTACACCGCCGTCGAAGCCGATGAACTGGCCAAATTCAAGCAAGCTATCGAAACCGACAATCCCGACCTCGACATCAAATGGGTTCGCGATTCCACCGGCATCATCACCGCTAAATTGCTGGCGGAAAAAGCCAACCCGCAAGCGGATGTGGTCTGGGGGCTGGCGGTGACCAGTCTCAAGTTGCTGGCCGATCAGGGCTATTTCCAACCGTATCAGCCCAAGGGCGTCGAAGGGTTGGACCCGCGCTACGTCGATAGCGCCAATCCGCCGCAATGGGTCGGCCAACGCGCCTGGGTCGCCGCGCTGTGCTTCAATACCGTCGAAGCCGACAAGGCGAAATTGCCGAAACCCGAATCCTGGCAAGATCTGCTCAAACCGGAGTTCAAGGGCAAGGTGGTGATGCCAAACCCCAGTTCCTCCGGCACCGGCTTCCTGGACGTGTCGGCCTGGCTCCAGATGTGGGGCGAGGAGAAAGCCTGGAAGTACATGGACGGCCTGCACGAGAACATCGCCCAATACACCCATTCCGGCTCCAAGCCCTGCAAGATGGCCGCCGCCGGGGAAGTTCCGGTGGGCATTTCCTTCGCCTATCGCGGCGCGCAGGAAAAGAGCAAGGGCGCGCCGGTCGAGGTGATCGCCCCCAGCGAAGGCGTGGGTTGGGATTTGGAGGCTTTCGCCATCGTCAAGGGCACCCAAAAGCTGGAAGCCGCCAAGCAACTGGCGGATTGGTCGGCGAGCCGCAAGGCCAATGAACTGTACAACGAAGGCTACGCGACGGTCGCCATGCCCGGCGTCGCCAAACCGGTGCCGAATTACCCGGAAGGCATCGCCGGGAAGATGATCAAGAACGATTTCGAGTGGGCGGCCAAAAATCGCGAGCCGATTCTGGCCGAATGGGCCAAGCGCTACGACGGCAAGTCGGAACCCAAGAAATAGCTTTTGCGCTCCCGCCCCGCGATCGGTCGAGGGCGGGGCAAAACCCCTGGAGGTTCTCCGCTCATGACCGTGCCCTATCTGCGCATCCGCAACGTCACCAAGCGCTTCGGCGCTTTCACCGCCCTCGATGATGTCAGCATCGACATCCATCAGGGCGAATTCGTCTGTTTCCTCGGCCCCTCCGGCTGCGGCAAGACCACCTTGCTGCGGGCGATTTCCGGGCTGGACATCCAAACCCACGGCACCGTGGAGCAAAACGGGCAGGATATTTCCGCCCTGCCGCCCGCCCAGCGCGATTTCGGCATCGTCTTCCAGTCCTATGCGCTGTTTCAAAATCTGACGGTCGCCGCCAACATCGCCTACGGACTGGAAAACCGCAGGCAGCCCAAAGCCGAGATCCAGCGCCGGGTCAAGGAACTGCTGGAGTTGATCGGCTTGCCCGACAGCGGCCACAAATATCCGGGCCAACTGTCCGGCGGCCAACAACAGCGGGTGGCGCTGGCGCGGGCGCTGGCGGTGTCGCCGGGCTTGCTGCTGCTGGATGAGCCGCTGTCGGCGCTGGACGCCAAGGTGCGGGCGCACCTGCGCGACGAGATCAAGACCCTGCAGCGGCGGCTCGGCATCACCACCATCATGATCACCCATGACCAGGAAGAAGCGATCAGCATGGCGGACCGCATCGTGGTGATGCGCGATGGCCGCATCGAGCAGATCGGTGCGCCGCTGGAGATCTACCATCGGCCCGCCAACCTGTTCGTGGCCGAGTTCATCGGCGCGATGAACCTGGTGCCGGCCACGCAGGTTGGCCCCAACCAGATTCAGTTGGGCGCGGCGCGGCTCGCTTGTTCGGCCGAGAGCTACGCGCCGGGCGCCGCGGTGCGGGCGGCGGTGCGCCCGGAGGACATCGTCTGCACCGGCAAGACCAACGGCCACGCCAACAGCATCCGGGCCGAAGTGCGCGAGATGGAATTCATGGGGCCGTTTTTCTGGTTGAGCCTGGGCGGCGGCGAACTGGGCGAACACC
>JBATSQ010000139.1:0-7230 GCA_049293375.1 Candidatus Contendibacter sp.
GCGAGAAGAGTGGATATGGCACCGGAAGACGTGCTTAGCTTTTCTGACCGCAAACGCAAATCTGGCAAACCCAAATACCGTAACCCCAAAGATCCTGAGCAAACTTGGACGGGCCGTGGTAAGCCGCCTCGTTGGCTGAAAGAACTGGCCGATCCAGAAAGCAGCCGGATTCCGGAGTGATTGCGATTCTCTCCCACCACAAAGCTGTAAGTCGTAGCTGTCGACCTTGCAGCCGTTTTGTTTTATCGTTACCATCTGAACCTCACTGAGTCGCCCGCTGGTTCATACCAGGCGATGGATGGGGTTTAACGGCGGGTGTAGTTCAATGGTAGAACCTCAGCTTCCCAAGCTGATGGCGTGGGTTCGATTCCCATCACCCGCTCCAATTATCCAGGGTTACGCCACAGCGTAACCCTTTCTTTTTGGGTTCGCGCTGGCTGGATGGACAGCGTTCCCTACTCAGCGTAATCCACCCATTCAGATCGGTTGGCCACTTACAAGCGAGTATTAAAGATGATTCGTGTCGCACTGACCGGTGCTGCCGGTCGCATGGGCCGCAACTTAATAGAAGCCTGTAGCCAGCAGAAAGAGTTGCGCTGTACCGTGGCATCAGAACAGGCGGATAGCGCCTTTATTGGGGTTGATATCGGTGAATTGGTGGGTATTGGCCGGTTGAATGTAGCGATTACTGCTGACTTGGCACCGCTGATTCAGCAATGCGATGTACTGATTGATTTTACGCATCCCGCCGCAACATTAGCCCATCTGGAGCTGTGCCAGGCCACTGGTAAAGCCATGGTGATCGGCACGACGGGCCTTTCCGTTGCCCAGAGAGCCGAGATCGCCCGCGCCGCCGCGCATATTCCTATCGTCTTCGCGCCGAACATGAGCGTCGGCGTGAACCTCTGCTTCAAGTTGCTGGAACTCACGGCGCGGGTGCTGGGTGACACAGTGGACATTGAGATTATGGAAGCGCATCACCGCCACAAGATCGACGCTCCTTCCGGCACAGCGCTGGCTATGGGTGAGGTTGTGGCAAAAGCGCTGGGTCGGGATTTGGCGCAGTGCGCAGTCTACGGCAGGCAGGGAGTGACCGGCGAACGCGCACCTTCCACCATCGGTTTTAGCACAGTGCGCGCCGGTGATATCGTCGGCGAACATACGGTACTGTTCGCGGATCTGGGGGAGCGGCTCGAAATCAGTCATCGCGCCTCCAGCCGCATGACCTTTGCCAAGGGCGCGGTGCGGGCCGCCGCCTGGATCGTGGGCCGTGAAGCGGGCTTGTTCGATATGCAGGATGTGCTTGGCTTGCGCTAAAGTCACCCCAAGCGCTGCGGCTGCGCCGCTAGAGCACCGGAGCGCGATTTGGTAAACTGATACTCTAACCCGCATCGCCCTCTTGCACCGTTCAAAGGAGCGGATTTCCCACCGCTCCTTTCTTATGCGCGCCCATTTTGGAGGCTCTCTTGAGGAAACCCGCGCTTCTGGCCCTGGAAGACGGTAGTCTGTTTCAAGGCGAGTCCATCGGTGCCGATGGACTCGCCCAAGGTGAAGTCGTTTTTAATACCTCGATCACCGGCTATCAGGAAATCTTGACCGACCCTTCGTATTGCCGACAGATCGTCACGCTGACTTATCCCCACATCGGTAACGTCGGCGTTAATCCCGGCGATGCAGAAGCCACCCGCATTCACGCCAGCGGCCTGGTGGTGCGCGATTGCCCGCCATCGCACAGCAATTGGCGCAGCCGACAGGCGCTGGACGAGTATTTGCGCGACCAGGGCGTCGTCGCGCTGGCGGGAATCGATACCCGCCGCTTAACGCGCCTGCTGCGCGAAAAAGGCGCGCAAAGCGGCTGCATCATGGCCGGTGAAGCGCTCAATGTTGAGCAAGCTTTCCAACAGGCGCGTGCATTCCCCGGCTTGAAAGGCATGGATTTGGCGCGGGTGGTAAGTGTGGCCGAACCTTATTCCTGGAACGAGGGGGTCTGGCGATTGGCGAGCGACGATTTTGCGACCATCGCCAGCACGCGCTATCACGTCGTCGCCTATGACTACGGGATCAAGCGCAACATTCTGCGTGAGCTGGCGCAGCGCGGTTGCCGTTTGACCGTGGTTCCGGCGCAAACACCGGCGCGCGAAGTTCTGGCCCTGAATCCCGATGGGGTATTCCTGTCCAACGGCCCTGGCGATCCCGAACCTTGTGATTACGCCATCGCCGCCATCAGGGAATTACTGGCCAGCAGTGTGCCGATCTTTGGCATCTGTCTGGGCCATCAATTGCTGGGACTGGCCAGCGGCGCGCGCACCGTGAAAATGAAATTCGGCCATCATGGCGGCAACCATCCGGTGCTGGATCTGGAGAGCGGTCGGGTGATGATCAGCAGTCAGAATCACGGTTTTGCGGTGGATGAAGCCAGCTTGCCGGCCCATCTGCTCCCCACCCATCGGTCCCTGTTCGATGGTAGCTTGCAAGGCATCGCGCGCGCCGACCGGCCTGCTTTTAGCTTTCAGGGTCATCCCGAAGCCAGCCCCGGTCCGCACGATGTAAAACCGTTATTTGATCGTTTTATGGGGTTGATGGCGGCGCACACCGCGCGGCTCTAGCAGCATCCGCTGCGTTTCCCGCTCGCGGGTTGGCGTCTTCAGGATAGGTTATGCCCAAGCGTACTGATTTAAAAAGTATTTTAATTATTGGTGCCGGCCCGATCGTCATCGGTCAAGCCTGCGAATTCGATTACTCCGGCGCGCAGGCATGTAAGGCGCTGCGGGAGGAAGGCTATCGGGTGATCCTGGTCAATTCCAACCCCGCCACTATCATGACCGACCCCAACATGGCCGATGCCACCTACATCGAGCCGATCCATTGGCGGACGGTGGCCCAAATCATTGCGCGCGAGCGTCCCGATGCCCTGCTGCCTACCATGGGCGGCCAGACCGCGCTGAACTGCGCTTTGGATTTATTCCGCCATGGCGTATTGGAACAATATGGCGTGGAGATGATTGGTGCTGCGCCCGACGCCATCGATATGGCGGAAGATCGCGACCGTTTCCGGCAAGCGATGCATGACATCGGCCTACAAACGCCGCCTTCCGTCATCGCACACAGCATGGAAGAAGCGTTGGCTCGCCAGGCCGAGATCGGCTTTCCGACTATTATCCGTCCCTCCTTTACGCTGGGCGGCAGCGGTGGGGGTATCGCGTACAACCGTGAGGAACTCGTTGACATCCTGGAGCGCGGCCTTGATCTGTCGCCGGTCAGCGAAGTCCTGCTTGAAAAGTCGGTGCTGGGCTGGAAAGAGTTTGAAATGGAGGTAGTGCGCGACCGGGCTGACAACTGCATCATTGTCTGCTCCATCGAAAATCTCGATCCGATGGGGGTTCACACCGGCGATTCGATCACCGTCGCCCCGGCTCAGACGCTGACCGATAAGGAATATCAAATCATGCGTGATGCCTCCCTGGCGGTCTTGCGTAAGATTGGCGTCGATACCGGTGGCTCCAATGTGCAGTTCGCCATCCATCCTGACGACGGGCGCATGGTCATCATTGAGATGAATCCGCGCGTTTCCCGTTCCTCGGCGCTGGCATCCAAGGCCACCGGTTTTCCCATCGCCCGGGTCGCCGCCAAGCTGGCGGTGGGCTATACCCTTGATGAATTGAAAAACGAGATCACCGGTGGGCGCACGCCAGCCTCGTTCGAGCCCAGCATCGACTATGTGGTAACTAAGGTTCCGCGTTTCAACTTCGAGAAATTCCCGCAAGCCGATACGCGCTTGACCACCCAAATGAAATCCGTCGGCGAGGTGATGGCCATCGGTCACACCTTCCAGGAATCGCTGCAAAAAGCGTTGCGGGGCTTGGAAATCGGCACCGATGGATTCAACGAAGTTCTCGATACCGCCCATCCCGACCCGGATGCCTTGCTCAAGCAGGAACTGGGGATGCCCGGTCCCCGGCGCTTGTGGTATGTGGCCGAGGCGTTTCGGTTGGGCTATGCGATTGAATCTCTCTACGAACTGACCGCAATCGATCCCTGGTTTCTCACGCAGATTGCAGATCTGGTGCAAATCGCTGGCGAAACTCGCACACTTGGCCCGATAACCTTACAGAATCGCGAGCGCTTGTATTTTCTGAAGCGCAAAGGCTTTTCCGACAGTCGGCTGGCGACGCTGACCGGTATTCAGGAAACCGAGGTGCGCCGACTGCGTGAGCAGTTAGACATACATCCGGTCTACAAGCGGGTGGATTCCTGCGCCGCCGAATTCGCCACCAGCACCGCTTACCTCTATTCCACCTACGAGGAAGAATGCGAGGCTGAACCGACCGACCGCGCCAAGATCATGGTGCTCGGCGGCGGCCCCAACCGCATCGGTCAGGGTATCGAATTCGATTATTGTTGCGTTCACGCCGCCCTTGCGCTGCGCGAGGACGGTTACGAGACCATCATGGTCAACTGCAATCCGGAAACGGTGTCCACTGATTTCGACACCTCCGACCGGCTCTATTTTGAACCACTGACTTTGGAAGACGTGTTGGAGATTGTGCGCAAGGAACGTCCATCTGGCGTCATCGTTCAATTCGGCGGGCAGACGCCGTTGAAGCTAGCCCGACCACTGGAGGCGGAAGGGGTGCCGATCATCGGCACCAGTCCCGATGCTATCGACCGCGCCGAAGACCGCGAACGCTTCCAGCAGATGATCGAGCGACTTGGCTTGCGCCAACCGCCCAACCGCACCGCCCGCGAACCGGAAGAGGCCGTCAGACTGGCGCGGGAAATCGGTTACCCGCTGGTAGTGCGCCCTTCCTATGTGTTGGGTGGGCGGGCAATGGAAATCGTTCACGCTGAAGAGGATTTGCGCCGCTACATGCGGGAAGCGGTGCAAGTCTCCAACGATTCACCGGTGCTCTTGGACCACTTTCTCAACGATGCAGTCGAGGTCGATGTCGATGCGCTCAGCGACGGGCGGGAAGTCCTCATCGGCGGCATCATGGAGCACATCGAGGAGGCCGGCGTACATTCCGGCGACTCCGCTTGCTCCTTACCGCCGTATTCTTTGAGTCCATCGATACAAGATCGGCTGCGCGAACAGGTGCGGGCCATGGCCCTAGAACTGGGTGTGGTTGGACTGATGAATACCCAATTCGCGATTCAGGGCGATGCTCTTTACGTGTTAGAGGTCAACCCGCGCGCCTCGCGCACCGTGCCCTATGTGTCCAAGGCCACCGGTCGGCCATTGGCCAAGATTGCCGCGCGTTGTATGGTCGGTCAAAGTTTGGCTGCGCAACAGATATCCGGCGAGGTCATTCCCGCCTATTATTCCGTTAAGGAAGCGGTGTTCCCCTTCGTCAAATTCCCCGGCGTCGATCCCTTGTTGGGACCAGAAATGAAATCGACCGGCGAGGTCATGGGCGTGGGACGTAGCTTCGGCGAGGCCTTCGCCAAGGCGCAGCTGGGTGCGGGGGATCAATTGCCGCGTGGCGGTCGCGCTTTCATCAGCGTCCGCGACAGTGACAAGGCGAGAGTGGTGGATGTAGCTCGTGAGTTGGAGCGGCTCGGTTTTGGTCTAGTCGCTACCAGAGGCACCGCCCTCGCGCTACACGCCGCCAGCTTAAACTGCGCGATCGTCCACAAGGTCGGCGAAGGACGGCCCCATGTCGTGGACCTGATTAAAAACGAGCAGCTTCACTTCATTATCAATACCACTGAGGGCAAACAGGCGATTGCTGATTCTTTTTCGATTCGCCGCGAAGCACTGATGCGTAAGATCAGCTATACCACTACCATCGCCGCCGCGCGCGCGACCTGCCAAGCCCTGCGCGAAATCGACAACGGCAGCATCAATTGCCTTCAGGATCTCCACCGAGAATTACTTGCATGAGCATGAGAGTACCGATGACCACCGCTGGAGCCGCGAAGCTTCGCACGGAGCTTCATGAGCTGAAAGCCGTGATGCGCCCGCGCATTACCGCCGCCATTGCCGAGGCCCGCGCCCATGGCGATTTAAAGGAAAATGCCGAGTATCACGCTGCTCGCGAGCAACAGAGCTTTGCGGAAGGCCGCATCGCCGATATCGAAACCAAGCTGGCCAATGCGCAGATCATTGATGTAACCACTCTCGCGCCATCGGACAAAGTGGTGTTCGGCGCGACGGTCGTGCTCAGCGATGAGGACAGTGGGGAACAAAGCCGTTATCAAATCGTCGGCGAGGACGAGGCCGACATCAAGGAAGGTAAGATTTCTTTCGGCTCGCCCATCGCCCGCGCGTTGATTGGGAAAATAGTCGGCGATGTCGTTGATGTGCACACGCCGGGCGGCATGAGAAGCTATGAGATCCTTGCGGTGCGCTATGTTTAAGCGCGCCGCGCCTTGTCAAACCGAGGGCAAGGTTCTTATAATCGCAGTTCCGTTTAGCGGGCGATTAGCTCAGTGGGAGAGCACTACCTTCACACGGTAGGGGTCGCTGGTTCGAGCCCAGCATCGCCCACCAAAAACCCAACAAAAAAGCCGTTCCTTGAACGGCTTTTTTGTTGGGCACGCTCGCAGCGTCGCTGCAAGGAGCTATTCCTACAGCGGTGCTGCAATAGGCTCGGCTTCCTTGTCCCGCTCGATCATGGCATAGGCCGAATGATTATGAATGGATTCAAAATTCTCCGATTCCACAGCATAGGCGGCCACTCGTTCGTCCTGATTCAGCTGGGCGGCGATATCGCGCACCATGTCTTCCACAAATTTAGGGTTCTCATAGGCGCGTTCGGTGACGTATTTTTCATCGGGACGCTTGAGCAACCCATAAAGTTCGCAAGACGCCTCCTTCTCCACCAGGTCGATCAGGTCTTCAATCCAGATAAATCCCCTGGTGCGCACGTTGACGGTGACGTGCGAGCGCTGGTTATGCGCGCCGTATTTGGCGATTTTCTTCGAGCAGGGACAAAGACTGGTCACCGGAACCACCACCTTGACGTTCATGGTGGAGCGGGCGGCGCAGATTTCACCAGTGAATGTGACCTCGTAAGACATCAAGCTCTGCACGCCAGACACGGGCGCGGCTTTGGTGACGAAATAGGTAAAGGTCATCTCACTGTGTCCGGCTTCTGCCTCCAGCCGCTCGGTCATCTCCGTGAGCATGGTTTGAAAGGAGTCGACGGAGATTTCCCGGCCGGGTACATGCAGAATCTCCACAAAACGCGACATGTGGGTGCCTTTGAAATTATGCGGCAGATTCACATA
>JBATSQ010000140.1:0-21232 GCA_049293375.1 Candidatus Contendibacter sp.
GGGTTTCCACGAGAGCCAAAGCCTCCTGCGCCCCCACCCAACGTTCCGCCGCCTGCTGTCCCTCCGCCAACAACGGCGGCCGCCGCTCCACGCCATGCGAATCGGTCGCCAAAATATGCACCCAACCTTCGTCGAGCAAGCGCTCGCCCCAGTAACGGGCGGCTTCGCCAAAGCGTCCAGTCAAACTGCCGGAGGTCACTTGCATCCATGCGCCGCGCCGCGCCAATTCCACGAAGGTCTCATAGCGATCCTCAATCCAGCTTAAGCGCTCTGGATGGGTAATGACAGGCACATAGCCAGCAGCCAACAAATCAAATACGGTTTCTGCTAACCGGGGCGGAGCCACATGATGCGGCGGCTCTAATAAAAAGTAGCGGCTGTCATGGAGGCTTGGCACGCGGCCCGAACGCAACCCGGCGACTAAATCCGGCGTGATGTGGGTATCAGCCCCTAAAGTCAGGCGCAATGGGATGTCGGCTTCCTCCAACCGGGCCTGGAGTTCGGCCACCGCGCGCCGGATTGCTGGCCCCTCGTTTTCGTACATTCCCGCGTAAATATGCGGAGTGCAGGCGATGACTGTAATGCCATCCGCTACGGCAATCCGGGCCATGGCGAGCGAAGTCGCCACATCCGGCGCGCCATCGTCAATGCCCGGCAACAAATGGCAATGCAAGTCGATCATTGGCATATCTGGGTTCCGGCTAACGTAATTCCGCTAATAATTGAGCGATCATGCGTTCGGCCTGGATACGATAACCGCCACCGAACAGGTTGAGATGGTTAAGCACATGGTAGACATTGCACAAGATCTGCCGCTGTACATATCCCGTATGAACGGGTAAAACTTTCCGATAGGCGGCGTAGAATGCGCTTGGAAAACCGCCGAATAGCTCGGTCATGGCCAATGGTAGGCCACCATTGCCCAGAAGGCGTCCACGCTCACCCCTTGGAGAGTGTGGTTTCCCAAGAATCCAGCACTACCGGCCCTACCGTACCTTCAGTGAATGGTAATTCCGACCCTTCAGCCCTTGACGTCAGCGTCAGCTCCGGCAGACGCACCACCATGGCAATGGGAAGATGATCAGAAAATGGACAGTTTAACACTTCGACGCGCTCGACCGTAATCGAGGATGACACCAGAATATGATCCAATTGGCGGTTAGGCCGCCAACTGGGAAAGGTATGCAATCCCGGCCCCGGTTCGCATAGACGTGCGGCTGCCACCAGCACCGCTATTTCCGGGCTGTTTGCATGGCAGTTCAAGTCCCCCATGATGACGACGTGACGGTAATCCCCCACCCGCTTCGCCAAAAACTCAATCTGGCGCAACCGGCCCCGCCGACTGAGTGCCATGTGCAGAATCAGCACATGCAGGGCGTCCAGCCCGCAACCGAAGCGAACGTCCATGACCCCCCGGCCCGGCAAACCGGGCAGCCTGTGTTCGGTAATGGCGTCGGGCCGGATTCGGCTCAGCAGTGCATTGCCGTGCTGGGAAAGCATGCCGATCTTGCGATTGGATTGATCGAACACATGCGCGAATCCAGCCTGGTCAGCGAGATATTTCACCTGGTTGACGAAACCGCTGCGTAAACTACCAACATCCACTTCCTGCAAACCCACCACATCGTAATCCGCCAGAATGCGGGCGATACCGTCAAGATTGCTCATCCGGGACGGCACCGGCACAAGATGCTGCCAACTACGGGTGAGGTATTGGGAATACCTTTTTGTGGTCAATCCACTCTGGATGTTATAGCTCAGCAAGCGCAAACGGCGCGGCGCGGCGGAATTCGTCATTCCGGTTCTACCTTCAACCTTGCGGCGCGGTTACAGGTTGCGTTAACAGATAATCCACCACCTGAAACATCTGCCGAGAACGGATTTCATACTGGCCATTTACCATCACTGCGGGCACGCCTCGCACACCGTAGCGTTGGGCCAGTTGCGCCCCGCGTCGCAGTTGGGTCTCGGTCTGAAAAGATTTATAGGCTTTAAGGAAATCATCGGCATTGACGCCCTGCTCAGCAAAAAACGCTGCCAGCTCCTCTGCGGTGTCCAGAGCACGTCTTTCCTGCTGAATGGCTTTGAATAGAGCTTGATGGATTTTTGCAAGTACGCCGAGGGCCTCAGCAGCGTAATAGGCGCGCGCAGCCGACTCGTAATTGGGTTGATAGCCCGCATAGACTGGGATGCGGACAAAGGTCACGGTGCTCGGCTTACGCTTTAGCCAGTCCTCGGCACTTTGCTCCAATTGATAGCAGTGTGGACAGCGATAGGAAAAAAACTCAATGACTTCCGGCTGGCCCGGTGTTGCAACCGGTACTGTGGTCGCCAACTTCGCATAATCCTTGCCTTCCTGAAATGTTGGCGGCGCGGACGGCTCAGCGGCGCGGACACCGATCAGCGGCAATGCGCAAGCCCACACTAACAGCAGGCGGCGAGATAGCTTAAACATTACGGAAATCCTCGAATGGACAGGTTAAAGCCGAGATCGGGCGCTGCGGCTACAGAGTGCCATAGGAATGCAGCCCAGACAGGAACATGTTGACGCCCAGAAAGGCAAACAGCGTAATCAATAAACCGATGAATGCCCACCAGGCCATCATGGCACCGCGCCAACCCTTGGTCAGCCGCAAGTGTAACCAGGCTGCATAATTCAGCCACACGATCAGCGCCCAGGTTTCCTTGGGATCCCAAGACCAGTAGCCACCCCATGCTTCCGCTGCCCACAGCGCACCGAGAATGGTAGCCAGCGTAAAGGCGGCAAAGCCCAAGGCAATAGCCTTGTACATGACCTCGTCCAGCAACTCCAGAGAGGGCAACGCCGTCGCCAGGATACCATCCGGATGCCGCCGCTCGGCGTGCTGGCGCAGCAGATACGCCACGCCCAGCATCGCCGCCAGAGCAAACGCTCCATAGCCGATAAAATTAGCCGGTACATGGATCTTCATCCAGTAACTTTGTAACGCGGGAATCAATGGCTGAATGTGATAGGCCTGACGATCAAAGGTGTACCACAACAGGAACGCGACCGCGCCGCTGATCGCCAGAAGCGCAAAACCGCCCATAGCGCGGGTGCGATGGCGATCCTCGTAAAACAGATACAACAAGGCGGTCACCAGGGCAAAGAGCACGAAGACTTCATACAAATTGCTGACCGGGATATGGCCGATGTCTGCGCCGAGCAGGTAGGATTCGCGCCAGCGCACCCAGAGTCCCGTCATGCCCAGCACAGTTGCGCTCCAGCTTAGGGCTGTCGCCGTCTGCCCGATAAAGTCAGAGCGGGATACCAAGGCCGTGAAATAAGTCACCGTGGCCAGCGCATATAAAGCGCTCATCCACATGAACGCGGCTTGACTTTCCAAAAAGTATTTGAGTAGAAAGGCGCTTTTGCGCAGCTCATAGTCGGTGCCGTAGCGCCACAGCGCCAGCAGCGTCAGCAGCGCCACCGCGACCGTGAATGCGCGCGCTGGCCACCAGTACAGACCCCAAGCTATCAGCGCGAGGACACCACCGCACAGGATGGCGATCTCATAACCATCCATCTGGGCCTGATAGAACCACCAAGCGTAGCCAGCGCCCACTGCCACGGCCAGCATCCAGGCCACGTCCCAAACCGTCAGGCGTCGCCATGGCGCGCCCTGCTCCCACGGTTCCAGCATCGCATCACGCATTACTGTCATTTCGATAGACCCCTCTTGGCGTCTTAGCTACCGCAAAACACAACGATCGATCAGGTCAAGCTCTTTAATCCTGGGGCTGTGGCGCACCCAAGCACCGCGCCAGCGCCGCTTTGAGCGTCGCAAACTCATCAGCAAACTCCGCCTGACGCCGGTTCCCGGTGCCCGCCAACACCAAATAGCATCCATCTGCCTCAGGCGCGATCCAGATCCATAGCCGACGGTGCGCAGTATAGAACAGGATAAAGATCCCCAGCGTCAAAAACGCAAATCCCACATACACCACGCTAGTGGCGCTGCTGTGCGTCACTTGCAAACCAGAGGCTTCCACCTGCCGAAATCCGGTCAACTGCAAATAAAACGGCGAACCATAGGCAGGTAGAGCGGCCAGCGCAGACAGGGCGTCGTTGAAAAACGCCTCTTCACGCTCAGCCACGCCCTGCTCCAAAGCCAAACCTTCATCCCGCAACACGGCAAGAAAGACTTCAGCCAGCGCAGCGCGCAGGATTTCTATATAAAGCCGCGTTGCTTCTTGCAAACGCTCAGCCGGCACCACCGCCCGCGCCCGTTGCGTAATCGCCGCGAACCCACCCTGAACGAACAACTCCAGCAGGTTGGTGCGCACTATATTGAGGTCACGCTGAAAGGTGGAACTGTCCTCATGGGTGGGTGTCCTATGCGCCAGTAGCGCGGCCACTCCTTCTTTATCGCGCAACCGAGCGTTGAACCGGAGAAAACGTTCTGGACTCTGCTTCGCATCGGCCGGAATGTGAACAAATGCAAATTCCGCCCCTGGCCGCGCGCGTGCACCGCTGATGAAAAACCAGCGACCTTCCAACTGAACAGGTGCCATGTAGTTAAGATATTCCCGCGCCTCGCCGGCCGTATTGCGCAGTTTGAATCCCACGCTGGGACCAAAATTGCGGAATTTGCGGTCCCCAGGCTGGGCGCCAGGTTCCGGCAAAAGATTAAATAACCGGAAATCACTCAGTTCTAAGCGCAAGGCTCCGGTAGAACCCGCTGTCGTGGTGAGTACACCGCCAACCTCGCCCTGCGCATCGACCGGCTCCAGCCGCTTCGCAGTCAATGGCCAAGCCCGCAACTCCAATTTAGAGCCGCCGTCACCGAAATCGGACTGATAGAGGGTGTAACCACGATAGCTCAACGGATGATTCACCCGAATCGTCGCCGCCAACGGCTGGTCGCCCAAGCGCTCCCGATCATGTATAAGCAATTGACTCACAAAGGATTTTGGTTGACCGGTGGTGTGATACTCGACCTGAAATTCTTTCAATTCGATCGCGAACGGTAATTCTTGCACCAGAAATCCATCGCGCAGGCGCAGAAACACAAAGCTGGCGGCGCTTCCCTCCGGCAACATGATGTTGCCGCGAAACGCTGGCAGCGCGCCAGGCGCCAACCGACTCAGGGCGGGTATCTCACGGGCCGGCAGATCGCGGGTTTCAATGGCGATGTGTCCGCGCCATTCCTTCCACTTCAGCCAGAGATTGCCATCCAGCAAGCCACCGATGCCAATCATCACCACAGCGGCATGGGTCAACAGATAGCCCAGTCCATGGTAACGACCCTTGATTCCCGCTACGACCTGATGGTCGCCGCCATCCCGCATCCGCCAATGGTAACCGGCCCGCTGAAAAAGACGGGTCGCTTCAGTTAGCATGGCGATAGGAGTGCGTTCCGGTAAACGCCATTCTGCGTAGTGCTGAAAACCACGCAGCGACTCCAGCCGAATCTGGGTGCGAAACCGACTCATTTCCCGCACGATGCCTGGAGCTTGACGATACAAGCAAACGCTGGTGGAAAGAATCAGAAACGCCAGAATGGTAATGAACCAGCCCGCGCCGTAGACATCGTATAAACCCAGGCGGGCGAATACGGCAAACCAGAACGGCCCAAACTTGAGAACGTAATCTGCATACGGCTGATTTTGCTGGAGCACGGTACCGATGATCGACGCAACGGCCACCACCACCAACAGCGTGATGGCAAGGTTCATTGAGCCAAGAAATTCCAGCAAAACCCAGCTGAAGGTGCGGCGCTGAGCAGGCTTGGGGACAGTGGTCGCGTCGCTCACGACAGAGAATGGGGATCAGGTGGGTATAATGGAAAGAGTATGAACGATTCTATGACCAAACCGGACTCTGTCCGTTCACAGGCGGGAGGCAAAAAGCAGGCGCAAAAAAAGGTGGCCAGAGCGGCCACCTCGCAAAATCGCACAGCACATCTAGCCCGGTAAGACCGGATTCTTATTGCAAACCCTGCACGTAAGAAGCTACCGCCTTGATTTCCGGGTCCGTCATTTTAGCGGCGACACCGCGCATCATCTGACCGGCGTCGTTGGCGCGCTCCATAGCGCGAAAGGCCTTCAGCTGTAACTCGACATACTCAGCGTGCTGACCCGCCAGGGCTGGGAAGCGGGCGGCGGGATTGCCAGCCCCAACTGCGCCATGGCACGCAGCGCAGGCAGCGACGCCACTTGTTAAGTTACCACCACGGAAGATCGCCTCTCCAACCGGCTTGAGGGCGGGGTCGGCCGCACCCCGCGCCACCTTTTGCGAGGCGAAATAAGCGGCTAGATCGGCCATATCCTGCGGGCTGAGCGGGGCCACCATGCCGACCATAATCGCATTAACGCGCCCGCCACTCTTGAATTCCTGTAACTGCTTCAGTAGATAATCAGCGCTTTGCCCGGCCAGATTGGGATACTGGGGGTTGGTGCTATTGCCATCCGCATTGTGGCAAGCCGCGCAGGTGGCGGATTTGGTTTTACCCGCCGCAGGGTCGCCAGCGGCCAACGCGGCGGTCACGGAACCGAGCAGCGCGCACGTCGCGGCGATCACAACGATTTTTTTCATTTTTACAAGGCTCCTGTACGATGACGGTATCCGGTTGGGGCTACTAGTTGCCGCCACGCCAAGAAGCAGTGCAGGTAGCGGCTAATTTTCGCTTGACCGTAGCACAACCCAAGCCGATCCGGCTGGATGCCATACTACGGAAGCAGCGATTTTATATACCAGTTTCGGCCCTTGAGTTCAATGAAAAACCATAGCGAATTTACCACAATCCCCCGGCCCGCTCCAGCCGCCGTCCGCTACCGAGCTACCTGTTTTCTCCAGAGCGTGAATGCGCTGGCGCAACTACCCCCGGATCGCGGCTGGGAAGTGGCCTTCGCTGGACGCTCCAATGCGGGCAAATCCAGCGCCCTCAATGCGCTCACCGGTCAGCGGCAACTGGCGCGCGTCAGCAAAACGCCGGGGCGCACTCAGCTACTTAATTTTTTCCTCATCGAAGCAGAACGCTATCTTGTGGATTTACCCGGTTACGGTTATGCCCAAGTCCCGGAATCCCTGCGCCAGCATTGGCGCTTGTTGCTGGAGCGCTACTTAAGCCAGCGTGTTGCGCTGCGGGGATTGATGCTGCTGATGGATAGCCGCCACCCCCTCACTGCCCTGGATCAGCGCTTGCTGGATAGCTGCTTCCAACGCCAGATGCCTGTGCATGTGCTGCTGACCAAGGCCGATAAATTGAGCCGCAGCGCGGGACAAACGGCGCTACAACAAGTTCAGCAGCGTCTGAAGCCCTATGCACCATATAGCGGTGCCCAGTTATTTTCGGCGCTGACCGGTTTGGGAATCGCCGAGGCTCATGCGCAACTGGACGCCTGGCTAGGATACAGCGTGGGTTAATCTCAGCTATTACGCGCTGACGGCGGCTCGCCAACCGACTTCAACCGCCGTCCCGCCAGCAGACGAGCTTGCAGGGTTTGGGTAATCAGCTCACCAATCCGCTCCAGAAATAGCGTACCCATACCCGGATGAAACCGCCGCGGATTGCTACTGGCCACCGCTAGAAGACCGCGCCAATCGCTGCCACCCAAGGGCACCAACGCGGCGGAAGAGACAAAGCTGGCACCTTCGCCGAACAGAATGGCCGTCTGCTCTGGCGTCAACGGGCCGCATTGCGGCCGACCGGCGCGAAACACATCATCAAAAAGTCCAATCACATCGGGTCGCAGAAATTCCTCCACCGCACTAAGACCCACAGTGGGCGGCATGGCCAGGCACAGGGCAACGCCATCGGCCTTGAATTCATCACGCAAAATGGCTTTCACACCGTGCAACAGCTCATCCAAGCCGCCGCGCGCATCCAGCAAGCCCAGGGCGAGGCGCTGCACCCGTTCTGCCAGCCGATCGTTGTCGCGCGCGATAGCGACCAGTTCCAGCAACTTGCCGCGCAAGCGCTGACAATGCTCCCGCAACAAGCGGTTCTGGTATTCCAGCAACGACACTGCGGGCTGACAGGGATGCGGAATGTGTAAATCCTCAATGAGATCGGCGTGGGCGCTAAAGAATTCTGGATGATCGCGCAGATAAGCGACCACGGCCGGCTCAGGGTCTGACGCCTCATGATCCTCGTTTATCACTCGATCCACCCCTCGAAGACTGTGGTTGCCGGCCCGGTTAAAGCCACTGCTTCGCCCTCGCCAGCCCAGTGAATATCCAAAGGGCCGCCAGGCAGCTCTACGCGGACATTCGGCCACAATAAACCCCATAAACGCCCCACTACTACCGCCGCACACGCACCGCTACCACAGGCCAGGGTCTCGCCGACCCCCCGCTCGAACACCCGCAGCCGAATCCACTCCGGCGTCACGACCTGCATGAACCCCACATTGACACGCTGGGGAAAACGTCCATGCCGTTCCAGCAAGGGACCAAGATGGGCGACCGGGGCGCGCTCCACGTCGTCCACCGCCAACACCACATGGGGATTGCCCATCGATACCACGCCCACCTCCAGATCCATCCCATCGGCGGCGATCATATAACGGAGGGACTGCTCAGTCGCAAAGAACGGAATGGCGGTCGGCTCCAGCCGGGGCTGGCCCATATCGACCATGACCCGCCCATCGGCCAGCAATTGCATCCGCAAGAGGCCAGCCGCCGTCATGACGCGCAGATCGTCCTTAGCCGTCAAGCCCTGATCGCGGACAAAGCGCGCAAAACAGCGCGCACCATTGCCACACTGCTCGACTTCGCTACCGTCCGCGTTGAAGATCCGATAATGGAAGTCTACCTCTGTGGAAGCGGCGGCCTCCACCAAGAGCACCTGGTCGCACCCGATGCCAAAATGGCGGTCCGCTAACTGTCGAATGCGTTCTGCTGTCAGCACCACAGGTTGGCGCAGGCCGTCAATCACCACAAAATCGTTACCAAGTCCCTGCATTTTGCTGAATTTCAGTTTCATAGCCATTTGATTTTAGCAGAATTTAGGGCACTTTAGAATAGCGAGAGCCTAGTTACAGGCAGGTTGCTCATGCGGATCACTCTTTTCCACCCTTTGCTGATCCTGACCCCTACTTCCACCAATCCCCAAAGGGTTGCCACGTTGCTGGGTGCTACCGATCGCTGCTCTTTTCAGAACGCCCACTACTCTCGTTGCTCACCGAGCGCCTTTTGCTGGCCGCTTAAGGTTTTATCCTGAGGCGTGGCCACTTGGCAAGATTCGCTTCCTTCACCTCCTCAGTTACGACCAGTCCAAGCGACTTTGTACAGATCGAGTCGCCGGTCACGGAAATTACGCACACTGCCATGCACCCGCATCTCCTTGAGGCTGTCCAGATCTAAGTCGACAATTAAGGTCATTTCGGTATTCGGGGTCGCTTCGGCGGCAATAGCATCGTGCGGAAACGCAAAATCCGATGGGGTAAAAACCGCAGCCTGGGAATACTGCATATCCATGTTTTCTACTTTCGGCAAATTGCCGACGCTGCCGGAAATCACCACATAGCATTCGTTTTCGATAGCCCGCGCTTGGGCACAACGCCGCACCCGCAAATAGGCGTTTTTGGTGTCGGTCCAAAAAGGCACGAACAGGATTTGCATTCCCTGATCGGCCAGTAAACGGGGCAGTTCCGGGAACTCCACGTCATAGCAGATTAAAATGCCGATCTTACCCACATCCAGTTCGAACACCCGCAGCATATCACCGCCCTGCAAACCCCAATAAGAACGCTCATCGGGAGTAATATGCAGCTTGGATTGCTTGTCCCAGGTGCCGTCGCGCCGACACAAGTACGCGGCGTTGTACAGCGCGCCGCCGCCATATACCGGCATACTGCCCGCGATAATATTGACATTATAAGCGACCGCCATTTGCACCATGGCTTCCCGTAGCGGCTCGGTAAACTCGGCGAGCTGCCGCACCGCTTCAGCGGTGTTGCGTTGGTTGAACTGCGCCATTAAGGGACCGTTGAAAAATTCCGGAAACAGCACAATGTCGGTTTTATAGCCCGCCACCGCGTCCACGAAATACTCCACCTGTTGCAGCATTTCTTCCAGCGAAGCGGTCTGGCGCATCTGCCACTGCACGGCACCGACCCGCACCACCGATTTACGCCCGCCAATCAGGACTTCCTTATCCTCATAGTAAATATTCAGCCATTCCAGCAATACGGCATACGCTTTGGACTCCGCGTCATCCGGCAAATAGCTGGTCACGATGCGCCGCACATGAAAATCGTTGGCTAATTGGAACGTGAGAATGGGATCCACCAGTTCCTTGGCCTTGACCTGTTCCACATATTGCTGCGGGGTCATGCTCGATGCATAGGCTCCATAGCCGGGAATCCGCCCCCCCACCACGATGGCGCGCAGATTTAGCTTTTCACATAGCTCCTTACGGGCATCGTACAGGCGGCGGCCCAGGCGCATGTCACGGTAGCTGGGATGAACAAAGACATCCACGCCGTACAGGGTATCGCCGTTGGGATCGTGGGTAGTGATGTAACCATCGCCGATGATCTGCCAGTAGGTATGGCGGTCGCCGTAGTGGCTGTAGTCCACCAGTAAACTGATGGCGGCAGCCACCACCTTGTCGTTGTCCTCAATGCAGATTTGCCCTTCCGGGAAACGGGCGATCTGTGAGGCGAATTGTTCACGGGTCCAGGCGCCATCCATGTTGTGATACACCAACTCCATGATCTCCTGCACATCGCCATAATCCGACAGCCGCAGGTTGCGCAATCTCAGCCGGTGTTGCACCGGGTGTTCAGTGGATTTTTCAGCCATACTTAGCGCATCAGCTGCATATAGTCACGATACAGGCAGCGATCCATGACTACGGTGAGACCCGCCGTCCGCGCGCGCAGCGCCGCCGCCGCATCGACTACGCCATCCTGTAGCCACAACGCTGGCAGATGCAAGGCAATACACTCGTCCACCAGGCCCGCGACATGGCGGGAATCACGGAATACATCCACCAGATCGACCGGCTCTGGCAAAGCGCGCAAGCTGGGGTATGCCTTCTCCCCAAGCGCCTCGGTCAGGGAGGGATTGACTGGGATGGTGCGATAACCGAAGCCCTGCAATGCTTTAGCGACACCGTGGCTGGCGCGCCCTGGGGTGGCGGACAAGCCGACCACCGCAATCGTCTTCACTCGTTGCAGCAAGGCGCGAATATCTTCACGACTCGGATTGGCGAACGATGCACTCACAAAGGGTTCTCCTGACTGAAAACGCATATCACAACAACAACGCAAAACAGCTTAGCTTATGCCAGCAGGGACTCTCCAGCATACAAATCGGCCAGCGTTTCCCGCCAACGCACCACTTGGAAGCGGTCGCCATCGACCATCACTTCAGCGGCGCGGGGCCGGGAATTGTAATTGGAACTCATGGCAAAGCCATACGCACCCGCCGAGCGCACCGCTAGCAAATCCCCCGGCTCCAGGGTTAATTCACGATCCTTGCCGAGAAAATCGCCCGTCTCGCAGATGGGGCCAACCACATCATAAAGCCGCGTGAGGCCGTTGGCGCGCGGCTCCACCGCGATGATGTCCTGCCAAGCCGCATACAACGCCGGCCGCAGCAGATCATTCATCGCCGCATCCACCACTGCAAAGTGCTTGTCTACCCCGGATTTGAGCAGCTCCACCCGCGTCACCAGAATGCCGGCATTGCCCACGATGGCCCGACCCGGCTCGATCAGGATTTCGTAAGGCGCAGCGCGCAACTGCTCCAGCAGGGCCGCCGCTTGCGTTGCGGGTGAGGGCGGTTCTTCATCGCGATAACGGATGCCCAGCCCACCACCAAGATCAAGGTGATGGAGAGCAATCCCCTGCGCTTTGAGTTGCTTTGCCAACGCCAGCAAGCGCTGTAACGCGGCGACAAAGGGCGCGATTTGGGTCAACTGGGAGCCAATATGGCAATCCATTCCCACCATGCGCAGATGCGGAGATGCGGCAGCCTGTCGGTAAACGGCCAAGGCGTGATCGGCGGCAATCCCAAACTTGTTCTGTTTCAAACCGGTTGCGATATACGGATGGGTTTCGGCATCCACATCAGGATTGATGCGCAAGGAAACCGGCGCACGCTGACCCCGCGCCGCTGCAACCTTCTCCAGCACGGCCAGTTCCGCCTCGGACTCTACATTAAAGCAGCGAATACCCAATTCCAGGGCGCGTTCCAGCTCATCGCGCCGCTTGCCAACGCCGGAAAACACCACCTTGCCAGGATCGCCACCAGCCGCCACCACTCGCTCCAGCTCGCCGCCCGATACAATGTCGAAACCCGATCCCAACCGGGCTAGCACATTCAACACCGCCAGGTTGCTATTCGCCTTGACTGCGTAGCAAATCAGGTGTGGATGGGTACCGAAGGCCTGATCGAAGGCGCGCCAATGGCGCTCGATGGTTGCGCGGGAGTAGATATAGCAGGGCGTGCCGACCGAGGCTGCAATTTGGGCCACCGGTGTTTCCTCAGCGAACAACTGGCCTTGCTGATACAGGAAATAATCCATAAGTTAGGGCTTTGGCGTGGCCGGTTGGTTGGAATCAGCCGGTGACGTGGGCGACTTGGGTAAAAACAGCGGCCCCTTCTGCCCGCAGCCGGTCAGCGCCGCGATGGCCAACAGTAATAACGCAATCCCAGGACGAGAAATAGCCATTCACTCTATCCTTGCGGTTAAAAAACAGGGATCATCTGTACGCAGTATAGCGCGCAATCCAGCGCGGAGGGCGGCTTGACAAGCGGCCAAGCTTCGCCGCTGATGCCCTTCGACACCCCGCCACGGAAAATATCCCATGTCTGAAGCGCGATTGACGACGGTCGAGATCGAAACCACGGATACTCCCCATTGCAGCATCCTGTGGATGCATGGCCTGGGAGCGGATGCCCGCGATTTCGAGCCGATCGTGCCGCAATTAAAGTTACCGCCCAGCCTAGAGGTGCGCTTTGTGTTTCCCAATGCGCCCATCCAGCCCGTGACGGTGAACGGCGGAATGCGAATGCGCGCCTGGTACGATGTGCTGAGCATGGATCTGCCGCGCCGCGAAGATCCCGAAGGAATTCTCGCTTCTGAGCGCGCTGTTCGCGCCCTGCTGGAACGCGAACAGCAGCGCGGCATTCCCACTACGCGCATTGTGCTGGCCGGGTTCTCTCAGGGTGGCGCGATGGCGTTGCACGTTGGCCTGCGCACCCCCGAGCCGCTGGCGGGCATTCTGGCCTTATCCTGCTATCTGCCGCTCGCCGACCGTCTCGAGCAGGAGCGCCACCCCGCTAATCAGCACACACCGCTGTTCATCACCCATGGCGATTACGATGCGGTCATTCCACTACGTTACGGCCAGCAAAGCGCAGCGCTGCTGAAAAGTCGCGGCTATCCGGTGGAGTGGCAGGATTACAACATGGGCCATGAAGTCTGCTGGGAAGAAATCCGCGACATCGCGCGCTGGCTGACGCGCATCTTGGCGACCCCGCCCACCTGAGTCAGGTTAAACTTGCGCGCCTTAGCCGAAACTCAAGCGGAATCTGGCTTTTCTCAGATAGTTGGCCTCAGCCTGGAGATCGGCGCGGGTCAAGGGATGCGCATCCAGCCAGCCGGCGGCAAAGCCTAGAGCCAGCCGCTGCCGCCGCGCACTCAAGGTTACTGGCGGTAGCAGCTGTCGGCTGCGACCCCGATGCAGCACCACCGCCAGCCGTAACAAGACACACAGTCGCGCGGCTGGCTGCGCCCACTCCTTGGGCAGGTACTCGAATGCCTGCTCTGGAAAAGAGCGTCGATGGCGACGCACCAAAGCGGCCAAGATAAGTTGATCACCGCGCGAGAAACCGGGCAAGTCAGCGTATTCCAGCAGATACGCGCCATGCTTGTGATAGTCGTTATGTGAGACCAACAAACCGATCTCGTGGAGGCGGGCCGCCCATTCCAAAAGCCGTTCGTGGTTCTCGGTGGCTAAGCCCCAGGATTCCCGCACTGACTCCAGCAGATCCAACGCCGTTGCGCGCACCCGATGAGCTTGCTGATCGTCCAGGCCAAAGCGGCCAATCAAGGTGGCGATGGTGCGGTCGCGCACATCCTCATGGCGGATGCGCCCCAGCAGATCGTAAATTACGCCTTCCCGCAGCGCTCCGTCCGACACCTCTAGTTGGGCGATCTGCAATGCTTCGCACAAGCCATGCAAAACCACGAAGCCCCCGGCGAAGACCCGGGCGCGGGCGGGTTCCAGTTGCCAGCGAGTGGCCAGGGCGGCCGTGCTGCCGGCATCCAGTAAGGCGGTGCGCAACCGCCGCAACGCTTCCAAAGTGATCCCTTCCCGGCACCAGCCTTCCCGCTTCACCACGTCCTGAATCGCCTTGATCGAACCCGAAGCGCCAGTCGCTCGCTGCCAGCCCCGTTCCAGATACTCCTCGCGCACCGGTTCCAGGCGCAATTGCACGATCAATTCCGCCTCACGCAAGCGGCTTTCGGTGATGCGGCCATCGTCGAAACAACTCCGGCTTAGGCTGACGCAACCCATGCGTAAGCTGCTCAAATGCAGCGGTTCAAATTTCTCGCCGATAATGCATTCTGTGCTACCGCCGCCAATATCCACCACCAGGCGCAGGCCGGGGGCATCCGCCACGCTGTGCGCCACCCCCAGATAGATCAGCCGGGCCTCTTCCTGACCGCTAATAATCTCGACCGGATGCCCTAGTACCTCCTCGGCGCGGAGCAGAAAATCGGCGCTGTTGCGCGCCTGGCGCAAGGTATTAGTGCCGACAATGCGCAACTGTTCCGGCGGCAGATGGCGCAAGCGTTGCCCAAAGCGGGCCAGACACGCTAGCGCGCGTTGCTGCGCCTCCTCATCCAAGCGATTACGCGCATCCAACCCAGCGGCCAGTTGCACCATCTCGCGCAAGCGATCCAGCACTTGCACCTGATCGTTCGTGATACGGGCGACGATCATGTGAAAGCTGTTGGAACCTAAATCGATCGCGGCCACGACATCGGGCGCCATCGCACATCCTCCCTTTTATTGGCCTGGCTATCCCCTCGGTAGCGAGCGATCGGCGCGCTCACACCGAAGCGCTCTGCATCAATCCTGCTTCAAACCGCGCAACTGGCCCGGGGTCAAGGCCCAGTGCAGGCTACCCCGCCCCACAGCTGTGCGCTCCGGAAATTCCAGTAAGGCGACTCCGCCCTTGCGGAAGATGAGCAGCGAATGCGCTGCGCCAGTCAGCAACAAGCCAGTTAGTGAACTCAACTGCGGCTCGTGGCCCACCGCCACCACGAAATGATCCGCCGGATATTGCCCCAGCCAATCGGCGACGGCCTGCGGCCCTTGGCGATAATGGAGGCTGGCGCATTCCACCAGCGGCGGATCGCCGCAGGCGCGGGCGATAATCTCGGCGGTTTCGCGGGCGCGCAACAACGGGCTATGCGCCAGTACATCAATGCGCCCAATCTGGCTCCGCAGTCGGTTGGCTCCTTTGCGCATTTTCTTGCGCCCGATCTCTGTCAGCGGCCGCTGGGCATCGTCCCCGCCAGCGGCGCTAAAGGGTTCCGCGTCCTCGGCAATGGCATGGCGCACGAGTAAGAGTTTCATAAAAAAATCCCTCGAAAACGACCGGCATCAGTTTATCACTGCCGGGCCATTGCGGGCGGCCCTACCCGCGCCTCGGCGGGGAAATCGCAGGTAAATACGCTACCCACCCCCAGTACGCTGTTAATGCGTAACTGTCCGCCGTGATGATGCAGCACATGCTTGACAATGGATAGGCCCAGGCCGGTGCCGCCACTGCCGCGTGAGCGGTCGCGGTTAACGCGGTAGAACCGCTCGGCCAAGCGCGGGATATGTTGTGGGGCAATGCCTTCGCCATTGTCCTCGACAGCCAGATGAATGCCGGTGGCGTCAGCGAACCAGCGCAAGAGGATCCGTCCCCCCGCTGGGGTGTAACGCACCGCGTTAAAAACCAGATTGGCGAAAGCACTGCGCAAATCCTTGTCACAGCCCAGAATCCACAAATCCGCCTCCGCGTGAACCTCGATCTGGTGGTGGCTCGCGCCGCTCAAGGCCAGAGCATCATCGGCAATAGCTGCCAGCAGCGTGGGTACGGCGACGGGCTGGCGCGGCAAGGGCTCCTTACGCGCCTCCAACCGCGCCAGCAACAATAAATCTTCAATGATCTGTAGCATCCGGCGTGACTGCTCCTGCATTCGGCCTAGCGGTTGCCGCCATAGTTCCAGGGCCGGGGCGTCTTTGTCGAGTAACGCCTCCAGGTAGCCGATGATGACCGTTAACGGCGTGCGCAGCTCATGGGAGAGATTGGCGACAAACTCGCGCCGCATCTGCTCCAGCCGCCGCAGTTGCGACACATCTGTCGCCAGCAGCAACCGCTGTTTTTTGCCATAAGGGACCAGTCGAGCGCCGAGCAGAAGCGTCTCATCCACTGGCGAGGAGAATTCGACGCCACCATCGGCCGGACGCTGTGCCAGAAACGCGGTGAAAGCCGGGTGGCGTACCAAATGGGCAATGGGGCGGCCCAAGTCTCGGGTGGGCGACAGACCCAGCAGGGTCTGCGCCGCACTGTTGCACCACGCGATGCGCCCATCTTCCTCCAGAACTACAGCAGCATCCGGCAGCGCGGCTGTGGCCTGCTGAAATTGCTTTAAGACCTTGCCAAGCCTGCGCTTGCGTTTGCGGTTTTGCTGACGTAGCCGAATGATATGGGTGGCGATGCTCTGCCAGACGCCGCCTAGCGCGGGCGGATGCGTGTCCGCAGCACCGCGCAGCCAGCGCTCCAGCCGATACAGTTGCAGCAATTGCCAACTGAAGCCAGATAAAGCCGCCAGCAACAACGCTGGCCATAGGTGGCCCAGCAAAGCACCCACCGCTGCCGCGCCTAAAAAAAGGAGCGCCAAACGCCACCCCAGCGTCGCCCAAGCGGTCGCCATCGTTAAACTCGGGTGGAAAATCGGTAGCCCGCGCCGCGTACAGTCTGAATCAGCACATCGTGGCCATGCGGCTCCAACACCTTACGCAGGCGGCGGATATGGACATCCACAGTACGCTCCTCAACATAGACGTTACTGCCCCACACCCGATCCAGCAACTGACTACGGCTGTACACCCGTTCGGGATGTGACATGAAAAATTCCAGTAAGCGGTACTCGGTCGGACTGAGGTCCAGCAGCGTTCCGCCCGCGCTGACCCGATGGCTGGCCAAGTCCAGCGCCAAGTCCTCAACGCGCAACAGTTCCCCCTCCACGGCGGGCCCACCCCGCCGCAACACTGCCCGAATCCGGGCCACCAACTCACGCGGCGAAAAGGGCTTGGTGATGTAATCATCAGCGCCACTTTCCAGCCCTTGCACCTTGTCTTCCTCCTCGACGCGGGCAGTCAGCATGATGATAGGCAGATCGCGGGTCAGCTCTTCCCTTTTCAGGCGACGCGCGAAGTCAATGCCGCTGATCCCCGGCAGCATCCAATCCAGCAGCACCAGATCAGGTAGGCGTTCCGCGATCAGCGCCTGCGCCTGCCGCGCGTCGGCGGCTTCGCGCACCTCGTAACCGGTGCTAGCCAGGGCGAACAACACCATCTCTCGGATGGATTGCTCATCCTCGACAATCAAAATGCGCTTGGCGTTCATAGTCTCCCTTGATTATTGTCTCTGGCCATCCCAACCTCGCATGGAAAGAAGACCCCTACTCCGGCCTAATTAAGGCCATTTGATGACAGGAAGATGACAAGCCCAGGGTCTGGGAAAGGTGATGGGCTACGCTGCTCCGCAGCCAGCACCATTTTCCTGGTGATAGGGTGACCGTTCCAGGCGCAACCCTGCAAAACACCGCGCTGTTCTTGACCAACTCTCAGGAGACTCTCTGATGAACACGAAACATGCTCGCCTATTGATCCTGGGCTCCGGCCCGGCCGGTTATACCGCCGCGATCTACGCCGCGCGCGCCAATTTGCAGCCGGTGCTCATCACCGGTTTACAGATGGGTGGACAGCTCACCACCACCACCGAGGTCGATAATTGGCCCGGCGATATCCAGGGCTTATTGGGGCCGGCGCTGATGGAGCGGATGCGCCAACACGCCGAACGCTTTCACACCGAGATTCTGTTCGATCACATTCATACAGCCCATTTACAGGAGCGCCCGTTCCGGTTAGTGGGCGATGCCGGAGAATACACCTGTGACGCCCTCATCATCGCCACCGGGGCCAGCGCCCAATACCTCGGCTTGCCTTCGGAACAGGCGTTCATGGGCAAGGGGGTGTCCGGCTGCGCCACCTGCGACGGTTTTTTCTACCGCAACCAGAAAGTCGCGGTGATCGGCGGCGGCAACACAGCGGTCGAGGAGGCGCTCTATTTGGCCAATATCGCCGATGAGGTCACCCTGGTGCACCGCCGCCAGCAGTTCCGCGCTGAGAAAATCATGGTGGATAAACTGATGGAGAAGGTCGGCAACGGCAAGATTCGGCTGGAACTGGATAGCGTGCTGGAGGAAGTGCTAGGCGACGCGAGCGGCGTGACCGGGATGCGCATCCGCGATGTCATCACCGGCGAGTATAAAAATCTGGAGGTACAGGGCGTGTTCGTCGCCATTGGCCATAAGCCGAACACCGAGATCTTTGCCGACCAGTTAGAGATGCGTAGCGGCTATATTCTGGTGAGGGGCGGCAGTGAGGGTGGCGCGACTGCCACCAGCCTTCCTGGCGTGTTCGCCGCCGGCGATGTGGCGGACCATGTTTACCGACAGGCGGTCACCTCGGCCGGCACCGGTTGCATGGCGGCGCTGGATGCCGATAAGTATTTGGAGCAGAGATCCTCAAGGCCCGGTTCCTGAGAACCAAGACCCTTACTCTAAAGTCAGCGTGTTAATCGCCCGATAATCAGGTTCCACTGTCCTGTCCCACCCATATCGCCCTATCGCCATGACAACCGAACCACTGCAACCACCGTTCACCCGGTCACAACTGACGCGCGCCAGCAAGTTCATGAGCCTTGTGCTACGACATCGACCGCAACTCATCGGCTTGGTGCTTGATCGCGAGGGCTGGGCGCTTGTTGAAGACCTGATTACCGGCTCTCAAGCCAGCTCCCTGCCTTTATCGCCTGCCCTGATCGCTGAAGTGGTGCAGCACAACGACAAACAGCGCTTCCGTCTCAGCGAGGATGGGTTACGGATTCGGGCCAATCAGGGCCATTCCGTCCCCGTTGATCTGGCCCTGTCGCCGTTGGAACCGCCGATCACCTTGTTTCATGGCACCGCCGACCGCTTTTGGTCCTCCATCCAGCGCAACGGACTGCAACGGCGTTCGCGTCAACATGTGCATCTTTCGGCGGAGTACGCGACAGCGATCCGGGTCGGACAGCGCCATGGCGTTCCTATCGTACTCACAGTGGACGCCCATGCGCTTTGGGAAGCAGGCCAGCGATTTTATCGATCCGATAATGGCGTATGGCTCACTGATGCAGTTCCGCCCACTTTTCTCCATCTGCTTCCGCCGCCGCCAGAAGCGCACTAACCGGAAAACAGGCCTGATTCACTCATGCTTCACCGCAACTTTGCCCATCTCCAGTGCCGCGCGAGGTAGTGCAGTTGTTCACTGAAGTGTGCCGCGCTATGCTGGCAATGCAGTATCAAAAATAAAACCCAATGCGAGCTGGTTGGGCGACAGGCGCGCCATCTCGCATCCAAAGCCGGTTCAAGCTATCCGCAGGGTCTGGCATGGGTTTTTGCTGGGTGGTCTGATCCATAAGCATCTTCTTTCTGGAGGAGAGCATCATGAAAACACTGTATTCAGCTCGTACCATCGATGGCAACGTCAAAATATATGGCCTGAAAATCCTGACCGTTCTGTTCCTGGGTGCCGCAGTCGCCGCGTGTGATTCCGGCCCGACTCCACCAGCCAAAACGCCGTCGGCAGCGACAGCCCCAGCAGCGACAGCCCCAGCGGTCACGACAGCGCTCCCCGCCAAAGTTTACTTTGAAGTCGGCTCAGCGGCACTCGGCGCGAACGCAAGCGCGAGCATCAGCAAAACGGCTGACGCCATCAAAGCTGGAAATCTTCAGGTCGCCATTACTGGCTATACCGACAAAACGGGTGATGCCGCCAAAAACGAAGAATTAGCGAAAAACCGGGCCATGGTGGTCCGCGATGCCCTGAAAGCCGCTGGTGTGGCGGAAGCCCACATCGCCATGAAGCCGCCGCTATTCGTTGAAGTTGGAGCTGGCGGCAATGACGCCGAAGCCCGCCGGGTCGAGATCAACAAGCAATAAGCGGTTCGTCGTCCGGGCCTTTGTGGCGGCGGGCTGAGGCGCTCTGCGCGCCCACCCCGCCGCTTGCAGGTTCAAGCCGCCACGGCCTGGGCCGTCGCTTCGCTAATCGTCGGCGTACGGATCAAATAATCGAAGGCGCTGAGCGCGGCTTTCGCCCCTTCGCCAGCCGCAATCACGATCTGCTTGAACGGCACCGTGGTGCAATCGCCTGCCGCGAACACACCGGATAGGTTGGTCGCGCCGCGCGCGTCAACCACGATCTCGCCGAACTTGCTTAGTTCCAACGTGCCGCGCAGCCATTCGGTGTTGGGCACCAGACCGATCTGCACGAACACGCCTTCCAGCGGCACGTTGTGCGCGTCACCGCTTTCCCGCTGCTTGAACACAATGCCGTTCACCTTGCCCGCCGCGCCGGTGATCTCCGTCGTCTGCGCGTTGGTGTGCACCGTGACGTTGGCCATGCTGTAGAGCTTTTTCACCAGCACGGCGTCGGCCTTCAACTCCGGCATGAATTCCAGCACGGTCACATGTTTGACCACCCCGGCCAAGTCAATCGCCGCCTCGATGCCGGAGTTGCCGCCGCCGATCACCGCCACGTCCTTGCCTTTGAACAGCGGCCCGTCACAGTGCGGGCAATAGGCCACGCCCTTGGTCCGGTACTCCTGTTCGCCGGGAACGTTCACGTTGCGCCAGCGCGCGCCGGTGGTCAGGATCACGGTGCGGCTCTTGAGCGACGCGCCGTTGGCCAACCGCACCTCGATCAGCCCGCCGGGTTGCGCGGCGGGAACCAGTTGCTCGACCCGTTGCAAATTCATGATGTCCACGTCGTAGGCGCGGACGTGCTGCTCCAGGCCGGCGGCGTATTTTGGACCGTCGGTTTCGGGGATACCGGGATAATTCTCGATGGCCAGGGTGTCGAGCACCTGGCCGCCGAAGCGTTCCGCCACCACGCCGGTGCGGATGCCCTTGCGCGCCGCGTACAC
>JBATSQ010000141.1:0-18285 GCA_049293375.1 Candidatus Contendibacter sp.
GAAATTGACCAGGGCTTGCGCAGCCCATTGGTTGTGCTGAGCTATGCGGGCGAGCCGGAGGCGCTCGCCCAAAAAAGCGCATTTATTGACTTTAAGCGCCACGTCCAGCGCTGGGGGATTGAGGTCATGGTTTCAGTGATGAGCGCCACTGGCGGCCTTGCTGTGGGTCCCGGTGCAGTCTCTTTGGCTTTCGCAGCAGTTTAAGCGCCGACTTTCGGAGCTGATGGCCTTTTCGCATAAGCGGCTTGCTTCTGCGGAATTCTTAACCTATAGTGGCTTCAGTATGATTTTCAAGCCCGTGAATTTGCTCGTTCATTGCAACTCCCTTCAGTCCGCAATCCCGTTGTCATATTCCCTGCCTTGATGTCGTGCGGTTGGCTTGGGTAATTGCCCAACTGTTCAATGATCTTCAGTTTTAGGAATCCCGTATGTCCACTGGTACTGTAAAATGGTTTAATGAGTCGAAGGGTTTTGGTTTTATCTCTCCCGACGATGGGGGCGATGATCTGTTCGCGCACTTTTCCGCGATTCAGGCGCGCGGATTCAAAACACTCAGGGAAAACCAAAAAGTTTCCTTCGATGTGACGACGGGCCCCAAGGGCAAGCAGGCGACCAACATTCGCCCGATTGATTAAATCCCGTTAGAATTCCCCGAAAACCCGGCGTAAGCCGGGTTTTTTGATGTGGGTCCGCAGCAGTTGGAACGCAGCTCGCAACCACAGTGCTGTGGACTAAGCCGCGTTCAATCCAGGTGAGCGCTGCTTGACCATCTGGCCTGTCGCCATCCCACCTCTGTATTGTCCAGGCTGTCTATGTCCGCGACTGTCCCATCTGCCGTTTCGCCAACTCTGTTGCAACCCATCTTGCCGCCCGATCCTCGGCGCTCCCTCTGCTGGGGCCAGCTGCATGGCGCTAGCGCTGCGTTGCTCATCGCCGCTACCGCGGATCGCTATCGCGGGCTGGTGTTGGCGGTCGCGCCGGACAGTCAGACCGCGCTGCGGCTGGAAACCGAATTGCGGGTGTTTGGCGGGCCGGGATTGGACATCCTAGCGTTCCCGGACTGGGAAACTCTGCCTTACGACATTTTTTCACCGCATCAGGACATCGTGTCGCAGCGTTTGGCCGCGCTGTACCGGCTGCCGCAGCGGCGGCGCGGGGTGCTGGTGGTGCCGGTGGCGACGCTGCTGCAGCGCTTGTCGCCGCGCGGTTATCTGGATCGCTATGCCCTGTTGCTGAAGGTGGGCGAACGGCTGAATTTGGAGGATTTCCGCCATCGGTTGGAAGCAGCGGGCTATGTCTGTGTATCGCAGGTGGTCGAGCATGGCGAATTTGCGGTGCGCGGCGCGATTCTCGACCTGTTTCCGATGGGCGCCGAACGGCCGTACCGCATCGAATTGTTCGATGATGAGGTGGAAAGCATCCGCGATTTCGATCCCGATACCCAACTGTCGGTCGCCAAGACCGCGCGAATCGAACTGCTGCCGGCGCGGGAATTTCCGCTGGACCCGGAAACGGTCGCCCGCTTCCGCCAAGCGTGGCGGCGGCAGTTCGAGGGTGACCCGCAACGCAGCCCGATCTATCGCGAAGTCAGCGCCGGCAACGCGCCCGGCGGCATCGAATACTATCTGCCGCTGTTTTTCGAGCAAACCGCCACCCTGTTCGACTATCTGCCGGAGGCGACGCTGGCGGTGCGCCTGGAAGGGGTGGACGCGGCGACGGCGGCGTTTCAGGAGCAGTTGCTGGACCGCTACGAGCAGCGCCGTCACGACGCCGAGCGGCCCCTGTTGCCGCCACCGCTGCTGTTTGTCGAAGCGACGCAGGTCGAGAAGGCGCTGGGCCGTTACCTGCGGGTGGAGTTGCGGGAAGCGGGCGATGGCGGGATCAATTTCCCCACCGCGCCGCCGCCCTCATTACCGCTTCAAACCCGCGCCGAGCGACCGGCCGCCGCGCTGGAAGATTTTTTGGCGGGCTTTCCGGGGCGGGTGCTGTTCGCGGCCGAATCGGCCGGACGGCGCGAGGTGCTGCTAGAAACCTTGCGCGGCCACGGTATCAAACCGGCGGTTTGCGAGAGTTGGACCGAGTTTCTGGGGCGTGAGGATTTGCGCCTGGCGCTGACGGTCGCGCCGCTGGAGCAAGGCTTGCTGCTGACTGAACCACCGCTGGCCCTGATCGCCGAACCGCAGTTGTACGGCGAGCGGGCGCGCCAAACCCGGCGACGAGTCGCCAACCGCGACCCCGATGCCATCATCCGCAATCTCACCGACCTCAACCCCGGCGCGCCGGTGGTGCACGAAGAGCACGGTATCGGCCGCTATCAGGGTTTGGAGCGGTTAGAAGTCGCCGGGATCGACGGCGAATTTGTGGTGGTGGAATACGCCGACAGAGACCGGCTCTATGTCCCCGTCGCTTCACTGCATTTGCTCAGCCGCTACACCGGCGCGTCGCCGGAAACCGCGCCGCTGCACAAGCTCGGCAGCGGCCAGTGGGAAAAAGTCCGGCGCAAGGCCGCCGAACAGGTCAGCGACGCGGCGGCGGAACTGCTCGATATCTACGCCCGGCGCGAGGCCCGACCCGGTCACGCCTTCAATTTAAGCGAAGCCGATTACGCCGCCTTCGCCGCCGCCTTTCCATTCGAGGAAACCCCCGATCAGCAGGTGGCCATCGACGCGGTGATCGCCGATTTGCGCGCCGGCAAGCCGATGGATCGGGTAGTGTGCGGCGATGTCGGTTTCGGCAAGACCGAAGTGGCGATGCGCGCCGCCTTCATCGCGGTGCAGGACGGCCGGCAGGTGGCGGTGCTGACCCCGACCACGCTGCTGGCCCAGCAGCACTATCAGAATTTTCTCGACCGCTTCGCCGACTGGCCGGTGCGGGTCGAACTGCTGTCCCGCTTCCGCTCCGCCAAACAGCAAAGCGAGACCTTGCAAGCGCTGGTCGAGGGCAAGGTCGATATCCTGATCGGCACCCACAAACTTTTGCAACCGGATGTCCGGTTTAAAAATTTGGGCTTGACCATCATCGACGAGGAACATCGCTTCGGGGTCAAGCACAAGGAGCGGATGAAAGCCTTGCGCACCGAAGTCGACGTGCTCACTTTGACGGCGACGCCGATCCCGCGCACCCTGAACATGGCAATGGCCGGCTTGCGCGAGCTGTCGATCATCGCCACGCCGCCGGCGGGTCGGCTGGCGGTCAAAACCTTCGTCAGTCAATGGAATCCGGCGACAATTCGGGAAGCCTGCCAGCGCGAATTGAAGCGCGGCGGCCAGATTTACTTCCTGCACAACGAGGTGGACACCATCCAGCGCATGGCCGCGCAACTGGCCGAGCTTGCGCCGGGGGCGCGGATTGCCGTCGCGCACGGCCAGATGCGTGAGCGAGACCTGGAGCAGGTGATGCTGGATTTCTACCACCGCCGCTGCAACCTGCTGCTGTGTACCACCATCATCGAATCGGGCATCGACGTACCCAGCGCCAACACCATCCTGATCAACCGCGCCGACAAGCTGGGGTTGGCGCAGTTGCACCAGTTGCGTGGTCGAGTCGGGCGCTCGCACCATCGCGCCTACGCTTACTTGATCGTGCCGCCGCGCCAAGCGATGACAGCGGACGCGATCAAGCGGATCGAGGCGATCGAATCGCTGGAGGATTTGGGTGCGGGGTTCATGCTGGCCAACCACGATCTGGAGATTCGCGGCGCGGGCGAACTGCTGGGCGAACAGCAAAGCGGCCAGATTCACGAAGTCGGCTTTACTTTGTACATGGATTTGCTGGAGCGGGCGGTGCAGGCGCTCAAGGCCGGACGGGCGCCGGAACTGGACCGGCCGCTGGATCACGGCCCCGAAATCGACCTGCAAAGCCCGGCCCTGATCCCGGACGATTATTTGCCCGACATCCACAGCCGGTTGATTTTGTACAAGCGCATCGCCAGCGCCCGCGACGAAGCCGAGTTGCGCGAATTGCAGGTCGAGATGATCGACCGCTTCGGACTGTTGCCGGAGCCGGTCAAGAACCTGTTTCGGGTCACCGGCTTGAAACTGAAAGCCATGCCCATCGGCATCAGGAAAATCGAAGCCGGTCCCAAAGGCGGACGGATCGTATTTGGGCCGGAGCCGAAGGTGGACCCGGTTAAGCTGGTCCAACTGATCCAGCAGCAACACCGCGTCTACAAGCTGGATGGCAAAGACAAGCTGCGTTTTATCGGGGAATTGCCCGACGCTGAGAGCAGGGTGGTGGTAGTGGAGCGGCTATTGGAAGGGATCGGGAGCTGATCCGCCATGATCGAGGTAACGCCTGACCTGCACATCGCCGAGGACGAACTGCGCTTTCAATTCAAACTCGCTTCCGGCCCCGGCGGGCAGAATGTCAACAAGGTGGCGACGGCGGCGGAGTTGCGGTTCGATGCGGCTAATTCGCCGTCGCTGCCGGATGCGGTGCGAGCGCGGTTGCTGGCGCTGGCCGGCAGCCGCGCGACCCAGGACGGAGAGCTGTTGATCACCGCCCGCCGCTTTCGCAGCCAGGAGCGCAACCGGCAGGATGCGATCGATCGGTTGATCGCCCTGCTCCAGCAAGCGACGGCAGCCCCCAAGCCGCGCCTCAAAACCAAACCGTCGCGCGCCACCAAGCAACGGCGGATCGCTGAAAAGAAACATATTGGCGCCAAGAAGCAAACTCGTCGTGCGATTGGAGCCATGCGGGAGTTCGAGTGAACAGCCTTATCTTCGTGGAGTTAAAGCCATGACCCACTATTTCGATATTTCGCTGACCATTTGCTCCGAGCTACCGCGCTGGCCGGGTAGTCCGCCCGTTGAATTCACCCGCCGCCGCGACATGGCGCGGGGCGATCCTATCAACGATGGCGCGCTGAGTTTCGGCGTCCATACCGGCACCCATGTCGATGCGCCCCTTCACTTTTTGGCCGACGGCGCGGACGTGACCCAACTCGCGCTGGATGCCCTGATCGGCCCGGCGGTCGTGGCGGCGTTGCCGGGCGTCGATGCGGTTAGCGCCCGCGATCTGGAAACGCTCGATCTGTCCGCCGATACGCAGCGTCTGTTGCTGCGCACCCGCAATTCCGAGGGCTGGCGGCAGGGCGAACGCGAGTTCCGCAAAGATTTCGTAGCGCTGACCGCCGACGCCGCGCGCTGGGTGGTGGCGCGCGGCCTGCGCTTGATCGGGATCGACTATCTCTCAGCCCAACGCTTTCACGATGACTCGCAAACCCACATCACGTTGCTGCAAGCCGAGGTGGTGATTCTGGAAGGCTTGAATTTGGCCGCCGTCGAACCGGGTGCCTACGAGTTGATTTGCCTGCCGTTGAAACTGGCCGGAGCCGACGGCGCGCCGGCGCGGGCGGTGTTGCGAAGGCTGTCAAGCTGAGGCACAGTCTGGAGTTGACGAGAGTCAGTGATTGCTCAGGTTTTGCGTGGCTGCGCCCGCCGAGTCGGAATGGCAGTCCAAGGATCATCCGGCCAGGGATGTTTGGGATAGCGGCCTTTCAGTTCTTTTTTGACCTCGGCGTAGGTGCGCTCCCAAAAGCCGCGTAAATCCTGGGTTACTTGAATGGGGCGCTGCGCCGGCGACAGTAAATGCAGCGTCACAGCAACCCGCCCGGCCGCGATGCGCGGGGTATCGGCCAGGCCAAACAGTTCCTGCAACTTGACCGCCAGCACCGGCGCTGCACCGGGGACATAGTGCAAGCGCAGCCGGGAGCCGCTCGGAACATGCAGATGGGTCGGGGCCAACTCATTGATCCGCGCCCGCAAGGGGTGCTCAAGCAAACGGTGCAGCGCTGCCGCCAGTTCCAGACGCGACAAGTGCTCACGCCGAGTGATGCCTTCCAGCCAAGGTGTCAGCCAAGCGTCCAGATGCGCGGTCAGCCAAGCGTCAGAAACATCGGGCCAGCCCTCTTCGGGAAACCAGTGGCGCAAGGCCAGCACCCGCGCTTGCCAATCGCGCAAGGTGGCGTCCCACGGCAAGCTCTCCAAACCCAGGCGGCGGATGCCAGTCAACATGGCCTCGCGCAGCGCCGCCGGATCCGGTTTTGGCCAGGGCAGACGTTCCAGTACCAGCGCACCCAGCCGTCGTTCACGGTGGGCGATAACCGCCGCTTGGCGCTCGTCCCATTCTATGGTCTCGACCTGTTGCAGACGGGATGCCAGATGGGTGGCCAGCGCGGCCGGATTCACCGGCGCAGCCAACCAGATGCGGCCTTCGCCGGCTCCTGCGTCCAGGTGCGCCACTGCCAGCCAGTCGTGGCCCAACAGCGGATCACCTGTCAATAACCGCGCCCCGCGCCCGCTGGCCAGTACATAGCGCTCTGCACTCTGGGCGCGGCGCTGGGCGATACGGTCGGGATAGGCCAAGGCCACCAGCAGCCCGACGGTGGTGGCTGACGGCGGCGCGCTCGGCTCAGCCGCCGCCAGGCACAGGTGCTGCCGCCAGCGGCGCACTGTCTGTTCTACGCGCGCACAGATTACCGGATCGGCGGCTGGCGGTCGTCCGGCGGCGCGGCCCCCACGCCGAAAGGCGGTGAGCGCCTCCAGACGGGCGGTGAGATCGCAGCCAAAAGGATGCGCTCCGCGCAATAAATCCCGTTCTTCCAGCACAGCGGCCAGATTGGCCGCCAGCGCGCCCTGGCCCAGCAGTGCGCCACAGCGCAACAGGTGGGCCAGTCGAGGATGGGTGGGCAACTTGGCCAGCTCGCGGCCGATAGCGGTAAGGCGGCCCTGGGTGTCCAGTGCTTCCAAGGCGGTCAGCAGTGCGCGCGCCTGGGCCAGCGCGCCCAGTGGCGGTGGATCGAGCCAAGCCAGGGTCAGCGGATCACTGACGCCCCAACAGGCCAGCTCCAGGGCCAGCGGCGTCAGATCGGCGGCGAGAATTTCGGCGGTCCGTTGCGGTCGCAGTCGCTGTTGCGTGGCCTCGCTCCACAGCCGATAACACACACCTGGCCCCAGCCGTCCGGCGCGCCCGGCGCGCTGTTCGGCCGCGTCGGCGGACACGCGCACCGTTTCCAGACGGCTCAGGCCGCTGCGCGGATCAAAGCAGGGTACACGCATCCAGCCGGTGTCCACCACCACACCGATCCCGGCAATGGTGAGACTGGTTTCAGCAATGGCCGTGGCCAGCACGACTTTACGCTGACCGGTCGGGTCGGGTTGCAGGGCGCGTTGCTGGGCTGCGCCGGGCAGATCACCGTAGAGCGGAATGAGCGTCAAGCCGCTGCAGGCCGGTTCCGCCTCCAGTCGCTGGAGCATGCGGCGGATTTCACCGCCACCAGGCAGAAACACCAGCAGATCGCCGGGATCATGCCGGAGCGCGGTCAGGATAGCGTGGACGATGGCGTTTAGGTCCAGACCTTCAGGTTCCCGTGGCCAATAGTGGCGGCGCACTGGATAGGCTTGACCGGCGCTGGTCACGATGGGTGCGCCACCCAGGAGCTGGGCGACCGCTGCGCCGTCCAGAGTGGCCGACATCACCAATAGCCGTAAATCCTGGCGCAGACCGCGCTGGCTATCCAGACACAGCGCCAGCGCCAGGTCTGCGTGCAGGCTACGTTCGTGGAATTCATCGAAAATCACCAGGCCCACGGAATCCAGCGCCGGCTCCTGTTGGAGGCGGCGGGTTAGAACACCTTCGGTGACCACCTCAATGCGGGTCTGGGCTGAGATCTGGCTGTCAAAACGGATGCGGTAACCCACGGTTTCGCCCACGGTTTCGCCCAGTAGCGCCGCCATATGCGTCGCTGCCGCGCGCGCCGCCAAACGGCGTGGTTCCAGCAGCAGAATGGAGCGCCCGGCCAGCCACGGCTCTTGAAGCAGCGCCAACGGCACGCGGGTGGTTTTACCCGTACCAGGAGGCGCTTGCACTACCAGCGCTGTCGTCTGCCATAGCGCGGCGCGGATGTCTGGGAGCGCCGAGTCAATGGGCAGAGGAGGAAGATCGATTGCTCTGGGCAAGATGGAGGTCTTCACAGAAGGTAGGTGGGCAGGACTAGAGAGTGGATATTGAGCCGTTGCGTGTTGCGTGGTAGTCGTGCATTTTTAGAGAGGCTTGGCTATGGTTTAGCCACCGTCATGCGTAGTGACGGCAACGCCGACCGCGTATTTTGCGCCAGCCTGTGATGGAGGACAGCGCCGCTATGGGTATTGTGGGTGAATTATTGACGAAACCGGGCGTCATCGCCGCTGGCGAATATGCATATCGTGGCGACCGCTTTTCCTATCGAGGGGCCTTGACCGAGGAGCATGCCCGCATGGCTTCCATCATGTGCCGGGCCACCACCATGGGCGCGAGCATGGAGGGCGCGATGCTGGAAGCGTTGCGGCCAGACAGCGGCTTGCATCCTCCGCGCGGCTGGGTGGTGCGCGGCCCGGATCATACCGTGTGTGTGCTAGCCAATGTATTTTGTCTGATCGACAATGCAGAGGCGTCGCTTAACGAGACCATCAGTTTGATGCGTCAGGCGCTGGCTGGGGTTAACGCAGACCTGATCTAAGCCCTTTGCCCATACTCTTGAGTGATTCCTCAGCCTCCTACGCCGTTAGCCAACGCAAGCTGGAGAGACAAACATTATGGTAACCCTGGATGAATTGATGCGGCTGCCGGGTGCGATGGCGGCATTTGAGTTTCGTGGCAGCGGCGAATTGCTGGAGCAGCGCATCGCCTACCCAGACCGGCTGAGCGCAGCCACGCTGGATTTGCTGGCGCACATGTGCGCCGCCAATATGAGTATCGCCACCATGCAAATGCGCGGCTGGGAACAGGTCACCGCGATGACTGGTTTCTATCCGGTCCAGCAATTTACACTGATTGGCTTCGATTGGTCGGTTGTAGTCAGTGGCTTGCATCGCGAACAACGCAAACGTGAGGGCAAGTCCAGCTTGCCGCCCTTTCTGGGTGTGGTGGTCGCCAACGAAAGCGCCGATTACGAAGCGACGTTCGCTGCTCTGGAAATCTAGAGGCCAACGATCATGGCGCTGATTAAACGCTTGCTGGCTTTGGATGGAGTGAATGTAGTCTGCCGGTTCCGCGACGATGGCGAATTGGTAGAAGGCTACGGCCTGATGCAGCGCAAGGAAATGATGCGCCTGGCGCAGTTCGCCCGCGATTATCGGCGCATGATCCAGGGTAATGCGGACCAAGTGGCGATGTTCACGGGAATGCGGGGCTGGACTCCGCCTCGGGGCTGGATCGTGCGTGGACTGGCCCAATCGGTCTGCGGGGTGGCCAATCTGGTGTGTGTCGTAGACAGCAACGGCGCGCCGCTCAACGAAATTCTGCTGGAAATGGGGGAAATTTCACGCTGGTAAGGAGAGTATCACTGCAATTATTGCTTGAAGTCGCACTCTAAAAACCAGAGAGCATGATAAAATTTGTTGCTGTATAGCAAAATCGTGGCTTTTTTGATACTCTGTGAGCACAATGATACGATACCGTATTCCCTCCAGAAGCCTTGAGCTGGTCGCCGCCATGTTAAAACAAATTTTTTTGCCCCTCTGGTTTTGCAGCGTGCTCGTCGCTTGTGCTTTTCCTGCCGGATTGGTGGTGGCGCAAGCTACGGATCGCTCGGAAGTTGCAAACCGCACGGTCGTTACTCCAACCGTAGCAAGCCTGAATGCCCCTACAGAACCGGCCACCGTCAAAGCCACCGAAGAGGCCGATACGGCGGATGAAATGGAACCGGAGAATGCGCAAGGCGTAGCGCCCCCGGCAGAGAAAACCGTCGCTGCGCCGCCGCCCTTGCCGCCTTGCCCGCTGAGCGCTGCCAGCTTAGATGAGCGGATCGCCGGCCAGATTTGCCAGCGCGTGCGCACTGAGCCTTTGCCCACCAGCTTGAAGGTGGGTGACTACAGCATGCGTTCACTGGAATCTGTGCTTCGGTTCTATGCGCAGCGCAGCTACCGGGCGGGGTGGCTAGATGCCAGTGGCCGCCCGGTGGTGGTAGCCGACGATTTACTGAAAGCTATAGCGGAAGCGGAGTTGGAAGGTTTGCGCAGCGCCGACTATCGGCCCGCCGAGTTGCGCAAACGGCTGGATGCGGTACGCCAGGGCGCGAGCGACGCCGAGCGGGCCGAATTCGATCTCCTATTCACCGACACTTTTCTAACGTATGGCGCGCATTTGTTGGCTGGCCGCATAGCGCCGCACCAGGTGGATCCGGAATGGGCGTTTAAACCGCGTTCTCGTGATCTGGCGGCGGCCTTGCAAGAAGCCTTAAGCCAGCACACGATCAGTGCCACGTTGCAGAGTTTGCGCCCGCAAAGCCAAGGCTATCTGCATTTGCGGGAGGTGTTGCGCCAATACCGCGAAGTCGCGGCGGCGGGCGGGTGGCCGACTGTGGCCAGCGGTCTGGCTCAAGGTGCGCGCGGGCCACGAGTGGAGGTGTTGCGCGCCCGCTTGCGGGCTGGTGGCGACCTGAGCGCGGGCGGCGCGGCCGATCCAAACGGGGCTGTCTTTGATAACGAGGTCGTCAACGCGGTGCGCCGGTTTCAGAAGCGCCATGGCTTAGCGGAAACTGGCGTGGTGAACGCGGCGACCCAAGCCGCCTTGAATATGCCGGTGGCTCAGCGCATCCGCCAGGTCGAACTGAACCTGGAGCGCTGGCGCTGGTTGCCGGATGCTTTCGGCTCCCGCTACATTTTGGTCAACATTCCCAGTTTCAAGATGAAAGTGATCGAGGATGGCAAGGCGGTCATCGAATCGAATGTGGTGGTGGGTCGCGAGGAGCGCCAAACGCCAGCCTTCACCGCCGACATGGCCTATCTGGTGCTCAGCCCGAAATGGTATGTGCCGCGCTCAATTGCCGTGAAGGACAAGCTACCGCAACTGAAGCGCAATCCACGGGCGCTGGCTCGGCAAAATATCCGGGTGTTTAACAGCGCCGGCCGCGAAATTAGCCCTGGTTCGGTCAATTGGCGGGCGGTTAGTGCTAACAATTTTAACTATCAGTTACGCCAGGATGCGGGTCCTGGCAATGCGCTGGGGGGGATCAAGTTCATGTTCCCCAACCCTTACAGCATTTATCTCCACGATACCCCATCGCGCGGCTTGTTCAGCCGCAGCCAGCGCATGTTCAGTTCTGGGTGCATCCGGATTTCCAATCCGGTTGAACTGGCCCAATACCTGCTAAAGCACGATCCGAAATGGACGCGAGAGCGGATCAAGTCCGCCTCGGTCAGCGGCAAGCAGCGGGTGGTTAATTTGCCAGAAGCGGTGCCAGTCTATCTGCTGTACTGGACGGCCTGGGTGGATGAGGCGGGCTTGATGAATTTCCGCAACGATATTTACCAGCGCGATAAACCCCTAGTGCGGGCGCTCTACGCCAGCGAGGCAATCCCCAAGGGCGTGTAGCTTCTGCCTAGCTCTGCGCTCTGATCCCCTGGCCCTGGCGGCTGGGGGATTTGCGTTTCAGGAAGTGAAATCCTGCGCGTGGCAGTGAGAGGGTGGTGGGGATGCTTTCGGTTCCGGTAGCGAGGCAGCGACATCATGCGTGTGGCGGTGGGAGTACAGTACGACGGAGCCGGCTTTCAGGGCTGGCAGGCGCAGCGGCCGGGGGTGCGTACCGTGCAAGCTGTTTTGGAGCAGGCGCTGACGCAGGTGGCGGATGCGCCGGTGCGACTGGTTTGCGCCGGGCGCACCGACGCCGGTGTACATGGGGTTGGCCAGGTCGCGCATTTCGACACGGCGGCGGTGCGCACCACGCGCAGTTGGGTGTTAGGCGGCAATGCGCACCTTCCAGCCGATGTCAGTCTGAGCTGGGCGCAGGTGGTGCCGGATGACTTTCACGCCCGCTTTGCAGCGCTGGCCCGTCGCTATCGCTATCTCATCCTCAATCAGCCCCAGCGCTCTGCCCTGTGGCAGGGGCGGGCGACCTGGCATTATCGGCCGCTAGATGCTGGGCGCATGGCGGAAGCCGGGCAGGCGTTGCTGGGCGAGCACGATTTCAGCGCGTTCCGCGCCGCCGATTGCCAGGCGCGGCATCCGATCCGTGAAATCCGCGAACTGAGTGTGCAACAGCGTGGTAACGGCCTCCTGCTGGAGGTGGAAGCCAACGCTTTCCTGCATCATATGGTGCGCAATATTGTCGGGGTCTTGCTGGCGATTGGCGGCGGCGACCGGCCGGTGGCGTGGGCCGGCGAGGTGTTGGCGCAGCGCGACCGGCGGCAAGCAGGCGTTACCGCGCCAGCCGCTGGCCTGTATTTGTGGAGGGTGCGCTACCCGGAACGCTTTGCACTCCCCACAGCCATGGCGTCGCCGCCGGATTTGGTTTTTTGAACGGCGTTTAGGTTGGCGGGTGGGCCAGTGCCTGATAGCGAAAGCAGGAGATCAGGTGATCGTTGACCATGCCGACCGCCTGCATGAAGGCATAACAGATCGTTGGTCCCACAAAGCTAAAATCGAGTCGCCGCAAATCCCGGCTCATGGCTTCCGCCTGTGGACTACTGGTCGGGACATCGGCCAGAATGCGCCAGGCATTCTGTTGGGGTTGACCATCCACATAGCGCCATAGAAAGCCATCAAGCCCACCAGGGCGTTCTTGCAGCCGTAGCACGCCTTGGGCGTTGCGAATCGCCGCCTGAATCTTAAGACGATTGCGCACAATGCCGGGATGGGCCAGCAGACGTGCGACCTGGGTCGCGTCGTAGCGGGCGATGCGCTCCGGGTCGAAATTTTCGAAGGCGACGCGATAGCCCTCACGCTTGCGCAGAATGGTCAGCCAGCTCAATCCGGCCTGCGCACCTTCCAGAACCAGCATCTCAAACAAGCAGCGGTCATCGTGCAGTGGTACGCCCCACTGTTGATCGTGGTAGGCGCGGTAGAGTGGATCAGCGCCACACCAGGGACAACGTTCCGGTTCCATCAAGAGCTTTCCGCCACTTTACGCATGGCGATGCGCGGTGGGTTACGGTCGTTGGGCAGCGCAACCACGGAAGACGCGCCGGCCGGCTAAAACTTTTGCCTTTTGGGCGAACAGAGCGCCAGGTCCGCTTTTTCTGGGTTTAGAAAATAAAGCGCCATTGGCTATTAAAGAGTCCACCGATAAACCAAATCAGGTGAGCCAGCCACCACAGCACAACATAAAATTTGATTTGCTCGGCGGACCAGGTGAACGAATAAAACCAGTCGATGAAAAAAAGGGATTTCCAGCCCTCCATCCATTCAGCGCCACCCTTATGCACGATCCACCAGCAGAAAAAGCTATTTCCCACGAACAAAAGAGTCCAGCTTAAAGAACCCATCGTGCGTCCATTCTAAGCGCTTGGATAGGCCGTCAGCGTCTCCTTGCGTGCCGCAGTCGCGCTCCACCGAGCAACGGCCTGACGTGCAAGGTGGCAAGCACCGGCCTGGCTAGTCAGGGTAAAAAAGCCCAAGCGCTTAGGAGAAAAAACGCTTTAAGGAACGGGCCAGCCAACCACCGGCCTGCTTCTCCGAGACGAGGCGCTGCATCTTGCCTTTGACCGCAGCCACATAGGCGGCGTCATCATGGCGGATATGGCTAAATAACCAGCGGCTCAATTGATCCGCCATGTCCTCGGCGATGTCCTGGCCAGCTTTAAACCGCACCCGAAATTGGGAAACGCGGTTGATGAACGCCTTATGGGTTTTTTTATGCGCGAGCGAAAACTCGTAACCCGCGTCATCCATCAGCGTTTCCTCAAAGGCAAAATGCGACATGGTGTAATCGATCACGCCTTCGAGAACCTGGCCAACCGCCTTATGATCGCCGGCCATTTTTGCTTCATGTAACTGGTTAATGTAATTGACGATCTGGCGGTGTTGATTATCGATCACTTCAATTCCGGTATCGAGATCCGGTGCCCATTCTAAGTAAGCCATCAGTCATCTCTCAGCTAAATTGGGAATATGGTTTGTGAGGCCTTCCTGGAGCAGCATTATAGTGGAAGTTGTGAGCCGACTTGAATACAGTATGGTCTAACAGTCGCTTTGGGCTTCGCCGAGCAACTGGCGGATCAGGAAGCCCGCCAGCAGCAGGCCAAATAGAGCGGGCAGATAGGAGATAGTGCCGTTGACGGCGCGGGAGCGGCCCGGCGTTGCGCCGCTGACTGGCTGATGTGGTAACGGCGGGTGGCGTGGTTCGTCGCTGTAGATCACGGGGTAATTCAACGGTGCGTCGAGTGCGCGCAGGGCGCGGCGCAACTCGCGGGCGAGTGGACATTGCTGCGTCTGGTTGAGCCGCGCCACGCGCACTCGGCCGCTGTCCAGGCAATTACCCGCCCCCAGTGCGGAGATTACGGGTATGTCTTGGCGGTGACAGGCCGCGACTAGAGCCGCCTTGCAAGCGATGCTATCAATGCAGTCGGCGACCGCATCGTAACGAGCGTCGGCAAGCAAGGCCTCAGCGCCATCAGGCTGGAGAAACTCACCGCGCAAAGTCAGCTGCACGTCGGGGTTGATATCGCGCAGCCGCTCCGCCATCACCTCGACCTTTGGTCGTCCCAGCGTGGAATGCAGCGCCAGCAACTGCCGATTGAGATTCGAGGGCGTCACCACGTCGTGATCCAATAAGGTCAGTTGGCCAATGCCAGCGCGGCCCAGCGCTTCGGCGGCATGGCCGCCCACCCCGCCTAGACCGGCAACCAGGATATGCGTCGCCTGCAATCGAGCCAGGCCGACGCGACCGATTAAGATTTCAGTGCGGGCGTGCGGGTGGGGCATCAGGCAATCGGAAGAGGCGACGGGCATTGGTGGTGGTGGCGGCGGCGATGACTGCCGGATCGGTCCCGCGTAGGGCCGCAACGCAGGCCAGGATTTCCGGTAGATGAGCCGGTTCGTTGCGCTGGCCTACATGCGCGCTGGGCGGTTGGTCGGGGGCGTCGCTTTCCAGCAGCAAGCCGTCCAGCGGAAGCGTTTTGACCACTCGGCGCAACCGGTTGGCGCGGGGATAGGTGAGCGGTCCGCCAAAACTTAGCAGAATGCCCAAATCTAGCAGCCGCCGCGCTTGCTCCTCGCTACCGGAGAAACTATGCACCATGCCGCGCACCCCGGCGAAGCGTCGCAGCAGTTGCAGCACCTGATCGACGGCATGTCGGGCGTGGATGACCACTGGTAGATCATAGCGGCGCGCCAGGCGTAGTTGGGCGACGAAATACTCGGCTTGCAGCTTTAGGTCCAGGTTCGGCAGATAGGCGTCCAGCCCGCATTCGCCGATAGCGACCGGCTGTTCCCGCACCAGCCAGTCCGCTAATTGCGCAAGATGTTCTGGGCGATGTTCAGCCAGCCACACTGGATGCAGACCGTAACTGGGATACAAGCCTGTATAAGTTTCGACAACCGCTTTGAGCTGGGGCCATGACCGAGCGCTGACCGCCGCCAGTACCTGCGCCTCCACCCCAACGCTCCGCGCGCGGTGGTACGCAGCGGTGCGGTCTTCAGCAAATAGAGCAGCGTCAAAATGATTGTGGCTGTCAATGAGCGCAAGCATCGGTTGCGGGGTTGTCCCGTGGCTTGTCCAGTGGAGCGGGGTAATGGGCCTGGCGATCAAACTCGCCTCTGAAGCGGAGTTATGCGCGGTTCAAGTGCCAGGCTGCGAGCGATAGTCAGCCGCTGGCTGATTTTGTTGAGAATTTTTGATTTCATGATCCAGAAGTTCGATCTGGCTAATAATCGCCACCAGCTTTAGGCCGATTGGGGTCAGGAAATACTCAGTTCTTGGCGGGATCTCGGCGTAGGGATGTTTGGCCAATAGGCCATAACCGGTCAGTTTACGTAACCGCTCGGAGAGCACCTTGGTGGAAATTCCTGGAATATGGCGCTCCAAGGCACCTGGACGCAAAATCCCTTCCGCAACCGCTTGTAGTACCGATACCGACCATTTGCAGCCCAGTACCTCTTCAAGTTGCCGGTAAGTAGATTCGCTGCGCGCGGGTGAATTTTTTTTCCCGTTCATTTTTCGTAAATTACACCAAAAAGTGAGTGGGCTACCAAAAAGTGCCCGCTATACGCGGACCGGGGTTCTTCCTATCTTGGCCATGGGCTGCCTTTGGCGCGGCCCATCACCGACCCAGGAGATCAGCCATGAAGACCAAGGCCATTTTTTACCATGCCGGCTGCCCGGTATGTGTTGCCGCTGAACAAAGCGTTGCCAATGCACTGGATACAGCGAAATATGACGTTGAAATCGTGCATCTCGGTGCTGATCGCTCCCGCCTGCCGGAAGCAGAAGCAGCCGGCGTCAAATCCGTGCCGGCCCTGGTTATGGATGGCGGAGCGTTCCATATCAACTTTGGCGCTGGTATTGAGGCGTTGCGGTAGGTCATTCAATCTCTCTTCACGTCAAAAGGGCGTTTGCATTCAAGCAAGCGTCCATTTAGTCCGCAGCCCACATTCCAGCCAATGCCGCGGGCGGTTCCGCAAGCGACTGAAAGCGCGCCAGCCGCAGTGCGTTGCGCTGGCGATGACCGAGCAGCGGCATCAAACCGCCCGCTAACAGAGCCTGTAGGGCGCGCTCGCCCAACAAGGCCTCGGTAGCCGGCTGCAAGGCGCGTTCTCCGGCTTCTTCATAGATATGGGTGGGACAGTCCTCCAGTTCCAGCACGGTGCCGGGCACGAAATCCCAGCCCTGTTCCGCAAAGGCCGCCGCGATTAGCCGCGCGCAGATGAAGGCCGGATTACCCCAAAGATACGCGGCGGGATCGCGACCTCCCGGCATTTCCTCGAATGCGAATGCTTCGACTGCGTCGGTTTTGGGGCCATAGGGAAGACGCAACAGCACGCGCGGCAGCGCCAGGCCCAGCCACGGCGCGACCGCGCCGCGCCGCAGGGCTTGCCAATGGGATTGCGAGGTGCTGGGCAGTGGTGTCCAGCGCGCAGGATCAGCCAGCGCCGCCGCCGTGTCGCAGCCCAGCAACGCAGGCTTGGCCGCAGCCAGAAACGGGCCTCCCGCCTCCGCAGCCAACGCACCCAGCGTGGTGAGTAGGGCCAGATCCTCTGGTTCGGCACCGAAGTCATAGTCGCCCACCCACAGGGTCCAGGGCTGGCCATCCGCCAGCGTCACTCCACGCTCAATCAGCAGGGTATACAGGCTGGTGGTCGTTGGGTTGCCATGCGCTGCCCGTAAATCCAGCAGCAATTCCTGCTGAGTGACATCCAGAAGGAAGATACGTGCGTTGTCCTCTTCGAGATTGGCGACCAGACTCTGTAGGCCACGCCAACTGGCTTCCAGCGCTTGAAATGCGGGCTGATGCAGAATCGAGCGCATTTGCTCGCTCAGGGCGGCATCGACCGCTGCCACCCAGGATTTTTGGCGGGGATCGGTGTGGACGATGTGCGGTTCTACGATGGCGCGCAACCACTGTTGCAATGCCGTTGCGCCTACACCTGTGGCCTGGGTCGGCGTTGGAGTCGCTGGTGCGCGGCCCAGCAGGCGGTCGAGCAGAGCGGTATCGTTTTCCTGGGCGGGCGGTTCGGAATGGACCGGTTCCGCATTGACCGATGGGGTCAATTCGGCCATGGCCTGGGCGAAATGAGCGGGGTCAAGCAAAAGGGTGCGGATGCGCCGTAACGTCTGGAAGAGTTCCAGCCGCTGGTAGAGTGCATCGGGGTGAAAATCATCGAGCTGATGGAACCGAATAGCGCACTCCAGGCCAGCAGCCAGCGTCAGCCGCAGTTGCGGTTGCAGTTGGGCCATGGTGGCGTCCAGCGTGTCCACCGTCACGGCGCGTGGCGCGCGCTGGGTGAAATCTGGCGCGGCGGCACTGGTCCGGCCCGCGCGTCCGCTGAAGTCAGCCATTACCAGAATGCGGGGGCATTGCGCATCATTCCGACGGCGGGGCATGGCAGCAGATTTGGGCAGCGTGAATTGCAATTCCATTCGGCTAGGCATGGCGCGCATCCTCGACAAAGCGGGCAGTAGAGAAAGTTTAGTGCGAATTGCGTGCGAACGGAGGCAAGATGGCCGATTTTTCGCATAGTGTTCGTAGAGGACTAGACTAAACTGAGCGCAGGGCAGCCAATTATGGAGCGACCAGGCCATGGCCATTTCTCAAAAGCAGCGCATTTTTGCGATCAATACCCCGCTAGGCGAGGATGTGCTGGTCTTTGCGCGTATGACCGCGACCGAGCAACTGAGTACTTTATTCGAGTTTGAGGTAGAACTGTTCAGCGAACGCACTGACATCGAGCTGGCGGAACTGCTAGGTAAGAATATGACTGTCCGCGTGCATTTGCCGGAAGCGCGGGGTGCCGGATTACGCTATTTCAATGGCTATGTCACCCGTTTTCAGTATCTGGGAATGCGTGGGATGCGCTATGGCGTCTACCGCG
>JBATSQ010000142.1:0-9387 GCA_049293375.1 Candidatus Contendibacter sp.
ACATCGCCACCGTCAGCCCCTGTTCATCCTCGAACAGGGGAATCGCGCGGGATTCCTTGAGAAAGCGCGCCGCGATCGCTCCGTTAGTGATCGGCGCTTCCGGGTAATCCGCAGGCCGCACCAGCGGTAGACTCAAATGCAGCGACAGGGCTTCAGCCAGATCGCGTTCCGAGACTAGCCCCAGCGTGACCAGCAGGGTATCCAGCCCTTCGCCGCTGCCCTCGCGTACCTTGCGGGCACGCTGTAGATCGGCTTCGGTCAGCTTTTGGCGCGCGACCAGCAGCTCACCCAGATCAATCGGCATGGAAAAAGGCCTCCAATCCCAGGCACCAGGGCGCTGGACGGATGCCGAATCGTTCCGTCAGCTTGGCGCAATCGAGCACCGAGTTAACCGGTCGAGGAGACGGCAGCGGATAGTCGGCGGTAGTGATGGCGTTGACACTACGCACCGCTAGGGGTTCGCGGGTGCGGGCCTGTTCGACGATAGCGCTGGCGAAACCATGCCAGGTGGTCGCCGGCTCGCCGCAATAGTGATAGGTGCCCCAGGCGGCGTTTGTATCCATTTCGGCAACCCGTCCAGCCAACGCCAGCAAGGTCGCGGCAATGTCGCCGGCAAAGGTCGGGCAGCCGTACTGATCGGCGACGACGCGCAGTTCTTCACGCTCGCGCGCCAACCGCAGAATCGTCTTAACAAAATTGTGCCCGTGAATGCCGAACACCCAACTCACCCGTAGAATCAGATGGCGGGAAAGAAGCTGACGCACCACTTCATCACCCGCCAGCTTACTCGCCCCATACACACCCAGCGGCGTGGTCGGATCCTCCTCGACATAGGGAACCCTCTTGGCTCCGTCGTACACGTAATCGGTGGAAATGTGCAGCAGCGGAATATGCAATCGGGCGCAGGTGGCCGCCAGATGCGCCGGGCCATCGCGATTAACGGCGAAGGCTAGCGCCGGTTCCTGTTGGGCTCGATCCACGGCGGTGTAGGCCGCCGCGTTGATGACGATTTCCGCGCCGCTCGTCGCCAGGGCCGCAGCAACAGCCTCAGCGTCGCCAATGTCTAGTTCGTCTACATCCCAGGCCAGCGCTTCATGGCCGCAGGCTAGCGCGCGTCGCACTAGCTCCCAGCCAACCTGACCCTTCGCTCCGGTGACGACGATCCGCATGGTTCAACCCTCATAAACCGGCAGCTTTTCCGGTTCCTGCGCCGCCAGCCGGGGATTCGCCTGGTCCTTGGCCGACAACGCTACCTCCGCGTGGGTCAAGGGCCAGCCGATGCTGATGGCGGGATCATCCCAGGCGATGCCTTGCTCTGATTGCGGATGGTAATAATCGCTGCACTTATAGAAGAAATCCGCCTCGTCCGACAAGACGCAGAATCCATGGGCGAAACCGGGTGGGATATACAACTGGTGATGGTTGATGTCGTCTAGCACATAACCGCACCAGCGGCCGAAATGGGGCGACCCTCGGCGGATGTCCACCGCCACGTCAAACACCGCGCCGCGCGTCACCCAAACCAGCTTGCCCTGCGGCTGGAGCAACTGATAATGCAAGCCGCGCAACACGCCGCGGCGCGAACGGGATTGATTGTCCTGCACAAAGCGTTCTGGCATTCCGGCGGCGGCATAGCGCTCGGCCTGCCAGCTTTCCAGAAAAAAGCCGCGCGCGTCGCCGAAGGCTTTCGGCTCCAGCAACAACACGCCGGGCAAATCAGTGAGCATCACCTTCACTGCGCGCTTCTCCGTTCCAGCAAGTCCAGTAGATAACGACCATAACCGCTCTTCGCCAACGGCTGCGCCAGTCGCTCCAGTTGCGCGTCGTCGATCAACCGCATCCGCCACGCGATCTCCTCAGGACAGGCGACTTTGAGGCCCTGGCGCTGTTCCACTACCTGCACGAAATGCGCAGCGGCCAATAAGGATTCGTGGGTGCCGGTATCCAGCCACGCATAGCCGCGCCCTAGTAGTTCGACATTCAGCGCGCCGCGCTCCAGGTAGAGCCGGTTGACATCGGTGATCTCCAGTTCGCCGCGCGCCGAGGGACGGATATTTTTAGCGATGTTGATGACTGCGTTATCGTAAAAATACAGCCCAGTCACCGCGTAATTGGATTTGGGCTTTAGCGGCTTTTCTTCGATAGCCACCGCGCGGCCCTGAGCATCGAAACTCACCACGCCATAGTGTTCGGGGTCCCGCACGTAGTAGCCGAACACCGTTGCACCCTGGGTGCGCTCGACAGCCCGCCGCAACAGCGCGGACAGACCCTGACCATAGTAGATATTGTCACCCAGAATCAGGCAGGCCGGATCCTGGCCGATAAAGCGCTCGCCGATCAAGAACGCCTGCGCCAATCCATCCGGGCTAGGCTGCACAGCATAGTAAAAATTCACCCCCCACTGCCCGCCATCGCCTAATAGCGTCTGGTAGCTTTCTTGATCGCGCGGCGTGGTGATAATAAGCAGGTCCCGGATACCCGCCAGCAACAGCGTGGCAATCGGATAATAGATCATCGGCTTGTCGTAAACCGGCATCAACTGCTTGCTGACCGCCACGGTCAGCGGATGGAGCCGGGTGCCGGAACCACCGGCGAGAATGATGCCTTTATGAGCCATGCGGCGTCTGTACCTTCGTCAAATAAAGGAACACTGAGGCAGTTAACTTACTCCACTGTGACCGACTTCGCTAAATTGCGCGGCTGATCCACATCGGTGCCCTTGAGAATCGCGACATGATACGCCAGCAACTGCAACGGCACGGTGAACACAATCGGTGCGATAGATTCAGGCACCGCACCCAACGACAGGACGTGGGTATCGACGCCACTCAGGTGCGTATCGACCTCGCGGTCCGCAAACAGAAACAGCACACCACCGCGCGCCCGCACTTCCTGCAAGTTGGACAACACCTTTTCCAATAGGCCATCCTTTGGCAATACGCACACCACCGGCATGTCGCCGTCCACCAGCGCCAGCGGCCCATGCTTTAGTTCGCCAGCGGGATAGGCTTCAGCGTGGATGTAGGAAATCTCCTTGAGCTTAAGCGCACCTTCCATCGCAATCGGATACTGCGGCCCGCGCCCTAAGAACAAGGCGTGATTTTTCTCAGCGAAATGCTCAGCCAGCCGCTCGATAGCGCTATCCAGCACCAGTGCCTCTTCCAACGCCTTGGGCAAGTGCTCCAGATCGCGCGTCAGCGTGGCGGCCTCCTCTGCGCCAAGACCACACCGCCGCCCCACAGCCAGCGCTAACAAGCGCAGCGCCACCAGTTGGGTGGTGAAAGCTTTGGTGGAGGCGACACCGATTTCCCGCCCGGCGCGGGTCAACAACGTCAAGGCTGATTCCCGCACCAGCGAACTTTCGGCGACATTACAGATGGCCAAAGTGGCCAAATAGCCGCGTTCCTTGGCGGCGCGCAACGCGGCCAGGGTATCGGCGGTTTCTCCCGATTGGGAAATGCTGACAAACAGGGTGCCAGGCGGCGTCACGCCGCGCCGATAGCGGTATTCGCTGGCCACTTCCACAGTACAGGGTATGCCGAGATTTTCCAGCCAGTAGCGCGCCACCAAGCCAGCATGGTAGCTGGTGCCGCAGGCGACAATATGCATCCCTTGCACCTGATCAAACACGCTGTTGGCATCCGGCCCAAAACTATCCTCCAAGAGATGGCCCTGATGAATCCGGCCCTCTAGAGTCTCGGCGACTACGGCTGGCTGCTCGAAAATCTCCTTCAGCATGAAATGCCGATAGCCGCTCTTGCCCGCTGTCGCGCCCATTTGGCCCGAATAGCTCAGCGACCGTTCTACTGTCTGGCCACTGGCGTCATACAGGGTAAAGCCCTCGCGCTGGACTTCGGCAATATCGCCTTCCTCCAAAAACACGAAGCTCTGAGTAACCGGAGCCAGCGCAAACACATCGGACGCAATAAAGTGCTCACCGATGCCGATGCCCAGCACCAGCGGACTACCGGCGCGTGCGGCGATCAGTCGCGTTGGGTCTTGCCGACTCATCACCCCCAGACTGTACGCGCCGGTTAATTGCGCCACGCTGTTTTGCACCGCTAGCAACAAATCGCCACCGGTTTTGTGCAGTTGCTGGTCAATCAGATGCGCAACGACTTCAGTATCGGTATCGGATTCAAAGTGGTAACCCGCCGCCGTCAGCCGGGCCTTGAGCTGCTGGTAATTTTCAATAATGCCGTTATGCACCACCGCCACCGAGTCGTTGCTGAGGTGGGGGTGAGCGTTGCGCTCGCAGGGCGCGCCGTGAGTGGCCCAGCGGGTGTGAGCAATACCCAGCGGCCCACGCGCTGGTTGCTGCTGCAACCGTTCGGCCAGCGCCTGCACCTTACCGACGGTCCGCACCCGGTGCAATTGCCCATCGCTATCGTCCAGCGTCACGATGCCCGCTGAGTCGTAGCCGCGATATTCCAGCCGACGTAAACCTTCCAGCAGAATGGGCGTCACGTTGCGTTCGGCGATAGCCCCTACAATGCCACACATAACGATTTTCAGCCTTTAGTCTGACCATCCAGAGATGGCCAAAGGAAATAAAGAGCGCGCCTGCCAGACTAGCCCGCTAACAGCAGTCTGCGAGTATGGCGCGCGATCACCAGCTCTTCATTGGTCGGTAGCACCCACACCGTCGTTCGGCTATCGGGTCGGGTGATGCGCTGAGCATGGCTGATGTTGGCAACGGTATCGAGGTCGATCCCTAGCCAGGCGGATCGGAGGCATACCTGTTCGCGCACCGCTGCGGCGTGCTCGCCAATCCCGCCCGTGAACACCAGCACCTCCAAGCCGCCCAGCGCCGCCGCCAGCGAGCCGAGTTCGCGGGCGATGCGATAGCAGAAATAATCTACAGCCAGTTTTGCAGTCGGCTCCGAGCTGGCGAGCAGATCGCGCATGTCATTGCTAAACCCAGACAGGGCCAGTAGGCCGGACTGTTTGTAGAGCAGATCAGTCAATTCCCGCGCGCCCAGGCCATGTTGTTCCATCAGATAGAGCAACACCCCAGGATCCACCGACCCACTGCGGGTACCCATGGGCAAACCTTCCACAGCCGTGAATCCCATGGTGCTGGCCATGCTGCGTCCGTCTTGCATCGCGCACAGGCTCGCGCCATTGCCCAGATGGGCCACCACCACCCGACCAGTCGCTGGCGTCGCCATGGCGTCCGCCAGCGCCCCCGCGATGTATTCATAGGACAGGCCATGGAAACCATAGCGCCGCACCCCTTCGTCACGATAGCGGCGCGGTAGCGCAAAGAGTGTCGCCAATTCCGGCTGACCATGGTGGAAGGCTGTATCAAAGCAGGTGACTTGCGGCAGATCCGGCCGCGCCACCAACAAAGCCCGAATGCCCGCCAGATTATGCGGCTGGTGCAGCGGTGCGAGCGGGACGAAGGTTTCCAGCCGGGCTAGGAGCGCCGGGGTTAACACTTGCGGATCGCTGTACTCCGCCCCGCCGTGCACCACGCGATGGCCCACCGCGACGATGTCTGGCACTGCTGAAGACTCTCGCAACCAGTGCAACAGATCGCGCAACGCGGTTTGATGATCGTAACGCCCAATTAGGGGCAGAGGCCGGATATCAGCCAAAACCCGCCCAGCTTGATCGAACGCTTTGAAATGGGGATCGTCTTCGCCCAGATTTTCCTGCAAGCCCCGACAAACCAAAGCCAATTCACCAGCATCTTGCGGTAAGGCGAACACCGAGAACTTGATGCTGGATGAGCCGGCATTGAGAACCAGCAATCCTTGCGCCATGGCGTGATTTCCTCTCAAGGCTAGGCTGTAGTGAGCTTAATGATCGGTCGCGGTGGTAGTGTCCAGCCGATGGGCATTGGCCCGCAGATACGCCTGGAACTGCTCACCCAGCTCAGGATGGCGCACGCCATATTCCACGGTGGCGATTAGATAACCTAGCTTGCTACCGCAGTCATGACGGCGGCCCGAAAATTCGTAAGCCAGCACTTGCTCCTCGGCCAACAGCGCGGCAATACCGTCGGTGAGTTGAATTTCGTTGCCCGCGCCGCGTGGGGTATTTTGCAGCAGATCGAAAATGCGCGGGGTGAGAATGTAGCGGCCTACGACCGCCAGATTGGAGGGCGCATCGGCTGGTTTCGGCTTTTCGACAATGCCATCAACATTGCTGATGCGGCTGGCGAAGGGCAAGGGATGGACAATGCCGTATTTGTTAGTTTCTTCCTGCGGCACCCGTTCCACACCGAGGATCGAACATTGATATTTATTAAAATGGCGGGCCATCTGGCTGAGCGCACCACCCTCCTGGGCGTCTTCCTCAATCAGATCATCGGCGAGAATGATAGCGAAGGGTTCATTGCCCACCACAGGCCGGGCGCACAACACCGCATGGCCTAGACCCAAGGCTTCGGCCTGGCGGACATACACGCATTCCACGCCAGACGGGACAATGCTGCGCACGATCTTGAGCAGATCGGTCTTACCGCGCGTTTCCAATTCGACTTCCAGTTCGTAGGCTTTGTCGAAATGGTCGGCGATAGCGTTCTTGGTGCGGCCAATAATGAAGACCAGGGTATCGACGCCCGCCGCTACCGCTTCCTCAACGCCATATTGAATCAATGGCTTATCGACAATGGGCAGCATTTCCTTGGGGCTGGCCTTGGTCGCGGGCAGGAACCGAGTTCCCAGGCCGGCTACCGGAAATACCGCCTTGCGCACTTGCCGTTTCACCGTATTCACCTCTCTGGTTTGACTGTCTGGCCGAGTTACCGATGGCGGTGCATTGTCCGGCATCGCACCCAGAGGGACAAGTAAAAACCCCTCACAGCGACTTACATCCTATCGTCAGCTTAATACGTTGGAATCAATGAGATTTCCCGTGGTAATCCCAAATCATGCTATGAGGGCTATGAGCAAAGTCGTGGTTCCTCGGTATCCAGCCACAACCGAGGGAACAACTCGATCAGATCATCCAGGCCAAAACACCAGCGTTTGCGCAGTTTGAGGGTTTTTGGGTCAAACGCCAGCCGGAAGCGGAATTTAATCTCTGGGAAGTGGAGCCGAATCTTGTGGTGAACCATCTGAGCGAACTGCCGCGCCAGTATGCCCAGCGCCTGACCTGAGCGGGTCGACCCGCTCAGGTCAGTGTTCTCCCTGGCCAGTGCAGTCGGGGAGTTCTGGCTCTGCCTTCAGGTGATGAACGGCACCAAAATCAGCGATACGATGGAAAGCAGCTTGATCAGGATGTTCATGGCGGGGCCGCTGGTATCCTTAAAGGGATCACCCACGGTATCGCCGATGACCGCCGCCGCGTGCGCATCGCCACCCTTGCGCTCGCCCTTGAGCGCGCCGCCCTCAATGGATTTCTTGGCGTTATCCCATGCGCCGCCGGCGTTGGCCATTAACAGCGCCATCACCACGCCGGTGAGCATGGAGCCAAGCAACATGCCGCCCAAGGCCACCGGCCCTAAAAAGAAACCGACGATCACCGGTGCGCCCACCGCTAATAAGCCCGGCGGAACCATCTCACGTAACGCCGCATCGGTCGAGATGGTCACGCAGCGCGCGGTGTCTGGCTTGGCGGTGCCTTGCAGCAGGCCGGGAATCTCGCGGAACTGGCGGCGGATTTCGGTCACCATTTCCATGGCGGCGCGACCGACCGAACTCATGGTCATCGCCGCCGCCAGAATGACCACCATGCCGCCCAGCAGCACGCCGATAATCACTCTGGGTTCAGTAATGTCCATCGGTAGCGGATGCTTCAGCGCCAGTTCGACCGCTTCCTTGTAAGCGACGAACAGCGCCAGCGCGGTCAGCGCCGCCGAACCGATGGCGAAGCCCTTACCGGTGGCGGCGGTGGTATTGCCAATGGCATCGAGATGATCGGTGATGGCGCGCACTTCCGGCGGCTGGTGCGACATTTCGGCGATACCGCCGGCGTTGTCGGAGATCGGCCCGGAGGCGTCGATGGTCATGGTCACGCCAGCAGTCGCCAGCATCCCCACTGCCGCGATGGCGATGCCGTACTGGCCAGCGGTCTGATGGGCAACGAAGATAGCCGCGACAATGACCAAAATCGGCACCGCGCAGCTTTCCATGCCCACGGCCAAACCGGTGATGATATTAGTGGCTGGGCCGGTCTTGGAGGCGTTGATAATTTTGGTGACCGGCTTGGACGAAGTGTAATACCAGGCGGCCCGGCCGATGGCGATGCCGGCCAGATTGCCAGCGATGATAGCGAAGAACAGCGGCCAGCCATAGCCGAAGATCATCATCGTCACCAAGGTCAGCAGCAGAAAAATCCCCGCTGAGCTGAACTCGGAAATGGCCAGCGCTTTTTCCGGTCCCTGTTTCTTAAAAGCCGCCATCCCATAAATGCCCACCAGTGAAGAAAACAAGCCGATGCTGGCCAGCGCCAGTGGCAAGGCCAGCAACATCGGCCGACTCACGCCGCCGCCGAAATAATGGGCCAGCTCGGCGGCGCTGGTGGTCGCGGCCAGAGTGATGGCCGCCACCATGCACCCCACATAGGATTCATAGATATCGGCACCCATACCGGCAATGTCGCCCACATTATCGCCCACGTTGTCGGCGATCACGCCGGGGTTACGCGGATCGTCTTCCGGGATGCCGGCCTCGACCTTACCCACCAGGTCCGCGCCCACGTCGGCGGCTTTGGTGAAGATGCCACCGCCGACTCGCGCGAACAGGGCGATGGAAGAAGCGCCCATCGAAAAGCCCCAGATGGTGGACGCCGAGCTGGGATCGGTGGCAAAGTTAGCAGATAGAAAGAAAAACAGGGAGCCTAGGCCCAATAGACCGAAACTGGCCACGGCCAGGCCCATGACCGCGCCGCCGTTAAACGTCATCAACAGGGCAGCGCCCGCGCCGCCTTCCCGCGCCGCCGCCGTGGTGCGGACATTGGCCTTGGTGGCGGCCTGCATCCCAACCAAACCAGCTAGGGCCGAGGTCAATGCACCCATGATGAACGCTATGCTGGTGCCGAAGCCATGCTGCATGGACAATAGCATCGCTACCACTAGGGCAAAGATGCCGATCTTGGCGTACTGCGCACGCAAATAGGTCATGGCCCCCAGGTGGATCTCGTCCGAGATCGACACCATGAGCGCGTCGCCAGCCGACTGCTGGACGATCCAACGGTACAACATCGCGGCGGCGACCACGCCCAGCAGGCCGGCCACCAGCGCCAGAATTGCCACAATCATTAATTAACTCTCCACGGAATGATCTGAGGAAGTGAACGCCGATCCCCGCAAGCGGCACGGCGGTGAAACGTAGCAAGAGAGATTCCTTTTTCTGAATATTTCTTCCAAAACAGCGGTTGCGATAGCGGGAACTAACCGGTGAAACTTGCCATGCGCCAGAACCATGAACAGGATGC
>JBATSQ010000143.1:0-16113 GCA_049293375.1 Candidatus Contendibacter sp.
CTACTAGCGTGCTAGTAGCGTGCTCAGAGCGCTCCCCGTCTCCGTCTCCGTCTCCGTCTCCGTCTCCGTCTCCGTCTCCGTCTCCGTCTCCGTCTCCGTCTCCGTCTCCGTCTCCGTCTCCGTCTCCGTCTCCGTCTCCGTCTCCTCCTGGAAATCAAGAAGGGACTGGGGATTCTAGCGTGGGTGGGACACGCGCTCGCGCGCGACGCACACGTACCGCCCCCGCCGTTTCCGCCAAATTTCCAGATTGCCCAGAGTGGTTAAGCCCTGCCACCTGGGAAGCCTACCAACAGCATCGCCGAGAGAAAGGCTCACCAATGGGGCCTACAGCGGCCAAGCAAGTGCTGACTGATCTCGAAAAAGCCAAAGGGTTTGGACACGATCCGGCGATCTTGATTGGCGAAGCTATCGCGTCCAACTGGGTTGGTTGTGTGTTCAAAGATCGGCATTTCCAGCCTGCTCCAGCGGCTCCAGGAGGTGGCCGCATTCGCAGAGAATCGGGCATTACGGTGCCCGTGACGCCGCAAGGGGCTGAGTTTGAAGCCCTGCTGCGCAACCTGTCCCGCCCAGCACTTGAAGGAGAGCTGGCACATGCAAGCCACTGACAAAGCAGATTTTACGGCCCTGATCGCCAAGACCTGGCGGTTTTACGGCAAACAGCCGACCGGCGAGTCTGTCGCAGACTGGTTCGAGTTGCTGGAAGGTTTTGCGCTGGACGTGATCGCCGTGGCGTTCAAGCGCCACCTGACCGACCCCCAGCAGGGCCAATACTTGCCCAAACCCGCCGACATCGTGCGGCATCTGCCCGTCCCAAAGGCCGACGACGATGGCCGCCCAAGCGCAGATGAAGCCTGGGGGCTGCTGTTGCGACTTGTGCGCGACGAAGCCGAAACTGGCGTGCTGAACGACGAAATGCGCACCGGCTGGACGGCCTGCCAGCCAATTCTGGATGTGGGCGATGAGGTCGGCGCACGGCGTTGTTTCATCGAAACCTACAACCGCGCGGTCACCGAATCCCGCGCCAAACGCTTACCGCCGCACTGGACTGTCACGCTGGGCACCGATCCACGCTTGCGCAAAGAGCGCATCTCGCAAGCGGTGCAGCGCGGTCAACTGGGCCGGGAGCACGCTATGGCGCTACTCCCTGGGCTGTCGGTAGCGGCCCTTGATGTGGCCGGGCTGCTGGAAGGGCCAAAAGCCCAGACCGCCGACCAGACCGCATTGCCAGAAGGGCCAGCAGCGCCCAAAGCCGACGCCACCACGGCGTCGCAGCGGTTGCGCGCGGTGGCCGCCCTGCTGCGGCAAACCCTGGCCGCGCAGGACGCGCAGCGCCAGCAGGCACAGCACCAGCGCCACACCAGGGAAGCCGACCGCCGGGCCAAACTGCAAGGCCAGGCCGAGGAATACGAGCGCACCCGTGCGCGCGCCTGCGCCGACCAAGGCCAAGTGCGGTTGCTAGAGAGCCTCACCGAGTCCCTCACGGACGCGCATCAACAGGCCGCTTGAGCCATGCACCACCACTGCCCCCACTGCCCCCACTGCCCCCACTGCGACCGACCGGCCACGCGTCGCAGTGCCGTAGCCAATCCGCCGTACCCTGGGGCGGATTGAGCCTGATGTTGCGTTCCGTCCACTACCGCCCCTTACGCTGCCCAGAGTGCTATCCAGAGGCGCTGGCGAAAGTGGCGGATATTCTGTTTCAGCGGTTGCTGAGCTGCTTCCCGGCGGACAATGCAAAGGTGCTGGCCTTGCGGATGGTGGATGACTTGCAAAGCCAGTTCCCCGGCGAATCGATCTATATCCCCATGCGCAACTTGGAGCAGCGCAACGCCGCGATCTGGCGCGATTTTACGGGTTCTAATCACGCCGAATTGGCGCGGCTCTACCAGTTATCATTATCGACCATTTACGACATCGTGGCCGAACAGCGCAGACTACAGGCGAGCGGTGGATGAATTTTCCAGTTTTTTTTTCAAATTCCGGAATAGAAAACTGGAAAACCTCTCGTTAGGGTACGTCTGATCGACCTTAGGGGAGAAGACCTTGACTCGCAACGCTTCGCTAGACGCTCTTGTCGCCGCCGCCGCCCAGCGGCACACCCTACCGGTGTCCCTGATCCGCGCCATCGTCCACATTGAATCCGGCGGGAATCCCTGGGCGGTGCGTTATGAGCCAGCTTTTTATGATCGGTACGTCATGACCAAACCGGTCAAGGCCCACGCGCCCTGTTCCGTTAAAACGGAATCGCGGTTGCGCGCCACGTCATTTGGCCTGATGCAAATCATGGGGCAGACCGCGCGTGAAACCGGCTTTGACGGGGTGTATCTGACCGAACTGTGCGATCCCGCCGTAGGCCTGGACTGGAGCTGCACGTATCTGGCGCGCTTGGTAGAGGTTTATCGCTCTAAATATGGGATGGAAGGCGTGGTCGCCGCTTACAACGCTGGATCGCCGCGCAAAAGTGGGGATGGGAGCTGGGTGAATCAGGCCTATGTCGACAAGATTCGCCAAGAGGGTGGGTTGTCTTGAAAACGTTATTGTTGTGGCTCTTAAATCGCCTCAAAGAGCGTAGAACCTACATTGGCCTGGCGTGGTTACTCACCGTCGGCGGTGTCAGTCTGCGCCCGGATTTGTGGGATCAGATCACGCTGGCCGGGATGGCCCTGGCCGGATTGCTGGAAGTGGTCTTTAAGGAGCCACGCGATACGACTGCTGACACTGATCCTGTTGATGCTGCTGACCGGATGCCAGACGCTGCCGTGTCGTCCAAGCGCCCAGCCCAGTCTGAAAAGCCTGGATTTAGCGACCGCTAATTTTTTGTTGACCTGCCGCTTGGATTGGCGATGACTGCGCACCGCTGGTCCCCTCACGCCGCGACAGCAAGCGTTTGTCGAGCACTATGCCGCTGGAATTTTTAGGAGACACACCCATGAACGCCATTGCCATCCGACTGCTGGATTCCGCCCTGGCCCTGCTGTTGGGCGCGGCCTGGAGGATCGTCAAAAGCGCGGTCGCCGTGCAAGAGCGCCAGGATTTGACCGGCGCGCAAAAGCGGGCGCGCGCCGTCGAGGTGATCGCCACCGAGTTGCGCATGACCGGGCGCGCGCTGGCCGATAGCCTGGTCAACCTCGGCATCGAGGCCGCCGTGCAAATCATCAGGAAGCGCATGAATTGAACGCGCCGACGACCGACGGCGATCCGCCCTCCGAGCGGCGCGTCACGGCCGCCGACTATCACGCGCTGCGCGAAAACTATGCGGCGTTGAATACCAGGGTCTCGGTACTGGAAGCCCGGGTCGAGCATATCCAGGGGCAAAACGTCGAAACGCAGGCGAACATTTCCAACTTGCGCGGGCAGTTGCAGAAGCTGCACGACGACATCCGCAACGGATTTCTGGCGGTCAACCAGACGCTGACCGATCACATGCGCGAAGACGCCGCCCGGCAGCGCGCCATTTTCCACGGCGTCATCGCGACGCTGGTCAGCGCGCTGGCGGCGTGCGTCGGCATCGTGGCGAAGCTCCTGTACCCGGCGCTAGGCGGCTGATGGCGCGCTCGTCCGGGTCGGCTGTCGCGCGGCTGCTCGCGCGCGAGCGCATCGATCCCTTTCTGGAAATGGCCAGGCTGGCGCAAGACCCGGATGTCGCGGCCGGCACGCGCGCCTACCTGTGGGTGCAGCTGGCCCGCTACTGCGCCCCCCAATTGCAGTCGGTCAAGATCATCGAACCTCGGAAACCGCCCACAGCCGAGGCGGTCGAGCGGGCGCAGCGAGAACTGTTCGGAGACTGCCTCCATGGCTAGCGCGCTACTGCCCTATCAAATCCGCTGGCTCAAAGACGACAGCCGCTACAAAGTCGGGATGCTGGCGCGCCAGTGCGGGAAAACCTTTACGTCCACCCTGGAGATCGTGCTGGATTGTCTGGAGGCGGAAGCCAGCGGCCAAAAACGCCGCTGGGTCATCCTCAGTCGCGGCGAGCGGCAGGCCAAAGAAGCCATGGAGATGGGGATTCATCGGCATCTGCGCGGCCTGCAAATCTATTTCGAGGGGCAGGAGTCCCGCTGCGACTGGATGCCGGATTATTTGGCGCTGGACGCGATCTTGCCCGGCGGCTCCAAAATCACCGCCCTGCCGGCCAACCCCGATACCGCGCGCGGCTTTTCAGCCAATGTGCTGTTGGATGAGTTCGCCTTTCACCAGGACAGCCGCAAAATCTGGCAAGCCCTGTTCCCGGTGATCAGCGCCGGCCACAAACTGCGGGTCGTGTCCACCCCGAACGGCAAGGGCAACAAATTTTACGAGCTGATGACCGATCAGGCGCTCGCGTCGGTCTGGTCGCGGCATGTGGTGGACATTTACCAGGCGGTAGCCGATGGCCTGCCGCGAAATATGGACGAGCTGAAGGCGGGCATCAACGACGAGGACGCCTGGGCGCAAGAATACGAGCTGCACTGGCTGGACGAGGCCAGCGCCTGGCTGTCCTACGGCCTGATCGACGGCGCGGAGCACAAGGACGCCGACCAGCCGGAGCGGTACGCTGGGGGACCGTGCTTCGTCGGGGTCGATATCGCCGCCCGCCATGACCTGTTTGTGATCTGGGTCTTGGAATCCGTTGGCGACGTGCTCTGGACGCGCGAGGTGATCGCGCGGCAACGCATCCCCTTTGCGGAGCAAGACGCCCTGCTTGCCGAAGTGTTTCGGCGGTATCGCGTGGTGCGCTGCTGCATGGATCAAACCGGCCTGGGCGAAAAGCCGGTGGAAGACGCCCGACGCCTGCATGGCCACTACCGGGTGGAAGGGGTGTTATTTACCGGCCCGGCCAAGCTGGAATTGGCCACGATTGGCAAGGAGGCGTTTGAGGCCCGACGCATCCGCATTCCCGGCCGGCGCGAGGTGCGCGACGACCTCCACAAGCTGCAAAAAACCACCACCGCCACCGGCGCGCCGCGCTTTATTGCCGAATCCGACAGCGCCGGTCACGCGGATCGGGCGTGGGCCTGCTTTCTCGCCGTGTACGCTGCGAACAATCCGATAGAAACCTTCGATTACACCGCCATTCCGCGTCGCCCTGTTCTGGCGTCGGAGGGTTATTTTCGCTCTGACTCTACGCCTGCTTTCGCCCGTCACGGCGGCATCCGAGGCCGACTGTAATGCTCACGCTCACCTTGACCCCTATCCCTTCCCGGAGTACGCTAAAAATTCCTAAGCCAATGCAGTCCCCGCCCTGTAGGCGGTATTTTTGTGCCTGCCCATTTTCCATGGGGGGGCGTTGGGTATCCGTAAGGACCCAGCAGTCATTGGCTGTAGGAGCGCCTCCCCACCCGCTTGGTGGGAAATTCCTAATCCAATGGAGGCCGTCATGGCTGATCTAATCCTTTCTGTTGTTGAAAACGAACCCCGCATTCTCGATCTGCAATTGGCCGAACGCCTTGGATTTGAGCGTCCGCGTAAAATCCGCGAGATGATCAAGCGCAACGAAGATAAGCTGCTGAAATTTGGAGGGTGCCCCACCGTGGGGCGCGTGGTTGAAGGGAATGAAACCCAGGCATATTACCTCAACCAAAAGCAGGCGATCTTCATCTGCATGAAGTCGGAGACGGACAAGGCGTTCGACGTGCAAGTTGAAATCGTGCATGTCTTTGACGCCTATCTCGGCGGCCAAGCAAGGCCCCCAATGCCCAACTTCGCCAATCCGGCGGAAGCGGCGCGGGCGTGGGCGCTGGAATACGAACGCTCCCAAAACCTCCAGCGCGAAGTGGAAGCCAGTCGTCCCAAGGTCATCTTTCACGATCAGGTGGTGTCGTCTGAATCGGTGATGGATTTCGCCTCCATGTTCAGCCTGCTCCAGCGCAAGACCGGCCAGCGGTTCAATCGGCCCAAGTTTCTGGAGTTCTGCCGCCGTCATGGCATCGCCTGTCAGGCCAACCAATACAGCGGCGTCGGCGCCAACCGCTTTGTTCCACGCAAGGACTATGTGGGGACTTGGTTCGTCTCAGAGATGCACCCCAACGGCGTCACCGAATGGATGGTCCGGCCCATCGCCATCGCGGGCATCGTGCAGTTGATCGAATTGGACCGTAATCCGTTCCAGCCGACACTGAAACGGCTGGGCAAAAACAGCGCGGAGTCTGTTCCAGACCTTGGCATCCAGCCACTACAGGCGGCTGCACGAGCCACAAGCGCCAGGGACGGCGCGCGGAGACCCCCATGGTGAAAATCCTCGGCCCCGATGGCCGGCCCCTCGCGCTGAGCAAGGCCGACCTCACCCGCGAAATCGCCACCGTTAGTCTGACCGGTGTGCGGCGTCGGCTGGCCGATTCGGTGGCGATGGGTCTCACCCCAGCAAAACTCGCGAGCATCCTGCGCCAGGCGGTCGATGGCGATGCCCATGCGTATCTGACCCTTGCGGAGGAGATGGAGGAGCGCAGTCCGCAGTATGGGGCTGTACTCGGCACCCGCCGTCGAGCAGTGCTAGGGCTGTCACGCAGCGTTGAATCCGCTAGCGATGATCCCGCTGATGTGAAACTACGCGATGCCGTTGAATTGCATCTGGTCAAAACCCCAGCCTTTGGCCGCCTGCTGCCCGCCCTGCTCGATGCCCTGGGCAAGGGCTACTCCGTGGTAGAAATCCGCTGGGATACTGAGCAAACGCCGTGGGTACCGCGTGACCAATCCCGGCTGGAACACGCCTACACCTGGCGCGATCCGCGTTATTTTGCCTACGACCGGATCACGGGCCGCGAGCTGCGCCTGCTCGATGAATCCGCTCCGTTTGACGGCCTGCCGCTCGCACCGTGGCGGTTTATTGTCCATGAGCCGTCCCTGAAAATGGGATTGCCGATTCGTGGCGGTTTGGCGCGTCTGGCCGCGACCAGTTATATGTGCTCCACCTTCGTCCTGGAAGACTGGCTGGCGTTTGCCGAAGTCTTCGGGATGCCGCTGCGGCTGGGTCGCTATCCCGATCATCTCGCAACGGATCAGAGCGCTGAAGCCAAAGCCGCGATTGATAAGCTCATTGCGGCCGTGTCCGGGCTGGGGTCGGATGCAGCGGCGGTGCTGCCGATGTCGATGCAAATTGATTTTCAGGCCGCAGGCAGTGGGGCGGGTGGGGCAGATTTGTTTGATCGACTGGCGGATCGGCTGGATAAGCTCATCAGCAAAATCGTGCTCGGTCGATCCGATGCAGCGGATTCAACTGCGGGCAGACTGGGCGGTGAGCAGCTTGCATCAGACGTGCGTCGGGATATTCTTGAGTCCGATGCCGAAGAACTCGCCAACACCCTCAATGAGCAATTGGTACGGCCCTTCATTGATCTCAATTTTGGCCCGCAAGTCGCCTATCCGTCGATCCAGCTGCAGGTACCGGATCAGGAAGACCTGGCCGGGCTGGTCACCATGCTCAAAGAGATGGTGCCGCTAGGGCTGGAAGTCGAGCAGTCGGTCATCCGGGATAAGTGGGGCCTGCCTGATCCCGCCCCCGATGCCAAATTGCTCGGCAAGCCAGCGCAGCAGCCTCAACCAGCACCATCCGAACAGCCACCGCCTGCGCTCAATCGCGCCGCGAATCGACCGATCCAGTTCGCGCCAGTCGATGACATCGACCAACTCGCTCTGGATGCCCTGGACGATTGGCAACCGCTCATCGCCCCAGTCCTTGATCCGATACAGACCCTAGCCGATCACGCCGAATCGTTTGCGGATTTCCTGGCGCAACTGCCGATGCTGCTGGAGGGTATGGACACGAAGGCGCTGATTGAATCGCTCGCGCAAGCCGCCTTCAAGGCGCGCGGGGCAGGTGATGCCGCGCGCTGACCCCACCCTGTCTTTCCCGCCACCCAAAGAAGCCCTGGACTGGTTCCGCGCTAAAGGCTTCAAGATAGGTTTCGATTATCGCGACGTGTGGCGCGAAGAGCACACCATCGCGTTCACCGTCGCTAAAATCATGCAACTGGATATGCTCGCAGACGTGCGCGCCGCCGTCGATCAGGCGCTGGCCGAGGGACTGACATTTCACGACTTTCAAAAACGCCTCACGCCCATCCTGCAAGAAAAGGGCTGGTGGGGGGTGCAGGAGAGGGTGGACCCGCTCACCGGTGAAACCAAGCCGGTGCAACTGGGCAGCCCACGCCGCTTGCGCATCATCTACGACACCAATCTGCGCACCGCCAGAGCGGCTGGCCAATGGAAGCGCATCCAGCGCACCAAAGAGAGCCTGCCGTATCTCCTTTATACCGTCGGCCCCAGCCGCGAACATCGGGTAGAGCACCTCAGTTGGCATGGAACCGTGTTGTCGGTTGACGATCCTTGGTGGAAAACGCACTTCGTCCCCAACGGCTGGGGATGCAAGTGCCGCATCCGCCAGGTCACCCAAAGGGAATACGAACGCCTCCTCAAAACCGGCATTCCCGCGCCCGCCAGTCAAGCCACCCAAGAAATCAACCCCGAAACCGGACTACCGACCGGACGCCACACCGGCGCTAGAGTCCCGGTCAGCACCACCGCGCCTAAAACCTCCCGGGTCGAATGGACCAACCAGCGCACCGGCGAGGTGCAGCAGGTGCCCAAGGGCATCGATCCGGGCTGGGATTACAATCCGGGCGAAGGGCGGTTGGCCCACCTGCAAACGCTGTTTGCGGAGAAAGAGCGCGCGGCGGTGTCCCGGCAGACCGGGAACCGGCCACAGATCGATCACGATCGAGTCCGGCAATTTCTGGAATCCGGTCAGGCCGGATCGGTGCCGGTCGCCGCATTGCCTTCTGATATCCGCGCGCTCTTGGGCGCAACAACGGGCACGGTCCTTTTGTCGCGTTACACGGCCAACAAGCAGCGCAAGCATCCGGAAATCACGGCGGAGAGTTATGCGTGGCTGCAGGAGCTGCTCGATCAGGGCGAGCGAATTTCCGATAGGCCGCTGCATGTCGTGGCCATCCAGTATCGTGGCGAATGGTTTGTCGCGGTGCTAAAAGCTACCAAGGCGGGCGATGAGGTTTACTTGCAATCGTTTCGGCGCTCAGACGCCAAAAATATTGCTAAGCTGCGTGGGGAGCAAAACAAGTGAACCCACTTGGAAGGACTGGTTTTCCCTTCACGGGCCCGAAGGCGTTCCGGCAACCAGATTGTGCTCAAGTGGGTCTGCCGTGAAGTATAGCATATAGCATCCGTTGACCTAACCCCTCCCGCGCCAGGGAGGGCGCTATCCTTCAGCGAAAAATTTTCCAGTTTTTTCTTAAAATTCCGGAATAGCGATTACCCACACCGTTCGACTACGGTGCGGGCATGAATCGCTCGCTTGCCACCGCCCTTTGCTTTGCTCTTGACGGGTCAGCCCCGGACTGGATCGAACTGATCCCCCCCGGTCCGCAGGTGACCGGGGCCGATGGCCGCGCCTGGGTCAATGATGCACCCGACGCCATTGTTGCCGCCTTCCAGGCGCGGCAAAGGCCGCTGGTCATCGACTGGGAACACGCCACCGAACACCGCGCCCCGCAAGGGCTAGACGCCCCAGCGGCGGGATGGATCGACCGCATCGAAAACCGGGGCGGCGCGATCTGGGGCCATGCCGAGTGGACAGCGAAAGCGAGCGCCCAAATCGCCGATAAATCCTATCGGTTTCTCTCCCCCGTTTTTCTCTACGACAAACAGTCTACGCGCATCGTCGCGCTGACCAGCGTCGGCCTCACCAATACCCCCAATCTCGCCTTGACCGCCCTCAACCGGGAGGAACCGCCCGTGTCGCTATCGCCCGCACTTCTGGCGGCGCTCGACTTGCCGGCCACCACCACCGACGAAACCGCCGTGGTGACCGCCATCCGAGCGCTGCGCACCGATCTGGCCACCGCCAAAAACCGCGCCGAAACGCCGCTGCTAGAGAAATTCGTTCCGCGTGCGGATTACGACGCAGCGCTGGCCCGCGCCACCAACGCCGAACAAAAGCTCGCGGCAGTGGAAACCGCCCAGCGCGATGGCCAGATTAACAACCTGATCGAAAAAGCCCTTGCGGACTGCAAGATCAGTCCCGCTACCCAAGACTATTACGCGGCCATGTGCAAGACCGAGGGTGGCTTTGACGCCTTTAAGGCGTTCCTGGACAAAGCACCGCCGATTCTGGGTGCGAAATCCGCGCTGGATAGCGCCAAAAAACCGGCCCGGGGGGAAACGCTCTCTGAAACCGAGCAGGCGATCTGCCGCGCCCTGGGCATCACGCCAGAGCACTACCGCACATCCGAGGAGTCCACCTAATGGCTGCGCTGACCCGTGAACGCGACACCCTGTCGCGCGATGCCGTGCTGTTTGAGTTCCCCATCATCGCTGACACGGTGCTCTATGCCGGCGGGATGGGCGCGATGTATGCCGGTGGGGAAGTCGGGCCGCCGGGAGAGGGATCCCCAGAAGCGAAGGTTATTGGGCGGGTCGAAGAAACCGCCGACAACCGAGGAGGCCTCGGCGGCGCTCTGCGCGCCAAGCTGCGGCGTGGGTGTTTTTGCTACGCCAATAGCTCCGGCATTGATCAGATTGGACTCGCGGATGTAGGAGGCCCCTGCTACGCAGTCGACGATCAGACCGTCGCAAAGACCAGCAACAGCGGAGACCGTCCTATTGCGGGCGTCGTGCGGGATGTGGGCGGGCGCGGCGTCTGGGTGGATTTCGGGGTGGATGCGATCATTTCATAGGGGCAAACATGATTATTAACAGGCAAAACCTCGCTTTTCTCACCACCGGATTCAAGGCCATTTTCCAGGGCGCGTTTGATACCGCCCCCAGCGCGTGGGATCGCATCGCCATGACGGTGCCCTCTAACGCCAAGCAGGAAGTGTATGGCTGGCTGGGAGCGAATACCCGCTTTCGCGAGTGGATCGGCGACCGGCAGGTGCAAAACCTCTCCACCCATGACTGGACGATCAAAAACCTGCAATTTGAAAACACCATCTCCGTCAAGCGCATTGATATCGAGCTGGATACCTACGGCATGTACCGCCCCGTGTTTTCCCAGTTAGGAATGGACGCCAAAACCCACCCCGATGAACTGGTGTTCAGTCTGCTCAAGGCCGGATTCAACAGCCTGTGTTACGACAAACAGTACTTTTTTGACACCGATCACCCGGTACAAGATGCCAACGGCAACGAGACCAGTGTGTCCAACTTCGGCGGCGGCACAGGAACAGCCTGGTATCTCATCGACACCAGCAAGGCGGTCAAGCCGATCATCTTTCAAAAAGTCAAGGATTACGCTTTTGTGGCCCTGGATCGGGAAACGGATGATCCCGTGTTCTGGCGCGGCGAATACATCTACGGCGCGGATGCCTTTCTCAATGTCGGCTATGCCCTGTGGCGGCTAGCCTACGCCAGCAAGCAGCCCCTGGACGAGGCTAACTACGCCGCTGCCCGTACCGCCATGATGAGCCTCACCGGCGACGGTGGCCGCCCCTTGAACGTGAATCCCACGCTGCTGGTGGTGCCGCCGAGCCTAGAAATGGCCGCGCTCAAGCTGCTGAACGCTGAGATGATTGGGGCTACCACCAACCTCTACCGCAACACCGCTGAATTGTTGGTAACGCCATGGCTGAACTGATCCGCATTACCGCAAAACGGGATGGCTTCCGCCGGGCGGGCATCGCGCATCCAGGTACGCCGACGAGCTACCCGCTGGATCGCTTTACCGCCGAGCAGCTTACCGCGTTGCGCGCTGAGACCATGCTGGTGGTAGAGATTCGCTACGACCCTCCTGGGTCGGAAGACCTCACTACCAAAACCGCGCCGCCCGGTGCTTCCGGGGCGTCTGGCGCTTCCGGGGCGTCTGGCGCGGAACCTCACACTGTCGCCCTTGATGTTGCCCACACCGCTCCCTCACTCGCTGGTGCGAGCGATAGTGTGGGCGGTGCAGATCACGCGCTTAAGAAAAAATGATCGCGTACTGGCAGTGGCTCTTGCGCTGGCTGGGCTGGACGGCGTGTCCGTCCGTTCGGTTGCGCTGGGGCGTCTTTTCCTCATCCACCCCTTTCTTACTGTTTGGAGAGTCTCCCATGGCGTTTGTTTTACCCATTGATCATCGTGTAACTGCTTTCCTTTCCCCAGTGGACTACAAAGGCAATCCTGCCGCCATCGATGGCGCGCCCGCTTGGGACGTTAGCGATCCCAACCTGGTGACGCTGGTCGTTGCCGACGACGGCTTGAGCGCTATCATCACGCCCAGCGGAAATCTCGGACCGGTGCAAATCCGCGCCACGGCGGATGCCCGGCTAGGCCCAGAGGTACGCGAGGTCACAGCGCTGTTGCAGGTTGATCTGGTCGCCGCTGAGGCGGTGTCGCTGGGTATTTTCGTAGGCGACATAGAGCCGATGCCTGACCCCGTTGCGGCAGCGGCAGATCCGGTACCGACCCCCATCGAATAATCCGTCCATCACCCAAAGACCGCCGCCATGTCCTACGCCACCCAAGCTGACATTGAATCCCGCCACCCCGGTGAGCTAAAGCAGGCCGGGCCGCAAGTGGGTGGCGTACTGGATGAGGCGGCGGTCGCGCTGGCCTGTGTAGAGGCCAGCGGCCTGATTGATGGCTATCTCAAAGCCGCGCCCTTTAGCCTGATCGTACCTTGGCCTGGGGTTACTCCCGACTGGCTGGTCGATCTTGCGGTAGACATCGCCCTGTATCAAACCACGCCCACTGCCATTGCCAGTCAAGACGACTTTAAGGACCGGCGGCGGCGCTACGAGGACGCTCTAGCGCTGCTGGAGGCCATTGCCGCGGGCAAATTCGCGCCGCCGGGCGTGACCTTAGGCACCGTACCACGGGCCGATCAGCTGTATATCCAGAGTCAACCGCGCCTCTTCGGGCGAGGGCGCCTGTGACCGGCGCGGCGATTGAAATCCGCCCGGAAGGGCTGGAGCGACTGAATTTTCGCATCGGTCGGCTGATCGCTGGGTTACAAAACCCCGAACCGATGCTCATGGATTTAGCCCAGGCGGGCGAAAACCAGACTAAGCGCCGCTTGACCGATGACAAGCACGGCCCCCACGGCGAAGTCTGGCCGGAATGGTCGCCAGGGTATGCCAAGACCCGCCATAGCGGGCAATCCTTACTGGAATCCACCGGCAGCTTAGTGGAGAGCATCAATGCCTTTGCTGACCGACAAACCGCCGGTTGGGGCACCCATTTGAAGTACGCGGCCACCCACCAGTTCGGGCGGGATGCGATTCCCGCCCGCCCTTTCCTGGGCGTGTCGGAAAGTGATGCGCAAGAACTGCTGGATCTGGCCGAAGACTGGCTGGATCGGCTGGCGGAGGGCGCGACGTGAACCTGTCTAGTGTCTTGGCTGTGGTGACCGAAGGCTTGGCCACCGCCTTTGCTCCCTTGCAGGTCGAAAGCCACGGCGGACGGTTTGTGGAAAAAGAACTGCCGCTGCAGCTGGGCAAAGCGCCGTGCATCCTAGTGGCGGTGCTCAGTCTCACCGACTACAAAAGCCGAGGCCGCGAGCGCTGGCAAAGTGACCTGCGCTTTGGCGCGTACTGCCTAGGCGCAGATACCCCCAGCGAATCCCGCACCCGTCTGGCCATGGATACCGCGCTCCAGATTGTGGATTTACTGCCGACTGAGCGCTGGGGCTTCGACGAGCAAACCGCTCGTCCGCCGGAGGTCACTTCAATCAGTGCGGAGAACTTGTATACCGGCCACGTCAACAATTTACGCATCGCTCTCTGGGCGGTGGCGTGGACGCAAACCTTCCATTTTGATCACGGAGTTTAACGATGGCTAATCAAACGGTAAGAGCACGGAGCGCCCAAAATCTGGCGGGGATGATCTTCGAGGGCGACACGATGATTCGCGTCCGCCAAAGCGACGGCACGCTGGGCAAGCCCATCGGCCCCATTTCGCCCTTAAAGCTCGCCATCAACCCTGGTGACGCCGAAATCAAAACCCGCGAGTTGCATTTGCGCGGCATGGCCGGACAACGCGCCGACCCGGTCGTCATGGGAGCGGCCGAACCGACCTTTGCGCTGGAAACCGATGATGCGGGCAAGGAACTGATTCTACTGGCGTTACGAGCGACCTCAACCGCGCTTGCCGAGAGCGGCGGGTCGGTGGTCGATGGCGTGGTGCCGGTAAAGTTCAAGGACTCCTGGCTGCAATTGCCGCACCGCAACATCGTAGCGGCGGGCTTCTCCGGCAAGCACGCCGACGATTCCGCGCTGGTGGCCGAAGACGATTACGGCTTGCAGGATCTCTGGCTCCAGCACGGCATGATCTTCATTCCCGGCGCGAGCACCATTGCCGTGGATGAGGCGTGTCAGTGGAGCTATGCCTACAACGCCGTTTCTGGCGCCACCCTCCTGGGCAACCAGATTGCGCAGGTGACCCTGCAAATTGAGCTGTTCGGCACCAACCGGGTGAATCAAAAGCCGGTCAAGGTCACCGTCTTTGAGTGCACCGTGAATAAGGCGACTGAGATAGATTTTGCCGCCAATGATTACATCAAGCCGAACTTTAGCGGGGTGATGACTACCCCGGAGGGCAAGTCCGCGCCTTATCAGATCGAAGAACTGACCTTTGCGCCGTAGGAGATGTGATGTCGAATCAAACCTCTGGCCCAACCGAAACGGCGCTTAAACCGCCTCCGCCCGATGCGTGGACGATGGCCAACACCCTGGTGGGCTACATCCGGCAACAGTGGCCGGAGGTAGACCCTTTTTATCAAGCCGAAGCCTTATTCCTTGCGCTGAATGGGATCAATGGCCCGACATTCGGCGCAAGAATGCTTTCGTATTACATCCCGACCTTGCCTGATAAGTGATCGTAGATCAAATCAAAAAACTGTAACGCTGAGATTTTATTGGGATCAATACCAGGTTGGTTTTTGCAGACCCAATCTATCGAAGCTTTGTGGTTAAGACTGGCCACCGTCAACTGCATCGCCAATTCTGCCAAGCGCAATCGGTGTTCAGCAGAAAATGAGGCAGATTCAGACATGCTTGAGTCTCCGCAGCAGACCGCAGAGGAAGGGAAAACGGCAGGGGGTGTCTGCGGGCACCCTTTTTCGGGAGCGACCCTAGCCGTGTTAGAGAGTCTAGCGCCCTCCGTGGCGCGGCAGTGGGGGCTACAAGCCCAAGCTCGGCTGCAAGGACTGGCGGCGCACCAGCGCCCGGACTTTACGGATGCTGACCGGTGGGCGCAACACCTGTTCAATAAATTCCCGGTCTCCGCTGATCCAGCGGTTGAAGTGCTGTTCCGCCAGTTCTGCCAGGGCGGCCACTTCCCGCTTGGCGTCCTCGAACTGTTCGGGCGGCAAGAAGCGGCTGTTGGCAACGCCGCCTATCCAGCGCAACCGCTCGTGGACAGCGGAACCCGCGCCGCTGCTGAAATGGCAGTGGTTCGAGATGGCGTGGATCAGGGTCAGGATCTCCCGCCATTGCGCGTCGGGAATGCCGGGCTTGGGTTGTTCCGCCATCGCTTTGACGCGGAAGTAGAGCTTCACCAGTTGCCGTTGAATCTGCCAACTAAGGTCATCGGTGAACGACTTCACCAGCATCAGATAGCCGGATTCGGTGATGAGGGTGATTTCGTTGGCGGCGTCTTTCAGGATGCCGGGATGGCTTGTCCGAAAAACGGACAAGCTTTCAGAATCAGCAAGGTAAAAATAATCTTCGCCTTCGATAAACCGTTTGCGGTTGTCGCAAAACCGCTTGCGCGCCGTGCCTTCGACACGGTTGTGAACCTTGTCGATCAGGGCGAAGGTCAGGACGGGTTGACCCCGATAGGTGAGGTAGGGGATTTCGACTTCGTTGGTAATGCGGACAAGCTGAGCGGCCATGTGGCCTCCTGTGTGATTTCTGAAATTGACACCACCGGAAGATGGCGCCGGGCGCTTCAGACCGCACACAGACGGCGGGCATATTTCGGGCGTACCCGTGTTGTATTAGCCGCACGCCCGACAGAAACCGAACGGGCACAAAAAAACCGCAATTCTCGGAGCGGGGAACCGCTGTGTGGTGTGTCTGAAGCACCTAGCAGCAAGCTTACGCCGGAGGGGCAAGCGGGGTCAAGCGGTGTGCAGGGTGGCGAACTGTTCAACCAGCTTGCGGATCAATTCCGCGTTCGCTATCACCGCCTGCGCTTCACGCTCGG
>JBATSQ010000144.1:0-2192 GCA_049293375.1 Candidatus Contendibacter sp.
CTGGAGTGTTACAACAGCGGTAAATTGCCGCTGGCGCTGCGGCCGGGTATGGCGATTTGCGCCATCAGCTTTGAGACACTGAGCGGCCCGGCGCTGCGGCCTTACCACAAACGCCAGGATGCCAAATACAAGCACCAAAGCGGTCCCACACCGAGCCGGATCGGCGATGATAAGCCACGCGATCCAGGGGTTTGAGCGACCGCTTCAGTGGGCCATTCCACGCAAGTCCGGGCGAGCCTGTAGCATCCCTGGAAGCACCGGTTAGAGGACTTTGGACGGATCGAGCCGCGCCTCTGCTTCTGCAGCGGTTTCGTAGAGATGCGGGGTGATATCGTGCTCGCGCAGGGCGTCGCCCAGCCGGGCGCGCAAAAAAGCGCTGGTGGTATAGCGGGTCACGCCCACGTAGTAACGCTGTACCAGGTCGCTCACTAATTCCATGTAATCGTGCAGTAATTCCGGGACTATCGAAAAATTGTCGTAATTGACAATGGCAAACACTTTCTTATCCAGCGGACTGAGCTTTTCGCCAATCACAGCCCCTATATGGACAATGTCGGCGGGACTACGGATACTTAAACCCTCAAAATTGATAAAAAATAAATTCTTCACTGGATCGTAGGCCAGGCGCTGATCCAGGGGTTGCACCAGCATAAGGTCACGCAATCCCATCGGCCCCTCTCCGAAAATCCGCGCATCCATGAGCCGAAGCTGCGGGCTAATGCGCGGCTGGAAGGTCATCCGCGCCAGCACATCCCGCTCCAGATCGATGCCGGGCGCGATTTCAATCAGTTCGGGTCCGCTGGCGGTGAGGCGGAAGACTGCCCGTTCGGTGACGTACAAAACCGGTTGCTGGCGCTGGCTGGCCACCAGGCCGCTGAAGGTGCGATGCTCAACCTGCTCGATAAACTTGGGCGTCTCGCCTTCTTCCAGGATCCGCAACTGACCTTGTTCGACGGCAATGCGCAATTTGCCGGCGGTGAAAGTGCCAGCGAACACGACTTTCCGGGAATTTTGGCTGATGTTGATAAAACCACCCGCGCCGGCGATGCGTGCGCCGAACTTCGAAACATTCAGATTGCCCTGTGCATCCACTTGCGCCAGTCCCAGCACGGTTAAATCCAGACCGCCGCCGTCATAAAAATCGAACTGATTGGGCTGATCGATAATGGCCTGTACGTTGGTGGAAGCCCCGAAATCCAGACCACCGGCCGGAATGCCGCCGATCACGCCCGGTTCGGCGGTCATGGTGAGCAGGTCGATAATTTTCTCCTCGGCGGCGACATTGGCCACGCTTTCCGGCATCCCGATACCGAGATTGACGATAGCGTTGGGGGTCAATTCCAGCGCCGCGCGCCGGGCGATGATCTTGCGCTCGCTCATCGGGATCGACGGAATCGAAGCCAACGGCACCTTGATTTCACCGGAGAACGCCGGGTTGTAGGGCGTGGCAAAGGTTTGCCAGTGATGCTCCGGCGGCGCGACCACGATGCAATCCACCAGGATACCGGGAACGCGGACGTCTTTCGGCCTTAAAAAGCCGCGTTCCGCGACGCGCTCCACCTGCGCAATCACGATGCCGCCAGAGTTACGAACGGCCATGGCAATCGCCAGCGACTCCAGCGTTAGTGCCTCCTTTTCCATGGACAGATTGCCGTCGATATCGGCGGTGGTGGCGCGGATGATGCCGACATTGATCGGGAACGCCTTGTAGAACAGATACTCGCGCTCACCGATTACTATGAGCTGCACCAGCTCTTCCTGGGTGCTGGCGTTGAGCTTGCCGCCGCCGTGGCGCGGATCGACGAAGGTACCGAGGCCGACGTGAGTGATGGTGCCCGGCTTGCCAGCGGCGATATCGCGGTAGAGATGAGTAATCACCCCTTGCGGTAAGTTGTAGGCTTCAATTTGGTTCGCCACGGCTAAGGCTTGCAGTTTCGGCACCAGACCCCAATGCCCGCCGATGACCCGTTTGACTAAACCTGCATGGCCGAGGTGGTTGAGGCCGCGTTGTTTACCGTCGCCTTGACCGGCGGCGTACACCAAGGTCAGGTCGCGTAGCTTAGCGAGGCCGGGCGTATCGGCTTCATCGTCCGTCGCCAGATAAAGCTCCTCAATGGCGCAGGCAATGTCTTCGGCAAAACCGGTGCCGACGAACCCGCTGGTAGCGAGCGTGTCGCCGGGCCGGATCAGAC
>JBATSQ010000145.1:0-1690 GCA_049293375.1 Candidatus Contendibacter sp.
CCGATTTGCTGGTGCACGAGACCATGCATGTTTGGCAAGGTAAAAACAGCGTCTTGGCTCTAAGCTACGTCTTCAGTTCCTGTATCAGTCAATGCCTGCGCGGTGGTGGAGCCTATAGCTACACCGCTGGTAGCCCCTGGTCGTCTTACAATGTGGAACAGCAAGCGTCTATTGTGGAGCACTGGTTTTTGGCGGGCGAGCCAACCTCGGGTGATTTATGGCCTTATGTTCGTGATTATGTTAGAGAAGGAATAGCTTGAATTCACTAAAAATTTGCCTTTTTGAATCGGGAATGGCGAGAATCCCCATGATGAGGCTACTGACTTTCTTTTTATTGGCGCTAGCGCTTGTCGGCTGTGATCCGGCAACTCAAGCCAAGGGGACGCTGCGTGATGGGAATGGCAATCCGCTTTCGGGGGTAGTTGTGGTTTTGCAGAGCAGGGGGGATGCCGCACTTGGCTCCCCCCTGCAGAAAGAGGTCAAACAAACGACAGGCACCGATGGTTCCTTTAACTTCGTGACGATTACTGCATCGGCCCATCAAGCCAGTTTGGTGATTAGCAAAGCAGGATATAAAGAGGTAACAAAAAAGCTTAAACCCAATCGGGAAAACGATCTGCAAGTGATTGTGCTGGAACCGCAATGAGCGACGTTTTAAGTAGACAACCCTAAGTTATACAGTATTTTTATGTAGTATTTTCAATATGTTACCTTCATATGGACAGCTCGAACTTTCGGCAAAGTACTTAAATCTGTGCAAAGACACGCTGGGCCGCCGTGAGAGTCGCGGCAATCTCGTCTTCGGTATGTGCTGACGACAGAAAGCCCGCCTCAAAAGCGGAGGGTGCCAGATAGACACCTTCGGCCAGCATCCCGTGAAAAAAAGCCTTGAAGCGTTCCACATTGCAGGCCACCGCCTGGGCATAGGTGGTGACGATAGCGTCTGTGAAAAAAATGCCAAACATCCCGCCGACCGAATTTGCGGTGAGCGGGATCCCTGCGCCTTGGGCGATACGGGTCAGCCCGTCGCACAGATGCCAGGTCTTGGCGGCGAGATTGGCATGGAAGTCGGGCGTGGAGATGAGCGCCAGCGTCGCTAGACCTGCCGCCATCGCCACCGGGTTGCCGGACAGGGTGCCCGCCTGATAGATTGGTCCCAGCGGAGCCAATTGCTCCATGAGCGCCCGTCGGCCACCAAACGCGCCAACCGGCATCCCGCCCCCAATGATCTTACCCAGAGTCGTTAAATCCGGTTGGATGCCATACAGTGCCTGCGCCCCACCCGCCGCTACCCGAAAACCGGTCATCACCTCATCGAAAATCAGTAGGCTGCCGTACTGATCGCACACGGCGCGTAAGCCTTCCAGAAAGCCGGGTACGGGCGGGATACAATTCATGTTGCCCGCGACCGGCTCCACGATGATCGCGGCGATCTCCGCGCCGATTTGGGCGAACAGCGCGCGAACCCCCTCTACATCGTTATAGCTTAGGGTCAGGGTGTGGGAGGCCAGCGCCGCCGGCACACCGGGGGAGGTGGGAACGCCGAGGGTCAGCGCCCCAGAGCCGGCCTTCACCAGCAGCGCATCGGAATGACCGTGATAACAACCCTCAAATTTGACGATCTTGTCGCGGCCGGTGCAGCCACGCGCCAGCCGGATGGCGCTCATGGTCGCCTCGGTGCCGGAATTGC
>JBATSQ010000146.1:0-2285 GCA_049293375.1 Candidatus Contendibacter sp.
GTCGAGCACGCGATTCACTTATCGGCGGAAAAATACTGCTCCGCCTCCATCATGTTGGGCCAGACTGCGAAGATCAGCCACACTTTTGAAATTCGCGAGGGTTGAGCGCCGCTGAATACCGGCGGTAGAGGCCAGACCGCGCAGAGCAAGACCCCGGTGGCATGCAGAGATTTGACCAACGCGCGCCTCAAATCCAGTACGTGCTCCCGGTCATGACTGTTGCCGCGCCGCTCATCAGTGCGCGCACCGGCAAGGACAGCCGCGCCGCGCCGGCGGCCATCGCGTTGGCGGCATGATGGGCTTCATCCTCTTTCATTTGCTCGACAATCTTGCGGCTGGGCTGATCGGCTTCCGGCAGACGCTCCAGGTGCCGGTTTAAATGTTCCACCACTTGCTGTTCGGTCTCAGCGACAAACCCCAGGCTCCAGCGATCACCCACTGCGCCCGCCAGTGCGCCAATGGTGAAAGATCCAAGATAAAACAGCGGATTAAGAACACTGCGGCGGCTGCCTAACTCCAACAGGCGGGCTTCACACCAAGCGAGATGGTCATTTTCCTCTTCGGCAGCTTGTTCCATACGCGCGCGCACTGTTGGCAACCGCGCGGTCAAGGCCTGGCCCTGATACAGCGCCTGGGCGCAGACCTCGCCCGTATGGTTGACTCGCATCAGCCGCCCCGCCAGTTGCTGCTCGCGCGGCGCAAGTTCCGAGCGCGGCGCGACGGCGGCGGGATTGGGGCGGCCTGTGGTTATCGGCTGCCCAAAGAGGGTGCGTACCGCCTGATCGAGATGGCTGCACAGGGTATCAACAGCGGTATAGTGGCGCGTCGTCATCAGCAAAGGTCCGTCAGCGGAATCATGAGGAATGGGAATGTCTTATTATCACTATCATGTCTTTTTTTGCACTAATCAGCGACCCGATGGCTCGGCATGTTGCCAGCAATACGCTGCGCAGGAAGCCCGTGATTATGTCAAGCAACGGGTCAAGCAACTGGGGTCGGCCATCCCGCACAAGGTGCGGATCAATACTGCGGGTTGTCTGGACCGCTGCGCCGAGGGGCCGGTCATTGTGATTTATCCTGAAGAGACCTGGTATACCTATATCGATCACGCGGATCTGGACGACATCATCAATGAACATTTGGTAAAGGGCTGCCCTGTGGAACGACTGCGCATTTAGCGCAGGGCGCGCAATATTGCCGCCGTGAGCCGAAAACTTGCGGGGTATGGGCAGCTTGGGTAAGATACGCAGCTTTCCAAGCGGATATGGATTTTTTGGAGCACTGTCAATTATGAGAACGTTCAGCGCCAAGCCCGCCGAGGTCCAGCGTGCGTGGTATGTCATCGACGCCAAAGATCAGGTTCTGGGTCGGCTTTCATCGGAAATCGCTCGCCGCTTGCGGGGAAAGCACAAGCCGGAATATACGCCGCATGTCGATACCGGCGACCATATTATCGTCATCAATGCCGGGCAGGTGCGGGCGACGGGCCGTAAGAAGGCTGATAAGTTCTATTATCGGACAACCGGCTATGTCGGCAACCTCAAGTCGATTTCTATGGAGAAGCTGTTGCAGCAGGCTCCGGAGCGGGTGCTTGAAATGGCGATTAAGGGCATGTTGCCTAAAAATCCGCTGGGGCGGGCCATGTTCCGCAAGCTCAAGGTCTACGCTGGTCCTGAGCACCAGCATGCCGCGCAACAACCTAAGCCGTTGTCACTCGCTGTTTAAGCGGCCAGCGCATTCACCGGAACGGAACAAGCCAGCATGATCGAAAAACAAAACTATGGCACGGGTCGGCGTAAAACCGCCACAGCGCGTGTGTTTCTGCGGCCCGGTACGGGCAACATCGTGATTAACCAGCGCCCGCTGGATGCTTATTTTGGCCGGGAAACCTCCTGCATGGTGGTGAACCAGCCGCTGGAAGTAGCGGGGCTTAAGGAAAGGTTTGATATTTACGTCACGGTCAAAGGCGGCGGCATTACCGGCCAGGCAGGTGCTGTGCGCCATGGCATTACCCGCGCCTTGATCGAATACGACGAGAGCCTGCGCGCGCCGCTGCGCAAAGCCGGCTTTGTCACCCGCGACGCCCGTGAGGTGGAACGCAAGAAAGTCGGCTTGCGCAAAGCCCGCCGCGCCACCCAGTATTCCAAGCGCTAACCACGGGTTCTGTTTTTCTGGGGGATCGTCTAGCGGCAGGACTACGGACTCTGACTCCGTCAACCTAGGTTCGAATCCTAGTCCCCCAACCAAACCACCCCGCAGGGCCGTCCAGTGACGGCCTTTTTTGT
>JBATSQ010000147.1:0-13063 GCA_049293375.1 Candidatus Contendibacter sp.
GGCGAGGGGAGCGCTTGCACCAGCAGCACCAGGGCCGCAGCCACCATCAGCTTGTCCGCCACTGGATCTAGAAAAGCGCCGAAAGCGGAAGTCTGGGCGAGGCGTCGCGCCAGATAGCCATCCAGCCAATCGGTTAACGCCGCCAGTCCAAAGAGCGCCGCACACAAAATATTGGCGCCGCGAAACGGCAAAAAGAACACTCCCACAAACACAGGAATCAGTGCGATACGCAACAAAGTTAAGCAGGTCGGGAGGTTCAACCGCATGGCTTTGACGCACATTCAAGCGTGGCCATGAAAGGCGTCATAAATCCTTTGCGCTAATTCGATGCTGACACCATGCACACTGGCCAGATCTTCAATGCCTACCCGCGCCAACTGCTTTACTCCGCCGAACTGGCGCAGCAGGGCCTGGCGACGCTTGGGGCCGATACCGGGAATCTGGTCAAGGATGGAGGCTGAGCGCGTCTTCGCCCGGCGTTGGCGATGGCTAGTGATAGCGAAGCGATGGGCTTCGTCACGAATTTGCTGTACCAAGTGTAAAGCAATAGAATCGTTGGGCAGGATTAGAGGGCGATTTTGCCTAGGCAAGAACAGGGTTTCCAACCCCGGCTTGCGGTCTGGACCCTTGGCGACGCCAACTGCCGTTATCCCGTTCATCTGGAGTTCCTCCAACACCGCACACGCTTGGGCCAGTTGCCCCTTGCCGCCATCGATCAACAGTACATCCGGCCTTTGGCCTTCTTCCTCACACACCTGGGTATAACGGCGGGTCAAAGCCTGGCGCAGCGCTGCGTAATCATCGCCCGCCTTGATCTGCTCAATATTGTAGCGGCGATAAGCGCGTTTGAGCGGCCCTTCCGCGCTAAACACCACACAGGCGGCAACCGTCGCTTCACCCTGGGTGTGGCTAATATCGAAACACTCCAATCGGGTTGGCGTTTCTTCCAGCCCGAGGACTTCCCGTAGCGCCTCCAGGCGTTGCGCCATTCCAGAGCGGCTGCTGAGGTGGGCGGCTAAAGCGTGCTCGGCGTTGCGCTGGGCCAATTCCAGCCAACGGGCGCGCTCGCCACGGGCATGGCAGACTAAGGTGATCCGCCGCCCGGTGCGTTCCTGAAATGCCTGCGCCAACACCGCAGCATCGGCCACTGCGTGGCTGAGCAACAATTCGGCCGGAACCTCGCGATCCAGATAGTGTTGCGCCAGAAATGCGCTCAACACTGCGCCTACATCCTCCTCTTGCGGCAGTTGCGGGAAAGACGCTTTATTACCGAGCAAGCGGCCACCTCGAAATACGAAGACCTGCACACAAGCCGCACCGTTGCGCACTACCCCGGCCACCACATCCAAATCACCGCTTTCGCCTTCTACATGCTGACGTTGCTGAATCTGGCGCAATTCACTGATCTGGTCCCGCAAGAGCGCTGCCTCTTCAAACTCCAGCGCCGCCGCCGCCCTTTCCATCCGGTGTGCGCGCTCGTCAATCACTTGGCCGCTGCGGCCCTCCAAAAACAGGGTGGCATCTCGTAATTGCTGTGCATAGCGCACGCGGTCGACCAAACCCACACAGGGCGCAGTGCAGCGCTTGATCTGATATTGCAGACAGGGCCGACTGCGGGATCGAAAAAAGCTGTCCTCACAGGAGCGTAGCTGGAATAATTTCTGCAAAAAATTCAGGGTATCGTGGACGGCATGGGCATGAGGGTACGGCCCAAAATAGCGACCCCCCGCCCGGCGCGCGCCGCGATGCAGGCTAAGCCGGGGAAAATCGCCAGCACCGAGGTGAAGATAAGGATAGCCCTTATCATCGCGCAGCAGAATATTGTAACGCGGCTGAAGCTCCTTAATCAGCCGACTTTCCAAAATCAGCGCCTCCGCCTCAGTATGCGTTACCGTCAGTTCAATGGCATGAATCTGGGCGACCAGGCTCCGGGTTTTAGCGGAGGGCTGGCTTTCCCGGAAGTAGCTCGCCACCCGGTGCCGCAGATTGTGGGCCTTGCCGACGTAAAGCACCGCGCCGCTCACATCCAGCATGCGATAAACACCGGGCAAGGTCACCAGGTTTTTTACGAAGGACCGGGAGTCAAAAGGCGTAGCCATGGATGCGCACCGGCCTGCAAGCCACCCTGACTCGCGTCTGCCAGAGGTTCACCGCCTACCAAAGGCGCATTAAAAAAAGACGCCGTCTCGCAACGGCATTTTATCGGGCTGTAACACACACCACGCTTTACGCGCTTTAGATGTTATCGCGCCGAATATCGTATTTTTCCATTAAGCGGTACAAGGTCATGCGTGAGACGCTCAGCTCCTGCGCGGCGCGAGCGATATTGAAGCGGGTGCGCAACAAAGTGGCCTGAATCACCTCGCGGTCAGCAGCCATCCGCGCCTCATCCAAGGTGACAAAACCCCGTCCCAGCGAGCGCCGCTCCAACTCCATATCCGCTGGTGAAATATAGGGTCCTTCGCTCAGCAGCACCGCCCGGCGTACCCGATTCATCAATTCGCGTACATTGCCCGGCCAATCATAGCGATTGATGACTTCCAGCGCATCCCGATTGAAACCCTTGGCGACGGTCTTGACCTCAGCGGAAAACTTGTTGAAAAAATACCGAGCCAGCAATTCGACATCGCCGCGCCGCTCGCGCAGGGGAGGCACCCGTAAATGCAGAACATTCAGGCGATAGAAGAGATCATCGCGAAACCGACCCTCGCGCAGTGCCTGTTCAATGTTAGTGCTGGTGGCGGCGATCAAGCGGACATTGGCCGGAATCGCCTTGGCACCGCCGAGCCGCCGGATTTTCTTTTCTTCCAGAAATCGCAGTAGGCTGACCTGCAACTCTGCCCCCAGATGACCGATCTCATCCAGAAACAAAGCACCGCCGGAAGCGACTTCGATTTGACCAATCCGCCGCTCGCCAGCCCCAGTGAACGCGTCCTTTTCATGCCCAAACAGCTCAGACTGCGCCAGGTCGGAGGATAAGGCTTCACAGCCCACCGCAATGAACGGAGCTGCCGCCCGCGCCGAGTTTTCATGAATCGCGCGCGCCACCTGCTCCTTGCCGGTACCAAGCTCTCCGGTAATTAAGACCGGCACATCGACCTCGGCCGCTTTTTGGATGCCGCGAAAGAGCGTTTGCATCGCTGGGCTGTTGCCGACCAGGCCATATTGCGTTTCGGCTTCCCGTTGTTGGCGCAGCTGGTTTTCAACCAGCTCAGAAAGACCGTACGCATGACCTAGCGTTATATTCAGACGTTGGGGATCCACCGGCAACGTGTGATAATCATAACACTGCTCAGCAATGAGGCTGGCGAGCGCCTTCCGTTCCAGACAGGGTCGCGGCAGGGCGATGACCCAGGGCATCTTGCGGCGGGCCAGCATCAGATCCATGACCCATTGAATGGATCGCTCTGGCTCACAGCTAAAGAGCAGCGCCAAGCCGATGCGGAACGATTGCTCCGTTAACAAGACACGGGCCTGAGTTGGGTCCTGAGCCGAATAGATTTCCCAATCCGCCGCCGAGATTTTCGCAATGAGGTCATCTTCGACGGCAGTAGTGCTTAAGATCAGTAATTTACGCATTCGATTTCTACCTAAGGCCAATACTGCTGATGGTCTGGAGCGTAGCTCACGACTCCACTGACGGTGATACGGATCACTAGACGCTATACTGTCACAGTAAAACAAATTCAGCTCTAAAAGCCTTCATCACTCATAGCGCAAAAAGCCCTATAGATGACAACATCTAGGAGCCATGGTATCAGTACTGTTGTCTACTGTCACCATGGAACTACGCAATAAATTGATGGAACTATGCAGTAGCTCAGTTACGCGGCTCCAGCGTGACATGCTCCGCCGTCTTCGGGATTTCAGATGGACTATTACCTTCCGCTGCGTGCGCTTCTCTTTAAGCTGGACCCAGAGACGGCGCATGACCGGCTCTTAAGCTTGTTGCGCCTACCAGGCGCGGCCTGGCTGGCCCAAGTTGCGGCGCGCGGTATCCCAAAAGCGCCACGCCGCGTTATGGGCCTCGAATTCCCCAATCCGGTGGGATTGGCGGCGGGCCTTGACAAAAACGGAGTGGGGTTAGCATTCTGGCAGGCGCTGGGCTTTGGCTTTGTGGAGATCGGCACCGTCACTCCACAACCACAGCCGGGCAATCCTAAACCGCGCCTGTTCCGCTTAGCGCCTGCCCAGGCTTTAGTGAACCGGATGGGATTCAACAACCAGGGCGTGCAGCAGCTGGTCGAGCGGATGCGTCTGGCTAATTACCCAGGCGTACTGGGCATTAACATCGGCAAGAATGCCGCTACGCCGGTGGAGCACGCTGCGAGCGATTATCTGCTAGGCCTGCGCGCGGTCTATCCGTGGGCCAGCTACGTCACGGTCAATATCTCATCGCCCAACACACCGGGGCTGCGCGACCTGCAATATGGCGCACCGTTGGAACGTTTGCTGGAAGCCTTGAAAAACGAGCAGGCCCAGCGGGCGGCCGAATACGGACGTTATGTGCCGCTGGCGATCAAAATCGCCCCAGACCTAGCTGACGCTGATCTGCCTGCTGTAGGACGGGCGCTGCTCCAGCATGAAATCGATGCGGTGATCGCGACTAACACCACTTTTTCCCGCGTGGGCGTAACAGACTTGCCACACGCTCAGGAAACGGGTGGCCTGAGCGGCGCGCCGCTACGGTCGCGCTCCACGGTGGTGGTGAGCCAGTTACGGGAGATTCTGGCGGGTAAGTTGCCGATCATCGCCGCAGGCGGCATTCTAAGCGGTGCGGACGCCGCCGCCAAGGTGGCCGCTGGGGCCAGTCTAATCCAGCTCTATACGGGATTGATCTATCGCGGTCCTGCGCTGATTCGCGAAACGGTTGAAGCGCTGTGTTAGACGCTAGCGGTGGGAACTAACCGCCCTGCCGATTGACTCCAATCCCTGTTATCCACCAGATAAAGGGTTCTCACCATGTTGCGCACCTGGTTATTGCTGTTGTTCAGCGGACTGATTCCCGCCCTAGCGCAAGCCGCCATCGAGACCAAAGCAGTAGAATACCAGCAAGGTGATACCCGGCTGGTCGGCTATCTGGCTGCGCCCAAGGACGCCAAAGCGCCATTGCCGGGTGTGTTGGTGGTCCATGAATGGATGGGTCTGAACGATTACGCCAAGCGCCGCGCCGAGCAGCTCGCCGAGTTAGGCTATGTAGCCTTGGCCGCCGACATCTACGGCGACGGTAAGATTGCCGCAGATGCCAAAGAAGCCGCTGCCTTGGCCGGAACGTATAAGAAAGATCGGGCGCTACTACGGGCGCGCGCTGCGGCAGGTCTGGCGGTGCTTAAGGCGCAGCCGGGTGTGGCGATGGGCAAAGTCGCGGCCATCGGTTATTGCTTCGGCGGCACCACGGTGTTGGAGCTGGCCCGCAGCGGTGGCGAGTTGGCCGGCGTGGTCAGCTTCCACGGTGGGCTCGATACCCCCACGCCGGAGGACGCCAAAAAAATCCGCGCCAAGGTGCTCGTGCTGCATGGGGCCGACGATCCGTATGTCCCTGCAGAACAAGTGACTGCGTTTGAAAAGGAAATGCGGGCGGGCGGCGCGGACTGGCAATTAGTAGCCTACGGCGGTGCGGTACATGGCTTCACCAATTCCGCTAACGGGCACGATCCCAGCAAAGGCGTGGCCTATCAAGCCGCTGCTGATGCTCGCTCTTGGGAAGCGATGCAGCGCTTCTTCACTGAGTTGTTCACCGCGCCTTGAGCGCGCCGTCGCCCATCGACCGCCGGTTGGCGGTCGCGCCGATGCTGGATCGGACCGACCGCCACTGCCGTTATTTCCTGCGCCTGCTCAGCCGACACACCCTGCTGTATACCGAAATGGCGACCACCGCTGCGGTGTTGCGCGGGGATCGGGCGCGGCTGCTGGCCTATCATCCCGCTGAACATCCACTGGCCCTGCAACTGGGAGGCAGCGATCCCGTCGCCCTGGCGCGCTGCGCCCGCTACGCCGCTGATTTTGGTTATGACGAAATCAACCTCAATGTCGGCTGTCCCAGCGACCGGGTGCAATCAGGCCGATTTGGGGCCTGCCTGATGGCGGAGCCGGCATTGGTGGCCGAGTGCGTGGCCGCCATGCGCGCGGCGGTGGCGCTGCCGATCACAGTGAAAACCCGCATCGGCATTGACCACCGCGATAGTTACCAGGATCTGTGCGATTTTGTGCGCCAGGTCGCCAGTGGCGGCTGTGAAATCTTCATTCTGCACGCCCGCAAAGCCTGGCTACGCGGCTTAAGTCCCAAGGAAAACCGGGAGATCCCACCGCTATGTTACGACATCGTGCACCAGATCAAACACGATTTTTCTCACCTCACCATCATCCTCAACGGCGGCCTGACCACTCTGGAGCAAAGCGCGATGCAGTTGCAGCAGGTGGACGGCGTGATGATCGGCCGGGCCGTCTACGACAATCCCTGGCTGTTGGCCGCCGCCGACCGGCGGATCTTTGGCACCGACCGGCCGACGCTACACCGACGGCAGGTGATCGAACACTGGCTACCTTATGTGGCGGTGCAACGCCATCAAGGGGTACCCTTGCCATGTCTGACCCGTCACGTTCTCGGCGTGTTTCATGGGGTACCCGGTGCGCGAGCCTGGCGGCGGTCGCTTAGCGAACACGCCCATCTGCCGGGCGCGGGCGTTGAAGTGCTGCAAGCGGCGCTCCAGCATCTGCCGCACGAGTCAGCTTAGTGTTCTATGGTAGATTGCACACGGCGTCAGACCTAAGCCATCGCGGGTTCCGCTCGCCGTCGCGCCGCTGCCGACGCTAAACATGTATCAATCCGCAGTGGAGTGGAAATCATCCACTTCCAGGTATCTTGATGAGCGAGTTTTTTCTGACCGCATCCACCACCTTCGGCTTGATCGCGCTGGCCGAGCTCGGCGACAAAACTCAACTGGTGTGCATGACGCTAGCACTGCGTCATCCGCCCGCCCCCGTCCTGATCGGCGCGGTACTGGCGTTTGCGGCATTGAATTTACTGGCGGTATGGTTCGGTGCTTCCCTCGCCGCCTGGCTGCCCGCGTGGCTGATCGCCGCCCTGGTGTCTGTGCTTTTTGCGGTATTTGCCTGCCGATTTTGGCGTGAAACTAGCGCCCACACCTTGGATGTGATCGAAAAAAACGGTCGTAATGTTTTACTTTCCACATTCGGCCTGATCTTTCTGGCGGAGCTGGGCGATAAAACCCAACTCGCCATGGCGGGGCTGGCCAGCACCCAGGCTGCGCTGCCGGTCTGGATTGGTGGCACGCTCGGCCTGGCACTGGTCTCGGCGCTGGGCATACTGGCGGGCCGCACCGTGTTGCGCAAGCTAGCGTTACCCTTGCTGCATCGAATCAGTGCGGTGTTATTTCTACTGCTAGCGCTGCTGGCCGCGTGGCGCGCCGCCACGGCGCTAACGGTCTAAGCGGCGGTGCCATGCCACCGATGCCTGCATCGCGGTTGCCGCTGCGCTGGCCTCATGCCGACCCCACCCGGAGCGGTGTGGCCAGCGCACTGGGCTGTTTTGGTTTCTGGGGGCTATTCCCGATCTATTTCAAGCTGCTGGCCCATGTTTCCGCGCTGGAGGTGCTGGCCCATCGCGTGCTGTGGTCCGCTGTGCTGCTCGTGGGCTTGATCCTGGCGCAAGGCCAATGGCAAGCCTTGCAGGCCGAATTCCGCCAACTTGCGCGTCTGCGCTTTTATCTTTTGACAGCGCTGCTTATTTCCGGGAACTGGCTTTTATATATCTGGGCGGTGCAGCACGGACGCATTCTGGAGGCCAGCCTGGGCTATTACATCAATCCACTGGTGAATGTATTGTTCGGCATGTTGTTTTTGCGGGAGCGCTTCAATCCGCGCCAATGGTTCGCGGTCGCTCTGGCTGCCGTCAGTGTACTAGTGCTGGTCATCGGCCATGGCGTCTTCCCGTGGGTTTCCCTGGCGCTGGCCTTCAGTTTTGGCGGCTATGCGCTGTTGCGTAAAAAGGCGGGACACGCCGCAACTCTGGGTTTATGTGTGGAAACCGTGCTGTTGTCGCCCTTCGCGCTGCTGTTCCTGGCGACGTTGGCCATCGCTAAGCTCGGCGCGTTGGGTACGGTCAATGGGAGCACTGATCTATTGCTGCTGGCTGCTGGCCCAGTCACGGTGGCCCCTTTGCTGCTGTTCCTGAGCGCAACCCAGCGCCTGCGTCTATCCACAGTCGGCTTGATTCAGTATCTGACCCCGACCCTACAGTTTCTGCTGGCGGTGATCTTGTATCGTGAGCCTTTTACCTTGATCCATTTGTTTGCATTTGGCTGTATCTGGCTGGCGCTAGCGCTGTACAGCGCCGATGCTTGGTTTAGTTACCGCCCGCGCCCCCCAAACGCACCGTAGCATCCTCCGCCATCGAATCTTCCACAGGAAATTCGGAAACCGGCTCCGGCCACAAGGTTAAGTCCGGCTCCGGCTCCGGCTCCGGCTCCGGCTCCGGGAGCGACGCCGCTTCCACCTCTGGGGTCGGCACAGACGTAGCCGAAGGCGGCGCAGCGTTGCTCCCCAGTAAAGTGGCCGCCTGCTCCGCCCAAAAGCCGATGAGTTCGGCAGCGGGCCGCTTTTCGCACAGGTCACAGCTCTGACCGGCCCAGAGCGCCATAAAATCGCTCGAACCCTGCTCGGCCCCTGCTCGAAGCAGTTCTTGCATCAGCAGCCATTGCAGTGGGAAATCGGGAAATTCCGCTTCGTGGGCGCGGAGTTCATCAGTCAGGCGATTCCGTAGCACGCGGCCATGACGACCGGTGAAGATGCGGCTTAGAGTGGTGGCGATCTCACTGCCCTGACTCAGTAGTACCTGGTAGGCTGGATGCGCACCGCTCTCCGGGCAGGCTAAGAAGGCAGTACCCATTTGCACGCCGGCCGCGCCCAATACCCGAAGAGCGGCAATACCGCGTCCATCCATAATGCCGCCAGCAGCGATAATCGGTAAGGCAACGTGCTTAGCCAGCAGTGGCGTCAGAGTTAGCGTACCGACCAGCCCTTGTTCAGGATGACCAATGAAAGTACCGCGATGACCGCCGGCTTCCGCGCCTTGAGCGATAACGAAATCTACTCCGCTCTCTTCCAGCACAATGGCTTCCAGCAGGTGGGTCGCGGTCCCCAGCGTGACGATTCCGGCATCGCGCAGCAGCTCTAGATAGATGTTGTCCGGTGCGCCGAAGCTAAAACTGAATGCTGCCACGCGCTCTTGCAGCAGCACATCCAGCTGTTCGTCGAACGTCGGCGGCGCTGGCAACGCCGGTGGGACGGATGGCAATCCCAATTCAGCTCGGTAGGGAGCGAGTAGCTCCTGGGTCCTGGCGATCCGCGCCGGATCCATTTTAGCGGGATGCGCCACCGACAGATTGACAGCGAAGGGTCGATCCGTCAGCGCGCACACCGCAGCAATGGCCTCGCGCAAGTCTTCGGGATGCAGGAAGCTACCGGCCAGTGTACCCAAGCCGCCGGCATTGGAAACCGCCGCTACTAATTGCGGCGTCCCAGGACCGCCACCCATCGGGGCTTGAATGATGGGATAGCGAATACAAAGTCGCTCGGTTAATGCAGTCGGAATCCAGTTCATAAAAGCATGGTTCGCAAGCTGAAAAAGAGGTGGATCGATGCTCTAGCGAAGAATGGAGACACCGTGGCGACCTGCGGGCTCATGCGGCGCAAACCCCAAACCGCGCCGCTAAGGTACGATTAGCAGCAGCGAATACGCACGGCTTTGCAGCGAAGAAGCAAACTCAATGGAACTGGTCGGGGTGACAGGATTTGAACCTGCGACTCCTGCCTCCCGAAGGCAGTGCTCTACCAGGCTGAGCTACACCCCGACACTGGGGAAAACTAGTAACGGCGGTTTACCGCAAAATGGGCCAAACCGATCAGTGCGTCCCTGGCAGACGAATCGGGCAGAGACGCCAGATGGGCCACTGCCTGTTCGGCTTCCGTGACGGCAAGGCGCGTAGTGTAGTCGAGCGCGCCAGTTGACTCAATAGCTTGGGTCACGATGTCCAATTGATCCAGGCCACCGCGCTCAATCGCCTCACGGATCATGCGCACCTGCTCGGAGGTTCCGTGCCGCATGGCGTGAATCAGTGGCAGAGTGGGCTTGCCTTCAGCCAAGTCATCGCCAATATTCTTGCCCAGCTCAGCGCTGGAGGCGCTGTAATCCAGCGCATCATCGATGAGCTGGAATGCGGTGCCCAAATGTAGCCCATAGCGCCCCAAAGCCAACTCTTCTTCCCTCGGACGCCCGGCAAGCACCGCGCCCAGCTGCGCGGCCGCCTCAAACAATTTGGCGGTTTTGCAATAAATGATCCGTAGATAACGCTCTTGCGTGGTGTCGGGGTCGCGGCAGTTTAGTAACTGCATGACCTCCCCTTCGGCAATGGTGTTGGTGGTATCGGCCAGAATCTCCATGATCTGCATTTGACCAATACCGACCATCATCTGAAAGGAACGGGAGTAGAGGAAGTCACCCACTAACACGCTGGCTTGATTGCCCCAGAGAGCATTGGCCGTTTGCCGCCCACGGCGCAGACTCGATTCATCCACCACATCATCATGCAGCAAGGTGGCGGTATGAATAAATTCCACAATGGCAGCGGCGGCGATGTGATCGTGGCCCTCATAAGCGCAGGCGCGGGCCGCCAGCAGGGTCACCATCGGGCGCAGCCGCTTGCCGCCGCCGTCGATGATGTAGGCAGCCACCTGATTAATCAACGCCACCTCAGAGTGCAGCTGTTGGCGGATCAAGGCGTCAACGGCGCACAGATCATCCGCAACCGGCGCGCGGATCGGTTCGAGTTCCATGAAGATTGTGCCTGGCGGAAAACGCCCGTCATGCTACGGATTGGCGGCAACCCGGTCAAGGCAATCGCCGCTGGCACTTTGGCAGAGATCATCTTCCTCAAGGAGCCAGGAGATTTTCGCTCGGCGCTTTTATCCTACTCTGGCCCATCGTTAACAGCAGCGCCACTTTTATTGAACATGACGCCGTAGCCCCGTGCAGGAAGCCTCTTCTAAATAGGGCGTTTTTCGCGACCCTAGACCCTTGCGCTGCGCTTCAGCGAACAACACGGCGACTGCGGGTCCGTCGGGTGCAAGCGTTGTACATTCCAGTGGACTGGGGCGTCTTTAGAAAGCATCCGCAGGCAAGACCATCAGCACATCGGCTCCCGCCTTGATCTTGGCCAGATGGGCCAGCGTTTCCGGCAGCATTTTTGTCATAAAAAACTCAGCGCAGACCAGTTTATTTTGATAGAACCGCCGATCAAAGCTGTCGTCGTCTGGGTTAGAAAGCTGGTTTTGGCAGATACGGGCCACCTGCGCCCACTGATAGCCTAGCGCCACCAAGGCTACGATATAGAGATAATCCATCGCCGCCGCGCCCCCGTTATCGGGGTTGGCAATACCATGGCGCATGAGCCACTGGGTCGCTTCCCTCAGCTGTTCCAGCGCTGCCTCCAGCGGCTTGACGAACGGCGACAGCGCGGCGTTGTCGGCATACTTTTGGCAAAATCCGCCCACTACGCTAAAGAACCGCTGGATGGCCCGGCCTTTATTCGCCGCTAGCTTGCGGCCCACCAAATCCAAAGCCTGGATGCCATTGGCTCCTTCATAAATTTGCGCAATGCGCGCATCGCGCACCAATTGCTCCATGCCCCATGCCGTGATGTAACCGTGTCCACCCAAACATTGCAGGCCCAGATTGGCACAGTGAAATCCCATATCGGTGAAATACGCTTTCAGCACCGGAATCAGCAGCCCCAGCAAATCCTCGGCTTTCACTCTGGTTTCCGGGTCAGGATGCTTGCGGGTGACATCGACCGTTAATCCGGCCCAGTACGCCAGCGCGCGCGCGCCTTCCGTAAAGACCTTCATGGTCATCAACATGCGCCGAATGTCAGGATGCACAATGAGCGGATCGGCGGCTTGCTCGGGATGCTGGACACCTCGCAGCGAGCGGCCCTGCAGGCGCTGCTTGCAATAGGCGGCGGCATTTTGATAGGCCGCCTCGGCCTGGCTCAAGCCTTGCACCGCCACTCCCAGCCGCGCCGCATTCATCATAATGAACATCGTGCGCAGCCCCTGGTGCGGTTGACCGATCAGGGCACCGAGCGCGCCATCGTAATTCATAACGCAGGTGGCGTTGCCGTGGATACCCATTTTGTCTTCAAGCGCGCCGCAAGAGACAGCATTGCGCTCGCCCAGACTGCCATCGGGGTGGACCAGCAACTTAGGCACCAGGAATAGGCTGAGGCCCTTGACCCCTGCGGGGCCGCCAGGAATGCGGGCCAGCACCAGATGGAGGATATTTTCGGCCAGATCGTGCTCACCGGCCGAGATAAACATCTTGCTGCCGGTAATCCGATAGCCGCCATCGGCCTGCGGCTCGGCTTTGGTGCGCAGCAGGCTAAGATCAGTGCCGCAATGCGGCTCGGTCAAATTCATGGTGCCCGTCCACTGCCCGGACACCAGCTTGGGTAAATACAAGGCTTTTTGCGCCTCAGAGCCGCCAATCTCCAGCGCTTCCATAGCCCCGCTGGTGAGGCCGGGATACATGGTAAAGGCCATGTTGGCCGAGGCCATCATCTCGCTGACCGCCAATCCCAGCACATAGGGCAATCCTTGTCCGCCATACTGGGGATCGCCGATCAGGCCGGTCCAGCCGCCTTCCACGAGGGTGCGATACGCTGCCTTGAATCCGGACGGGGTATACACTACGCCCTGTTCCAGCCGACAGCCTTCTTGGTCACCCACCGAGTTTAAGGGTTGTAACACCTCCTGGCTCAAGCACGCCGCGCCGTCCAAAATGGCGGTCACTGTATCGGGAGGGGCTTCGCTAAAGCCAGCCATCACCCCCTGATAACGCTCGATTTTGAGCAGTTCGTGCAGAATAAACTGCATGTCGCGCACCGGTGCGTCATAGCTGGGCATCCGCGTATCTCCTCAGTCGGGTTGGTGAGGCTTCGTCTTTGGTGGGCTTGACCGCCGCGCTGTGCGCGGACAAGCCCACCAT
>JBATSQ010000148.1:0-13161 GCA_049293375.1 Candidatus Contendibacter sp.
GGCTAAGCTAAAGAATTCCAACCGCCAGCCCGCCGCGTCGCACACCAGGACGCTGCCCTGCTCCTGCCAGTCGCTCAACACGGCGCGCCGCGCCGTCTGCCCGTCTAATCTCCAGCTATGAATGGCCGGGCGATGAGTATGGCCGTGGATCAAGCGAACGACGCCGTGGACGCGCAAGGCTTCATCGACAGCCGTCGGGTTGACGTCGGTGATGGCGGCGGCTTTATGCCGAGTGGCCTGTTGGCTAGTTTCCCGCAGTTGGCTGGCAAGCCGACGGCGCTGCGGCAGTGGCAAGGCAAGAATCTGGGCCTGCCAGGCCGGATCACGAACTTGGGCGCGAAACGCCTGATATTCAGCGTCGTTAGTGCACAGGGTATCGCCATGCAGCAGCAAGACCGGCTCGCCAGCCAGCGGAATCACCACGCTTTCTGGCAACAGCCGCATTCCGCTGATGGTCGCAAAATCCGCGCCAAGCAGAAAGTCGCGGTTGCCGTGGAGGAAATAAACGGGAATGCCTTGGTCCGTCAGCGTCCGCAAAGCAGCGGCCACCGTTTCACCCGGCGCGGCGGTGTCATCGTCGCCCAACCACGCCTCGAACAAATCGCCCAGGATATAGAGCGCTTCAGCCTGGTGCGCCCGCCGCGCCAAAAAATCCAGGAATAAGGCCGTGACGGCGGGTCGAGTGGACTCCAAATGCAAATCGGAGATGAACAGCGTGGCCATGCGCCTACTCGTCGATGATTTCGGCTTTCTCGATCACCACAGGTTCGACGGGCACATCTTGATGGCCGCGGCGAGAGGTTGTGGCGACCTTGGCGATGGTGTTCACCACGTCCATGCCATCCGCTACCCGGCCGAAAACGCAATAGCCCCAGCCTTGGCTGGTTGCACTGCGATAGTCCAGAAAATCGTTATCTTTAAGGTTGATGAAAAATTGGGCGCTGGCTGAGTGTGGATCGGCGGTGCGCGCCATGGCCACGGTGCCGATTTGGTTTTTCAAGCCATTGTCCGCCTCATTGCGGATGGGTGTCCGCGTGGACTTTTGGCTCATATCCGCTTGCAAGCCGCCGCCTTGGATCATGAAATTGGGAATCACGCGATGGAACAGGGTGCCTTCATAAAAGCCGTCGCGGGCGTATTGCAGAAAATTGGCGGCGGTGCCGGGGGCGCGGGCATGGTCCAATTCCAGGGTGATGACGCCATGGTTGGTGTGCAATTTAATCATCAGGGTTATTTCTCGACTGGGGGGGTGGCGGGTGTGGCGGGCGGTGCGGGTTTGGTGGCCTCAGCGGAGGGTGTGGCTGCCAAGACCGTGACGGTTTGCAGGATCACCGGCGTTTTGGGCACATCACTAAAACGCTGACCTGGCCCACCGGCTCCGGTGGGGGTTTGGCGAATTCGGTCGACGACTTCCATGCCATCCACCACTTTGCCGAACACAGCGTAACCCCAACCTTGTGGTGTCGCCGCGCTATAGTCCAGCGTGGGGTTGTCTTTCACGTTGATGAAGAACTGGGCCGTGGCGGATTGGGGAGCGCTGGTGCGGGCCATGGCGACGGTGCCCCGCAGGTTCTTCAAGCCATTATTCGCTTCGTTTTGGACGGGTGCGCGGGTTGGTTTTTGCTGGAAATCCGCGCTAAAGCCACCTCCCTGAATCATGAAGCCGTCAATGACCCGGTGGAAGATCGTGCCGTTGTAAAAGCCCTCGCGGGCGTAGGCCAAGAAATTGGCAACGGTCTTAGGCGCTTGGACGTCAGCCAGTTCGAGCGTGATCGCGCCCAGATTGGTATCCAGCCGTACCCGGGTTTCCGTCAAGGCGGCGGCGGGAACCCCGCCTAGCAGGGCCAGAGCAAGTAACAGAGCGGTTTTACGCATGGGTTATGACCTATGATGGAAGAATAGAGACATGATAACCAGTTGGCGACGCTTACCGCCAGATTTGGCGGCTGCGAATTCTTTCCGTTACCATGCCCAAGCTATGACCCTAAATAATGTTAAAACGCGCTTTGCGCCCAGTCCCACCGGTTATCTGCACTTGGGCAATGTCCGCACCGCCCTGTTCAGCGCGCTGTTAGCGCAGCGCTGGGGTGGCCGGTTTTTATTGCGGATTGAGGATACCGACCCGGAGCGGAGTCGGTCAGAGTATGTCAGCGCCTTGCTAGAGGATTTGCGCTGGCTGGGCTTGCTATGGGACGAAGGCCCGGAAGTTGGCGGTGCGCATGGCCCATACGCCCAGTCGCAGCGGACGGCCCTTTATGCGGACTATTATCAACGCCTGGAAACTAAAAGCCGGGTCTATCCCTGCTTCTGTTCGGTGGCAGAGCTAGCGCTGAGCCGCAAGGCGCAATTGGCGGCTGGGCGACCGCCGCGCTATAGCGGAGTCTGTGGCCGGTTGAGCGGGGCTGAGCAGCGGGAGCGCTTGCAGCGTGGGCTCCAGCCGACGCTGCGGTTTCGGGTGCCCGCCGGTCAAGCCCTGACGTTCACCGATCTGGTGCGCGGACCCCAGCGCTTTGCCAGTGATGACCTCGGTGATTTCGTCATCCGCCGCGCGGATGGCACCCCACAGTTCTTTTTTGCCAACGCGGTGGACGATGCGCTGATGGAGGTCACCCACGTCCTGCGCGGCGAAGATCATCTGGCTAACACCCCAAGGCAACTGCTGTTGCTGGAGGCGCTGGAGCTGCCCATCCCGGACTACGGCCATCTGGCGCTGATTGTCGGGGCTGACGGCGGGCCGTTATCCAAGCGGGAAGGGGATTTGAGTCTGCGTGAACTGCGGGCTGCTGGTTATCTGCCGAAAGCGTTGTGGAACTACCTGGCGCGGCTGGGTCATGCCTATGGCCGCGATCACTGGTTGGAACCGGTGCAACTGGCCGCTGATTTTGCGCTGGAGCGTCTAGGCCGCGCACCCGCCCGCTACGATCCGACCCAACTGTTGCACTGGCAGAGCGAGGCCGTACGGCACAGCCCGGATGACCAGCTTTGGGCCTGGATGGGAAACGCCGTTCACCAGCAGACGCCGCCCACGCGCCGGGAGGAGTTCATGACCACTGTGCGCCCTCATGTCCGCTTTCCCGCCGATGCCGTCTTTTGGGCGGAACGCTGGTTCGGCCCGAATCCGCGACCCAGCGCGGAAGGTCAAGCGCTGCTTGCGGCGGCTGGATCGGCTTATTTCCGCGACGCCTTGGCCGCCTATGCAATGCACGGCGCGGCTTATCAGCCGTTGATCGATGAGCTGAAGCAACGCACTGGCCTGAAGGGTAAAAATCTGTTCATGCCGCTGCGGGTGGCCCTAACTGGCGAGACGCATGGCGCTGAATTGGCACGAATTCTAGAGCTATTACCGCCTGAGACAGTTGAACAGCGCTTGCGGGCTTGCGCTTGAAAATCTTGTGTTTGAAAGCTGTTGGCTTATTGAGTAGTCCCGGTGCTCCCGCCGTTTGGTCCTTCCCTGAATTTTTTGAGAACAGCAGCTATGTTGCGGATTTTCAACAGCCTAACCCGTCAAAAAGAAGAGTTCCGGGCGCTTGAACCTGGCAAGGTGCGTATGTACGTCTGTGGCATGACGGTTTACGACTACTGCCATGTCGGCCATGCGCGGGTCATGGTGGTGTTTGATGTCGTGTTGCGCTGGCTGCGCGCTCAGGGTTACGACGTGACCTACGTGCGCAACATCACCGACATCGACGACAAGATCATTCGCCGTGCCGAGGAAAATGGGGAAGCGTTTCATGCGCTCACCGAACGCTTTATTCAAGCCATGCACGAAGACTTGGCGGCGCTGGCTATTTTGCCGCCGACCCATGAGCCGCGCGCCACCGACGCGATTGACGACATCATCGGCTTGATTCAAGCCCTGTTGGCCAAGGGCTATGCCTATGTGGGAGCCAGCGGCGATGTATATTACGCCGTAAGCCGATTCGCGCGGTACGGGCGGCTGGCCAATAAAAAACTGGAGGATTTGCGTGCCGGCGCGCGGGTTGAGGTCGAGGAAGCCAAGCAAGATCCGCTCGATTTCGTGCTGTGGAAAGCCGCCAAGCCCGGGGAGCCGAGCTGGCCCTCGCCCTGGGGCGCGGGTCGCCCCGGTTGGCACATCGAATGTTCCGCCATGTCCACGCGCTGCCTCGGTGCGCATTTCGACATTCACGGGGGCGGGATGGATCTGAAATTTCCTCACCATGAAAACGAAATCGCCCAATCCGAAGCGGCCAGCGGTCAACCTTATGTGAATTGGTGGATGCATAACGGCTTTGTACAGGTGAACGACGAAAAGATGTCCAAATCGCTGGGCAACTTCTTCACCGTGCGGGAGGTGTTGCAACGCTATGCGCCGGAAGTGGTACGGTTTTTTATCCTGAGCAGTCACTACCGTGGTCCGCTCAATTACGCTGATGAAAACCTGGAGCACGCTAGGGCTTCGTTGGCCCGCCTCTATACTGCGTTGCGCGATCTGCCGGTAGTGACGATGGGGATCAATGCCGACTGGCAGGACCGGTTCGCGCACGCCATGAACGATGATTTCAATACGCCGGAAGCCTTAGCGGTCTTGTTTGAGCTGGCGCGCGAGATGAACCGCTTGCGCACTGACGATGCGCCGACCGCCGCCCGGCTGGGCGCGAGTTTGCGGCAACTAGGTGGCTTACTCGGCTTATTGCAGTCTGACCCCACGCTATTTTTGCAGGGCCAGGAACGTGAGCCAGGCGCATTCAGCGTTGCCGAGGTGGAGGCGCTGATTAACGAACGCCTCATCGCGCGCCAAGCCAAGAACTGGGTGGAAGCCGATCGGGTGCGGGGGGTATTGCAAGCAGCGGGGATCATCTTGGAAGACACGCCAAAAGGTACCAACTGGCGGCGTGACTAAGAATGCGCTTGACGCTGCTGGAGCACAAAACTACAATCCTTGATTCCGCATGGAGCCGCAACGCATGAACAGCGGTGGATTCGCGAACGGGGTATAGCGCAGTCTGGTAGCGCACCTGCTTTGGGAGCAGGGGGTCGTGGGTTCAAATCCCTCTACCCCGACCACATCGCGCGCAGGCAAGGACTCCGGGATGATGCAGCACATCGCGCCCGTAGCTCATGCGGATAGAGCATCAGCCTTCTAAGCTGAGGGTAGCAGGTTCGAGTCCTGCCGGGCGCGCCAGCTTCCCGGTGAAGGCCAAGTGACAATGGTGGACGTAGCTCAGTTTGGTAGAGCCCCGGATTGTGGATCCGGTCGTCGTGGGTTCGAGTCCCATCGTCCACCCCAAACCCGCTTGGCTTTGCACTCCGATTTTCGGTTCTATTCTGATTTGTTTTGGGCCGTTAGCTCAATTTGGTAGAGCAGTTGACTCTTAATCAATTGGTTGTAGGTTCGAGTCCTACACGGCCCACCATCCTCACCGCCTGGATTTTCCGCTTTTCCTCCTTTGGCTGTTGCTAGTGCAAAGGTTTATTGCAGCCTGGTGAAACTCACGAAAACGACGATTGTCTTGTATACTCGCCGTCCATAGCGGCCCATCCGGGTGGGTTAGTGAATTCACGCTCCTCATGGCGCGTGACAGCAGTGCGAGAGTGGCGAAACTGGTAGACGCGCTGGATTTAGGTTCCAGTGGGGAAACCCTTGAGGGTTCGAGTCCCTCCTTTCGCACCATTTCCGTCTGGTCCCTGGAGCAATGACGGGTTCCAGGTTTTTGGAGAGCTGGCGGTCGGGTCAGCCCGCTTCCCTCACTGATAACAAATTGATGACAGTCTTGAGGTGCACCGATGCAGGTTTCAGTTGAGACGCTGAGCGATTTAGAACGCCGGGTAACCGTACAAATACCCGCTGAACGGATCGCCAAAGAAATCCAGGACCGGCTAACTTCTCTGTCCCGACGCGCCAAATTGGACGGCTTCCGGCCCGGCAAAGCCCCGCTGAAGCTGATTCAAAGGATGTACGGCGAGCAGGTGCGTTACGATGCGGTCAGCGAATTGATGGAGCACAGTCTGCGCGATGCGCTGGCGCAGGAAAAATTGCATCCGGTCGGTGGGCCAAGAATCGAGCCGAAGACTCTGGAGGACGGTCAAGATTTTGAGTATTCCGCCACATTTGAGGTCCTCCCGGAGTTTGAACCAGTCGGCTTCGACCAGATCCGCATCGAGCGACCCGTGGCGGAAGTCACCGAGCAAGATGTCGATCAGATGATTGAAACCCTGCGGCAACAGCGCGCGCTTTGGCGTGCGGTTGAACGTCAGGCCCAGGAGGGTGACAGGCTCCGGTTTGACTTTGCAGGTCAGATCGACGGCCAGGACTTTGCGGGGAATAAGGGCGAAAACGCCCAGATCGTGCTGGGCAAAAATACTATGCTCCCGGATTTTGAAGCGCAACTGGTGGGATTGGCGGCCGGGGCGGAAACCGAATTTGATCTGGATTTTCCGCAGGATTACCAAGCGAAGGAAGTCGCTGGCAAGAAGGCGCGGTTCAAGGTCAAGGTGCATGACGTTGAAGAAGCGGAATTGCCAGCAGTGGACGAAGCCTTTGCCAAGGAGTTTGATATTACGACAGGCGGTGTTCCCGCATTACGGCAATCGCTGCGCGAGAATATGGAACGTGAGTTGGAAGAGGGGATTCAGGCGGCGATTAAACGCCAAGTCATGCAGGGTCTGCTGGATGCCAACACGGTACCGCTGCCGCATGTGCTGATCGGTGCCGAAATCGAGCAGTTGGCGCAGCAGTTGCGGTTCCCGCCTGATGCCCAGAATGAAAAAATCCAGGAATTGAAAGCGAAGCTGTTTGAAACCGAAGCGCGGCGGCGCGTAGCCCTGGGTTTATTGATTTCCAAGCTGGCGTCCGGTCAGGGGATCAAAGCTGATGAACAGCGAGTGCGGGCGCGTGTGGAAACAATCGCCGCCACCTATCAGGAACCCGATGAAGTGGTGCGTTGGTATGAGAAAACTCCAGAGCTGATCGAGAATGTGCGGGCTTTGGTGCTGGAAGAGCAAGTCGTGGATTGGGTGCTGGAGCGGGCGCAGGTGAGCGACCGGTCCAGTACCTTCAGCGAAATTATGACACCCAAGCAGCCGTTGGCGACCGCTGCCGCAGGGTCGCCTGCATGAGCATCCAGGCCCTCAATCTGGTCCCGATCGTGGTCGAACAGACCGCGCGTGGCGAACGCGCCTACGATATTTATTCCCGTTTGCTGAAGGAACGGGTGGTGTTTTTGGTAGGGCCGGTCGAAGACTACACCGCGAATGTGGTCGTGGCGCAGTTACTGTTTTTGGAAGCGGAAAATCCTGACAAGGACATCCATCTCTACATCAACTCACCGGGCGGGTCGGTCAGCGCCGGTTTGGCGATTTACGACACCATGCAGTTTGTCAAGCCGGATGTCAGCACCATGTGCGTAGGCCAGGCCGCCAGCATGGGTGCGCTATTGCTGACCGGCGGCGCGGCGGGCAAGCGCTTTTGTCTGCCGCACTCGCGGGTGATGATTCACCAGCCGCTCGGCGGTTTCCAGGGCCAGGCCAGCGACTTCGACATTCATGCGCGGGAAATCCTGCTGGTGCGGGATCGGTTGAATCGCATTCTGGCTAAACACACCGGCCAACCCGTCGAAAAGATTGCCGTTGATACCGACCGTGATAACTTCATGGGCGGCGCTGAGGCTGTCGAGTACGGTTTGATCGACGCAGTTTTGAATCAACGCGCGCCGGTCGGTTGAGGCTTGATTCGTTTTCCCCGCCGTCGGGCGCGGGTGAGATCTGGCGGCAGCCGATCCCACGCTAGCTGGCGATTGGTGACTGCGCGGTGATGAGGATGGCACTATGAGCAAAAATCGCAGTGAGCGGGACGACGATAAGCTGTTGTATTGCTCCTTTTGCGGCAAAAGCCAGCATGAGGTGCGCAAGCTGATCGCCGGGCCGAACGTGTTTATTTGCGACGAATGTGTGGAACTGTGTAACGACATCATCCGCGAGGAGATGGAGGAAAGCACGCCTGTTGCCCCCAGCAAGCTGCCCAAGCCGCGCGATATCAACGCCGTGCTGGACGAGTATGTGATCGGCCAGGAGCATGCCAAGAAAGCTCTGTCGGTCGCGGTGTACAATCATTTCAAGCGCCTGGAGCTGCAACGAGCGGGTCGCGCCGGCAAGGAGGCCGAAATCGAGGTCGCCAAGAGCAACATTCTGTTGATCGGCCCCACCGGTTCGGGCAAGACCCTGTTGGCTGAGACACTAGCGCGCTTGCTGGATGTGCCGTTCACCATCGCCGATGCCACCACGCTGACCGAGGCTGGCTATGTGGGCGAGGATGTGGAGAACATTATCCAGAAGTTGTTGCAGAAATGTGAGTACGATGTCGAGAAGGCGCAGACTGGCATCGTCTACATCGACGAAATCGACAAGATTTCCCGCAAATCCGATAATCCTTCCATTACCCGCGATGTATCGGGGGAAGGCGTGCAGCAGGCGCTTTTGAAATTGATTGAGGGCACTATCGCCTCGGTGCCGCCGCAGGGCGGGCGCAAACATCCGCAACAGGAATTTTTGCAGGTAGATACCTCTAATATCCTGTTTATTTGCGGCGGTGCCTTCGCGGGTCTGGATAAGGTGATCCGCAGTCGCTCCGAGCAAGGCGGCATTGGCTTTTCAGCCGATGTCAAGAGCAAGGATGGCGGCAAGAAGCTTGGCGAGGTGCTGATGGACGTGGAGCCGGAAGATCTCATCAAATACGGCCTCATCCCGGAGTTTGTCGGACGCTTGCCGGTGGTGGCGACCTTGACCGAACTGGATGAGGAGGCGCTGGTGCGGATTCTCACCGAACCCAAGAACGCGATTGCCAAGCAGTTCAAAAAGCTGTTTGAAATGGAGGGCAGCGAACTGGAATTCCGTGATGATGCGTTGCGGGCGGTGGCGCATCGCGCCATGGAGCGTAAGACCGGCGCACGCGGCTTGCGGACGATTCTGGAGCATATCCTGCTAGACACCATGTACGATCTGCCCAGCCTGGCGAATGTGCGCAAGGTGGTGGTGGATGATTCCGTGGTGAATGGCCACGCCAAGCCTTACTTTATCTATGAAAATGTCGAACGGCGCGCGGCCGCGCACGATTGATCTGTGACGGAATCAGCACCAGGTTCCCATAGCGCATGATGCAAGGCGCGTGATCATTTGGGCAGGCGCTGGGCCTGCTGCCCGTACGCCCCGAACGCACGACGGAGGACTTGCCATGAAGCCTGGTGACGCGCCATTGAGCTGTTTGCACCCTCAAGCCATCCCGGTGTTGCCATTGCGCGATGTAGTCGTTTTTCCGCATATGGTGATCCCGCTGTTTGTGGGCCGGGAAAAATCTATCCACGCGCTGAATCTGGCGATGCAGCACCACAAGCGCATCGTGCTGCTGGCCCAGCGCAGTCCGGAAGCGGACGATCCAGCCATCAGTGATCTCTATACCATTGGCACGTTGGCTAACGTGCTGCAATTGCTGCATCTGCCCGATGGCACGGTCAAGGTGCTGGTGGAGGGCAGTCAACGGGTTGTCGTGCACCGCTTTACGGAAAGCCAGCCCTGTTTTATCGCCGAAGTGGTGGCGCTGGAACCGCCCGCTGAGCTGGCCTCCCAGGAAATGCCGGGTCTGATGCGCTCGCTGCTCAACACCTTCGAGCAGTATGTCAAAATCAACAAAAAGATTCCCAGCGAAATCCTGAGCTCAGTCAGCGGCATCGAGGATCCCGACCGGCTGGCCGATACCATTGCCGCGCACATGACGCTCAAGCTGGATGAAAAACAGAAAGTTCTGGAAATCAGAAACTTGACTGAGCGGCTGGAACACTTGATGGCGCTGGTGGAAGGTGAAATTGATCTGCTGCAAGTCGAGAAGCGCATCCGGGGCCGGGTTAAGCAGCAAATGGAAAAGAGCCAGCGCGAGTATTATCTGAATGAGCAGATAAAGGCCATTCAGAAGGAATTGGGCGATCTGGAAGATGTGCCCAACGAGATTGAGGAGCTGGGCCAACGGATCGAAAAGGCGGGAATGCCCAAGGAGGCCGAAGCTAAGGCGCGGGCAGAGCTGAACAAGCTCAAGATGATGTCGCCGATGTCCGCCGAGGCCACAGTAGTGCGCAATTACCTGGACTGGCTGGTCAACGCGCCGTGGAAAAAGCGCACCCGTATCCATCAGGATCTGGCGGCGGCGGAGAAAACTCTGGAAGCCGACCACTACGGTCTGGAAAAGGTTAAGGAACGCATCCTTGAATATCTGGCGGTGCAGCAACGGGCGCGCAAGCTCAAGGGACCGATCCTGTGTCTGGTGGGACCGCCGGGAGTGGGCAAGACCTCGCTGGGACGCTCCATCGCCCACGCCACCAACCGTAAATTTGCCCGTATGTCACTGGGCGGCGTGCGCGACGAGGCGGAAATTCGCGGCCATCGCCGCACTTACATTGGCTCGCTGCCAGGCAAAGTGATCCAGAATCTGGCCAAGGTAGGCGTACGCAATCCGCTGTTTCTGTTTGATGAGATTGACAAGATGTCGATGGATTTTCGCGGTGATCCGTCGTCGGCTTTACTGGAGGTGCTGGATCCCGAACAGAACAACACCTTCAACGATCATTATCTGGAAGTGGATTTTGATCTCTCGGATGTGATGTTCGTGGCGACTGCCAACTCGCTCAATATCCCGCCGCCCTTGCTGGATCGCATGGAAGTCATCCGTATCCCCGGCTATACCGAGGATGAAAAGCTCAATATCGCGTTGCGTTATCTGGTGCCTAAGCAGATGGCCAACAACGGCCTGAAGGAAGGGGAGCTGGAAATCAGCGCTGAGGCGATCCGTGCGATTATCCAGCTTTATACCCGCGAAGCGGGGGTGCGCAATTTGGAGCGCGAGCTGGCCAAAATCTGCCGCAAGGTGGTCAAGGAAGTCACGTTGGATCCTGCCACCCAGAAAATCGTGGTGATTCCCGACTTGCTGGAGAAATACCTGGGAGTGCGTCGCTTCCGCCATGGCCTGGTCGAAGAGCAGGATCAAATCGGCCAGGTCACCGGGCTGGCCTGGACAGAGGTGGGTGGCGAGCTACTGCGTATTGAAGCGGCGCTGGTGCCGGGCAAGGGCAAACTCATTCATACCGGCCAATTAGGCGCGGTGATGCAGGAATCTATCCAGGCGGCGATGACTGTGGTGCGCAGCCGCGCCGAACGCTTGGGTATCGACCCGGAATTCCATCAAAAATACGATGTGCATATCCACGTTCCTGAGGGTGCAACCCCCAAGGATGGCCCCAGCGCAGGCATTGGCATGTGTACGGCGCTGGTGTCGGCGCTGACCCGGACTCCAGTGCGGGCTGCTGTCGCCATGACCGGTGAAATCACTTTGCGTGGTGAGGTGTTGCCGATTGGTGGCCTCAAGGAAAAGTTGCTGGCCGCGCATCGCGGGAGCATGACCACAGTGGTGATCCCGGAAGAAAGCCGCAAGGATCTGGCGGAGATTCCCAAGGAAATCCTGGCGCAATTGGAAGTACGGCCGGTGCGCTGGATTGATCAGGTGCTAGAAATTGCCCTGCAAAGTGTGCCCATGCCAAAAGTGCCTGGTATGACGGAAGGAATCGATCCAGTGGTGGCACCGGAGCCCGTTCTGAGCAATAGTGGCTTGGATAGCGTTCGCGCCCATTGATTTCCCCGTGTGTAAGTAATTGACACGGGTGTAAATTCATTGATATAAGGGTAAAAACGATCCTCACTACAGGAACGGAAGCGACCTTGAATAGTATTGGAAGGTCTTCCGCGCCTACTCCTGTTATCCCTACCGCCCAGGAAGAACTTCATGAATAAAACTGAATTAGTTGATGCGGTCGCCCAAGCTGCTGATCTATCCAAAGCCACCGCTGGCAAAGCAGTGAACGCCCTGTTGACTGCAATTGGTGATGCCCTGAAAGCGGGCGATTCCGTCGTGTTGACTGGCTTTGGCACCTTTGCTATGCGCGAGCGTCCCGCACGGACTGGCCATAATCCCAAAACCCGTCAGCCTATGGAGTTGCAAGCCAGTAAAACCCCGGTTTTTAAGGCTGGCAAGGCGCTGAAGGATGCAGTAAAGTAGCCGCCTTTAGCGGGTGCTTAGCTCAGTTGGGAGAGCATCGCCCTTACAAGGCGAGGGTCGGGGGTTCAAGCCCCTCAGCACCCACCATGGTTGAGATACCGGAGCGGTAGTTCAGTTGGTTAGAATACCGGCCTGTCACGCCGGGGGTCGCGGGTTCGAGCCCCGTCCGCTCCGCCACTTGTTGGCATTCCGCTACGCCGGAACCCCTTTACTGGAAGGCTCATTTTGGAGCGGTAGTTCAGTTGGTTAGAATACCGGCCTGTCACGCCGGGGGTCGCGGGTTCGAGCCCCGTCCGCTCCGCCATATTTCTTAGAGAGCAGGTGTCATTGTGACACCTTTTTTTACGCGCCTTTTTCGCCTTTTTCTTTCCGTATTGCGCTGTCAAGCCGAGTCGTCGCCATGCTGCTACAGAAAATCCGGGATCACGCCAAGGGTTGGTTTGCCTACACCATCGTTGGGTTGCTGACCATTCCGTTCGCGGTCTGGGGCATCAATTATTACTTTGAAGGGGGTGGGCCAACGGATGTTGCCGTGGTCGGCGGCGGCAAGATTACGCTGCAAGAATTCCAGCGCGCTTATCAGCAGCAGCGCCAGCGGATGCAAGCCATGCTAGGAGGCAATCTGGATCCGGCGCTGCTGGAAGGGCCAGCCTTAAAGCAACAGACGCTGCGCCAATTAATCGACGAGCGGGTGCTAGACCAAAGCGCGCGCAGTCAGGGATTCCGCGTTGGCGACCAGCAGTTGCATACCGCAGTTATGGCGCTGCCGGTCTTCCAGCAGAGTGGCGGTTTTAGCACAGAACTCTACGAGCGTTTGTTGCGCAGTCAGGGCTACACCACGGCGACGTTTGAGGAGAGCCTGCGCCAGTCGCTGGCGACTGCACAGCTGCGCGATGGGGTGACGGCCTCGGCGGTGGTGACGCCACTGGAATTGGAGCAGTGGATCACGTTGCTTAAACAGCAGCGGGAGTTATCTATAGTGACCTTGCCGCTCGCTCAGTATATGGAGCGGGCGACCGTGACTGATGCAGCGATCCAGGCGTATTTCGATAAAAATAAGGAACGCCTGCTGAATCCTGAGCAGGTGCGCGTGCAGTGGATCGAGTTGA
>JBATSQ010000149.1:0-20593 GCA_049293375.1 Candidatus Contendibacter sp.
TGCTGGAACGACGGGTTAGCCAACGGAGGATGAAATGCCTGAACGGATACAACTGAAACGCAAAAAAGGCTGGAAGATGCCCGAAAATACTGTGAAGGTTGATCGCAGTACGAAATGGGGAAATCCTTTTGTGCCAGGCAAGCCGATTCCTTTTGGGCCGCTAAAAGGCCGCGTGGTGGCTGACAAGCGCCATGCTTTTGTACTGTACCGTTCATTCGCGCCGATAAACGAAAAACTGGTGGCCGCCGCCAAAAAAGAGCTCGCCGGGAAAAATTTAGCCTGCTGGTGCGCAAAGGATGATCCTTACGAAGACGCCTGCCATGCGGCGGTGCTGCTTGAGTTGGCTAACATACGCTTAACTGGCGAGGCGTACATTGGCACGACTTTTGCCAAAAAGCGGAGCCACATCGTGGCGACGCATCCTGCAAAAGGCGTGACAATAGCCGAGTCCAGTTGAAGCGGCTGTTAGGTACTGACGTCCCTTTCCATACGCTCTCTTATTCTTCACTATTACAGGTCTTCAAACATAACAAATCTTTTTTCTTCTCTCTTTTGTTTTTTATCTCTTTCCACTGACTTCCGAGGATCAACGCGCGCTTTAGCGCGGCGACCTAACAAGTGATTATATAGCTTCTACCTATCCACAGAATTCCTCACCACACCAAAGATAAGCAGCTAATTCCAATGAACTTTATCAACCGAATATCTTCACCTGCAAGCCACTTTCAACGCCGATAAGCAGGCTCCAAATTCTATCCCACCCGCCACTACTCAGCGCAACCAACCCCTACCGGGCTTTTCAGCCCAAGCCCACAACCCAACCCCCGCAACACTGCCACCACATCTTCCACCGCCTTTCCGACCACCGCCCCCACTTCTGGCGACAATTCAATCCCCAACTCCATATCCAGCGGCACCACGCCAATCAAGGTCACGCTGCCCGGCGCTTCGTCGGTCAAGGTCAGCGTGGCCAATACATCCGCCAAACCGAGTTGATGCGGCGAATAACGGGTCTGAAAGAAAGCGGGAATTTCAGCATCGACGAGTTTAATCACCGTCCCTGGCGGCGCATCCTCCTTCACCGCATCACAAATCAACAAATGGTCACAACCGGCGATAACGTTTAACAACTCCATTCCTGCCGTGCCACCGTCCACCACCTCAACCTCCGGCGGCAACACATAGCGTTCCGCCAGCGCCTCGACCACCCGCACCCCGACGCCTTCGTCGCGCAACAGGATATTGCCAAGGCCCAGCACCACCACCCGCATCAGAGCGCCTTGACCTGCACGATAGGCCGCTTCTTGGCATCGACCAGATGAATGGCGCAGGCCAGACACGGATCGAAGGAATGCACCGTGCGCAACACCTCCAGCGGCAATTCCGCGTTGGCGACCGGATTGTCGAACAGCGATGCCTCATACGGGCCAGGCGCGTCGTGGTCGTCGCGCGGGCCGGCGTTCCAGGTGCTCGGCACCACCGCCTGATAGTTTTTGATTTTGCCGTTTTCGATCACCGCCCAATGCGATAGCACCCCGCGCGGCGCTTCGTGATAGCCGAAACCGCGAATCTCGCCCTTGGGAAACACTGGCCGGTTGAACGTGTCGAAATCGCCCTTGGAAATGTTGTCGATCAACAGCTGCCACTGATTTTGCAGCGATTCCAGCAACACTGCGCAGCGCACCGCCCGCGCGGCGATCCGGCCGATGGTCGAATGCAGCGCCTCGACCGGAATCTTGCTGCCGGCGACCGTGCTGGCGATGTCGAGCACCCGGTTGAGGTGGCGCTTGGTCGGCTCGTGGCCGGCGGCGACCATGCCCAGCACGTTGGCCAGCGGCCCGACTTGCACCCGCTTGTCGTAGAAGGTCGGGGCCTTGACCCAGGAATATTTGCCGTTGTCCTGAAAATCGGTGTGGTGCGGGTGGGTCTGGCCCTCGTAGGGATGGCGCGCGCCATCGCCGCCCTTGTACTGATACCACGCATGTTTGACGCTTTCCTTGACGCCATCCCGGAAGAAGCCGTCCTGATAGCTGGTAATCGGCTTGAAGGTGCTCAAATCGCCCTTGGCGATGAAGCCGCCGGGCAGTTCAAAGCGGGTGCCTTTGGTGTCCAGCGGCAAATCGGGTACCGACAGATAATCAGTGATACCAGCCCCGTACTGAGTCCAATCGGCGTACAGCGCGCCGACGGCGGCCACGTCGGGAACCATCGCTTGATTGATGAACTCGCCCAGCTTGTCGATCTCGGCCTTGATCGCGAACAGCCGCTCCAGAGTTAGTGTCGATTGACTATCGGGATTGATCGGGTTGGCGACGCCGCCGACCGCGAGATTTTGGATGTGCGGCGTTTTCGAGCCGAGAATGGCGACGATGCGGTTGGCGATCCGCTGATATTCCAGCGCCTGCAAATAATGGGTCGCGGCCAGCAGATTGACATCGGGCGGCAACTTCATCGCCGGATGACCCCAGTAGCCGCTGGCGAACACGCCCAATTGGCCGGTGCCGACAAAGGCTTTCAGCTTTTCCTGAACTTGGCGGATTTCCTGGACGCCATTGCGCCGGTAGTCGGACAGTGTGCCGCCCAGCTTGGACGCCCCTTCGGGACTGCCCGACAAGGCGGAGACGATATCGACCCAATCGAGCGCCGCCAATTGGTAGAAATGCACGATGTGATCGTGAATGCCGTGCGCCGCCACGATCATATTGCGGATGTACTGGGCATTGAGCGGCACTTCCAGATTCAGCGCGTTTTCAATCGCCCGCACCGAAACAATGGCGTGCACCGTGGTGCACACCCCGCAGATGCGCTGGGCGTAAATCCAGGCGTCACGCGGGTCGCGATCCTTGAGGATGATCTCAATGCCGCGCCACATCTGGCCCGACGACCAGGCATTGGTGACTTTGCCGTTGTTGACTTCGCAGTCGATGCGCAAATGGCCTTCGATGCGGGTAATGGGATCGATGGTGATGCGAGTCATGACGGCCTCTCCTAAGCTTTGGCGGTGCCGCCAGGCAACACCGGCAGCGTCTTGATGAACAGCAGATACAGCATGATTTCCAGGCAGACGATGCCAATGGTGATGAGCAACTCCGGTGCGGATGGGAAATAGGTCCAGCCGTTGCCGGGTTGCAGAGTAATGAGGTAAGAATCAAGACGATACAAGGAACCAGCGGCCAGAATGCACACCGCGCCGAGGAACTGCCAGCGTTGGCTCCAGCGGCGCTCCGAGAGCAGGATGAACACCGGTGCCAGGAATAACACGGTTTCGAGCAGGAACAGATTACCGTTCAAATCCCCGGCGAAGGCCAAATCGAGCTGGCCGCGAACCATCACATCGGCCCAACGCAGCACCGAAAAGCCGATCAGCAAGCCAGCGGCGACTCTCGACAGCCGGGCAAACAGCCTCACTTCGGATGGCGTGTTGAAGGCCCGGTTGACCAGCGTCGCCTCCAGCATCACCACCCCATAGCCCATCGCCAGCGCCGAACTCAAAAACAGCAAGGGCAGCCATTGGGTATTCCACAACGGCGGCAGCTTGTAGCCGAGGATCAACAGCACCGTGCCGAGCGAAGATTGATGCATGGTCGGCAGCAACACGCCGAGCGCCACCAGCACGTACATGTAGCGCTTCAGAAACGCCTGCAATTTGTCCAGGCCGAACCGCTGTTTGAAGCCGAGCGGCATCCGCTCCAAAAAGGCCGGCCAGAACTCCAGCCACAGCACGGTGATGTAGGCCATCACGCACAAGCCCACTTCCAGAATCACCGAGTTCGGCTGCGCATACCAGGGCATCAGCAGGTGGAAGGCGTGCCAATAGCGGCCCAGGTCGATCATCACCGCCAAACCACCCAGGGTGTAGCCAAACACGCCGCCCAGCAGCGCCGGGCGCATCAACGGGTGATAGGTGTGGCGGTTGAAAATATAGATCAGCAAGGCCATAGCGAAGCCGCCACAACCGAACGCCGTGCCGATCACCACATCCAGCACCACCCAGGTGCCGATGGGGAAACCGTTGTTCATGTTGGACACGTCGCCCATGCCGAACAGAAAGCGGCGGATGATGTAGTAGGCCGCGATCAACACGAACAGACCGAGAATGAGAAAGGGTTTAGTGACGATTTTGCCGCCGAGCGGCCGATGGCTGACGGCGCTCATGATGACGACTCCTCCTGCGGGCCTTTCTCCTCGCCCTTGACGCTGCGCCGGGCCAACATCACCAAACCGCCCAGCAAGGCAATCGGCGCGATCATGCCTTTGTAAAGGGTGTGCTGCACCCCTTCGGTGACGGCGGCCGAGGAATGATCGGGCAACACCGGCAAGCCCAGTTTTTCGTGCGGCACGCCGGTCAGATAGCGCACCTGAGTACCGCCGGATTCCTTTTCGCCGTAGATATGCGGCTTGTAGGCGCCGACCGGGGCGGTATTGGGCGCGCGGTCGCCGCCGAGCAAGCCGCGCGGAAAATCGTACATTTCGCCCGGCTTGAGCGCCATGCGCCGCTCCGCCTCGGCTTGCAAATCGTTGACCCAGCCAAACAGCGACGCGCCGGTCGGGCAGACATCGCAACAGGCCGGAATCCGCCCCTGCTGGCTGGCCTCACTCAGCAATTTCGTGTCAGTAGCGGGCGTCACCTGCGGATCAGGGCTGGAAAACAGCGGATTATCCTTCAACAAATGCTGGCAAAACTGACACTTGGCAATCTGGCCGAGCGCCTCGTCAAACTGATAATGCGGCACGTTGAACGGACAGCCCAGCACGCAGTAACGACAGCCGATGCAGGCGTCGGGATCGTGGGTGACGATGCCGGTGAGCGGATTTTTTTGCATCGCGCTGACCGGACACACCGACACGCAGGACGGGTCGAGGCAATGCAGGCAATGGCGTTTGACGAAGGCATAGCCATTCACCTCGTGGTCTTTCTCGGCCATCGTGCCGTGCTGATAGACCCGGATCACGTTCAGGGTCTTGCCGGACAAATCCTCGGCGGTGTCCCAGGTGCCTTCGTTCCAACCCGCCAAGGCTTGCGGCTGTTCGACCGGCATTCCGTTGGCGTCTTTGCAGGCGCTCACGCACGCCTTGCAGCCGATGCACTGGGTCGAGTCGTACAGCATCCCGATGGCTTTGGGCGGCAGCGGTTTGTTTTCGCGCGGTGCAAACGGCGCGGCGGCCTCCGCGACCGAAGCAGCGGCAGTGGCGACGGCCCCGGCTGCACCGCGTAAAAATTGTCGGCGGCTCAAACTCATGGCGCACCTCCTTAGCGTTTCTCGCTGGAATCGTCTTCGGACTTTGACGCGCCGTCCATGCCGCGCAAGGCCATCGCGCCCGCGCCCACCGCCAAGCCCGCGACCCCGCCGATCACGGCGGCGGCACCGGCGCTGATCCCCTCGCCTTTCGGCGAATCCACCGCCGGGAACGCGGTCGGCGGCGCGTAGGTGTGCACGGTGGCGAGCGCGTGGATCGGTTTGGTGAAGCCGATGCCTTTCTCGGTACAGCCGAAGCAGGGATGGCCGATGCCGACCGGCCAGTTGCCCTCGCCGACATCGCCAAAACCGATGGACGGGCAATTGGCGTAAGTCTCCGGCCCCTTGCAGCCGAGTTTATAAAGACAGAAGCCCTGCCGATGGCCGTAATCGCCAAACTCCAGCGCAAAACGACCGGCGTCGAAGTGCGGACGCCGCTCGCAGTTCTCATGAATCAAGCGGCCGTAAGCAAATTTTGGCCGGTTCTTCGTATCCAGCGCGGGCGGTTTGCCCAAGGTCAGCAGATAGAGGACGGTGGACAGGAAGTTATAGGGATTGGGCGGACAGCCGGGGATGTTGATGACGGTCTTGCCGGGCAAAATTTCATGCACCGGCTTGGCGTGGGTCGGGTTGGGATCGCTGGACGGGATGCCGCCCCACGAGGCGCAGGAACCGATGGCGATGATCGCCGCCGCCCCTTCCGCCGCTTCCTGCACCGCTTCCAGAATCGGCTTGCCCGCCACCATGCAATACACCCCGCCATCCTTGGTGGGAATCGACCCGTCCACCACCAGCACGAACTTGCCCCAATTGGCCTTCATCGACTTGGCTTTATAGGCTTCCGCCTGATGGCCCGCGCCCGCGCACAACGCCTCGTGATAATCCAGCGAGATCATATCGAGGATCAGTGTATCGAGCGTCGGGTGATAGGCGCGCAGCAGCGACTCGGTGCAGCCGGTGCATTCCTGCGCCGACAACCAGATCACCGGCGGGCGGGTTTTGGCGGTGGCCGCTTCGGCGATGCGGATGCCCATCAGCGCGGACAAGCCCAGAGTCGCCGCGACCCCAGTGCAGTATTTGAGAAACTCGCGGCGGGTCAGCCCCCCCAACGCGCCTTCGTAACTATCGGGATTTTGGATCTCGTAAGTTTCGAGATCGACGATTTCGTTGACATCATGCATGACCATCTGCCCCTCGCTACCGCAGCAATTCTTAAAAAGCTAGTGGGGTGTGAGATGGATGCTTTGATGATCGTCAATTTTTGGGAGATTTTTGTTAGGAGCGAATAAAAACGCTCAGAGGTTTACAATTCCCTGGTCTGGTTCAAATGGCGGAGACTGTATGAAACCTCATCAGCCCACCCTCTGGCACCCTTCACCCAAGGCTTAAAAAATGGCGAATGAGTCCCTGTTCTCGCAAACCATCATCCTCATCACCCAAGACGGTATGGGATCGGGTGATACTGAATTGCAGCATGACCTTCTGGGGAAATATCTGCGTCTTCTGCTGGAAAAAGGCGCATTACCGACTGCGCTCTGTTTCTATACTGAGGGCGTCAAGCTGATCGCAACCGGTTCGCCGTTTCTGGAACGCTTGGCGCAGCTTGAAGAGAAAGGGGTGCGGCTGATTGTCTGCGCCACCTGCCTCAACTACTACGGATTGCTGGATCAGGTACAGGTTGGCACCATCGGCAGTATGGACGATATTCTGACCGCACAACTACAGGCCCATAAAGTCATTACCCTTTGAAGCCAGGTACGGACCTCCCCTGCTACGGAAAGCCCTGCTGTTTCAACCCTATTTTTTATCTCCCCAAGTAATGGCCTGGACAATCACCCCTGCGGTCTATACTGAAATGATCGCCTGGCGGTTTTCGCCATGCGCGACAGGCACGGGGCTGGTTGGACGTTAATTGAACCCGAAAGGTTCGCGCGCAGTGTGGAGGAAAAGAAATAATGATCAATGTCACCCGACGACAATTCCTGAAAATAACGGCGGCCGGGCTGGGCAGTTCCAGTCTGGCGCTATTGGGCTTCTCGCCCGAACCGGCGCTGGCGGAAATCCGCAACTACAAGCTGGCCCGCACCACCGAAACCCGCAATACCTGCCCCTACTGCTCGGTCAGTTGCGGCGTGTTGCTCTACTCGCTCGGTGATCGCTCCAAAAACGTCAAAAGCGAGATTATCCACATCGAGGGCGATCCCGATAATCCGGTCAATCGCGGCACCCTCTGCCCGAAAGGCGCGGGCCTGCTGGATATGATCCACAGCGCCGACCGCTTGAAATATCCCGAAGTGCGCGAGCCGGGCGCAACCGAATGGAAGCGGATCAGTTGGGATGAAGCGCTCGACCGGGTGGCCAAACACCTGAAAGCCGACCGGGACGCCAACTTCATCAAGACCAATGACGCGGGCGTCACCGTCAACCGCTGGAACACCACCGGTTTTCTGGCCAGTTCCGCCGCCAGCAACGAAGCGGGCTATCTGAGCCACAAGGTGCTGCGCGGTCTCGGTAATATCGCACTCGATACCCAGGCGCGCATCTGACACGCCCCGACGGTGGCCAGTCTGGCTCCGACATTCGGGCGCGGTTCGATGACCAACCACTGGGTGGACATCAAAAACGCTGATTTAATTCTGATTATGGGTGGCAACGCCGCCGAGGCTCATCCCTGCGGTTTCAAGTGGGTGATGGAAGCCAAAGCCAACCGCAAGGCCAGGCTGGTGGTGGTGGACCCGCGTTTCACCCGCTCCGCAGCGGTTTCCGATTTCTATGCGCCGATCCGTTCCGGCAGCGACATCGCCTTTCTGGGCGGCGTCATCCATTACCTGCTAGCGAACGATAAAATCCATCACGATTACGTCAAGGCGTTCACCAACGCCAGCTTCCTGATCAACGACAGTTTCAGCTTCACCGACGGCCTGTTCAGCGGCTACAAAGCCGACAAGCGCAGCTACGATACCGCCACCTGGCAATACCAACTCGATGAACAAGGCTTCGCCAAGGTGGACGACACTCTGCAAAATCCAAGCTGCGTGTTCCAGATCATGAAGCGGCACTACGCCCGCTACACGCCGGAGATGGTCAACCAGATCACCGGTACGCCGCAGGCCGATTTTCTCAAGATTTGCGAGATGATCGCCGAAACCGCCGTGCCCGACCGGGTGATGACCATCTGCTACGCGCTGGGTTGGACGCAGCACACCGTCGGCACCCAGAACATCCGCACCATGGCGATGATTCAGTTGCTGCTGGGTAACATGGGACGGGCTGGCGGCGGGGTCAATGCGCTGCGCGGTCACGCCAACGTGCAGGGCATCACCGATCAGTGCCTCTATTCCGAGGTGCTGCCGGGCTATCTGGGCGCACCGACCGATGCCGACAAGACCCGCGAGGAGTATCTGGCCAAGCGCACGCCCAAGCCGTTGCGGCCAAACCAGATGAATTACGCGCAAAACTTCCCGAAATGGCACACCAGCCTGATGAAAGCCTGGTATGGCAAAGCCGCCACGGCGGAAAACGGCTTTTGTTACGACTGGCTGCCGAAGAAGGACGCCGCCTACGACGTGCTGGCGCTGTTCGAGCGGATGTATCAGGGCAAATTGAACGGCTTTATCTGTCAGGGCTTCAACCCGCTGGCCTCGGCCCCGCACAAGGCCAAGATCGACGCCGCGCTGGCGAAACTGAAATTCCTGGTGGTGATCGATCCGCTGGCGACCGAAACGGCGGAGTTCTGGAAGCACTACGACGAGTTTAACCCGGTCGATTCGGCCAACATCCAAACCGAGGTCTTTCGGCTGCCGTCCACCTGCTTCGCCGAGCAGGATGGCACCTTCACCAATTCCAGCCGCGTCATTCAGTGGCACTGGAAAGGCGCGGACGGCCCCGGCGAGTCGCTGAGCGACACCGACATCATCGGCGGGCTATTCGTGAAACTGCGGGCGCTGTACGCCAAAGAGGGCGGCGCGTTGCCAGAGCCGGTGCTGGGTCTGGCCTGGCCCTATCGGATAGCCACGCAGCCCAGCCCTGAAGAACTGGCTATGGAAATCAGCGGCAAGGCGCTGGCGGATGTGGCCGATCCGAAGGACGCCACCAAAATTCTCGCCAAGGCAGGCGAGCAACTGGCGGGCTTTGCCCAACTGCGCGATGACGGCAGCACGGCGGCGGGTAACTGGATTTACTGCGGGATGTGGTCACAGACGGGCAATCTGACCGCCCGCCGTGATCCGGCCGATCCGACCGGTCTGGGCCAAAGCCTCGGCTGGGGCTTCGCCTGGCCGGCTAACCGTCGCATCCTCTACAACCGCGCCGCGTGCGATCTGAGCGGTAAGCCGTGGGACGCCAGCCGCGCCGTGATCGCCTGGGATGGCAGCAAATGGGGCGGCAACGACATTCCCGACATGCGGCCTGATGCCAAGCCGGATGAAGCGGTGATGCCGTTTATCATGAATCCCGAAGGGGTGGCGCGGCTGTTCGCCTTCGAGCGGCTGCTGGACGGGCCGTTGCCGGAACACTACGAACCGTTTGAAACGCCGCTGGACGCCAACCCGCTGCACCCCAACCACCCGCAAGCGCTCAACAATCCCGCTGCGCGGGTCTATCCGGGCGATCTGGAGGCGCTCGGCAAGGCCAGCGAGTTCCCCTACATCGCCTCAACCTACCGGCTGGTGGAGCATTTCCACTTCTGGACCAAGCATTCGGTGCTGAACGCCATCACCCAACCGCAGCAATTTATCGAAATCAGTGAGGAGCTGGCGCGGGAGAAGGGCATCAGCAATGGCCATCGCGTCCGGGTGCGCTCCAAGCGCGGTCAGTTGGTGGCGGTGGCGGTGGTGACCAAGCGTATCCGCAGCCTGACGGTCAACGGCCGCAAGACCCATCTGGTCGGTATTCCGTTCCATTGGGGTTTCCGGGGTGCGACCCATCCGGGCTACATCACCAATGTCCTGACGCCGTTCATCGGTGACGCCAACAGCCAGACGCCGGAATTCAAGACGTTCCTGGTCAACATCGAGAAAGCCTGAGGAGGTCGTCATGGCATGGCAATCGCTTGATATCCAACGCCGTTCGGCGACCACCACCCCGATGCCTGGCGCGCGCCAGGGGAACGAGGTGGCCAAGATAATCGACATTTCCCAATGTATCGGCTGCAAGGCGTGTCAGGTCGCCTGCATGGAATGGAACGATCTGCGCAGCGCGGTCGGCGCCTGCACCGGCGTTTACGACAATCCCCTGGACCTGGACAGTAATGCCTGGACGGTGATGCGCTTTACCGAGATGGAGAACAACGGGCGGCTGGAATGGCTGATCCGCAAGGACGGTTGTATGCACTGCCAGGACCCCGGCTGTCTTAAGGCGTGCCCAGCGCCGGGGGCCATCGTCCAGTACACCAACGGTATCGTGGAGTTCCATCAGGAGCATTGCATTGGCTGCGGCTACTGCGTCACCGGCTGTCCGTTCAACATCCCACGCCTGTCCGAACAGGATCACAAAGCCTATAAGTGCAGCTTGTGTTCCGACCGGGTCGCCGTGGGGCAGTCACCGGCCTGTGTCAAGACCTGTCCGACCGGCGCGCTGCATTTCGGCAGCAAGGAGGCAATGAAGGATCACGCCGATCACCGCATCGCTGACCTTAAATCGCGCGGTTTTCAAAATGCCGGTCTGTACGATCCACCTGGCGTGGGCGGCACCCATGTGATGTACGTGCTCCAGCACGCCGATCATCCCGACTGGTATGCCGGCCTGCCGCAAGATCCGAAGATCAGCCCTTGGGTCGGGATTTGGAAGGGCCTGGCCAAGCCGCTGGCCATCGGCACGATGGCGGCGATCAGCCTGGCCAGTTTGTTCCATTACATCATCAAGGGACCGAACGCGATTTCAAAGGAAACTGAAAAGGAGGTGGAAGATGAGACGCGATCCTAATGATCTCGACCGGTACACGGCGGGGGAGCGGGTCATTCACTGGACGGTCGGCATCAGCTTCATCCTGGCCGGGTTATCCGGGCTGGTGTTGTTTCATCCGGCGTTCTGGCCCTTTACCCTGCTGTTTGGCAGCAGCACCTGGACGCGGATTTTGCATCCTTATTTCGGGATGCTGATGGCCCTGGCGTTTCTGCTGATGACGGTGTGGTTCTGGCGACTCAACCGGATGAGCCGGGTGGATTGGCAGTGGCTGGGGCGCATCGGCGAGATGGTCAACGGCGACGATCAGAACATGCCGGAACAGGGTAAATACAACGGCGGCCAAAAGCTGCTGTTCTGGCTGTTGCTGATCGGTACGCTCCTGCTGCTGTTTTCAGGGATTGCTCTGTGGCGGGCGTGGTTCCATTTTCCGGTCGATCAAGTCCGTTTTGCCGCTGTGGTACACGCGGCCGTGGCCGCAGTGATGATCGGTCTGATTATGGTGCATGTTTACGCCTCCATCTGGGTGAAGGGCACGATTCGGGCCATGTGGTACGGCACCGTCACCCGCGCCTGGGCACGGCAACACCATCGGGCTTGGTATCGGCAGATCACCGGCCTTGGTAATGGTCAACCGCGCTAGCTGATCTTCTGGAGAAGACCACATGCTTGGATAAGTAGTCTTAAACGTTAGGCCCTGACCTGAAGTAGGTCAGGGCCAATTATTTAATTAAAGCATAAAGCGGTAATTGTAATGTTGTAATACTGTTGGTAGGTTCATGAAGATGCGATTATTTATGCAGATCTACTGGTGTTTGATCTTGATAGGAATTGCCGGATTTTTTTGGAGAGGCGACCAGGTTAATGTAGCGGTTGGATTCTTCGCTGGCGGTGTTCTCTACGCTGCTCTATCACTCGCGGCATTTAGAGGAAATCGTTGGGCAACGCATCTTTCGCTGCTGCTTCCCGTTTTAATTTTATTAGTGATCGGCCCAAATGTGATTTACAACCTTTATGCTTTCTTAACAGATCATTCACGCTATTTAGATTCACCAGGAACGATTCTTGTTGTTGGAGTTGAGATGCTTATCTTTATTATTCCGGCAATTACCACCCTAATTATGGATTTCTCCCATGAAAATAGGAATTATAACTTTATCAGTTTTCTTGTGTGTTTTCTCAGAAAATTTAATGTCAACATCACCTAATAGCTCGACAATACTTGATATTGCCGAAGCTGTTTTTCGGCATCAATTTGATCATAACAAATCGTTTTTACAAGACAGAGCAAGCGCTTACTGCATAGAGATTTTTGGTAAAAATCCAGATAATCAATTTTTGGAGAGATTTAAAGATAGTAAAAGCCCCGTTAAGAAGCGATCTATGTGCAGTATAAAAAACATGGCAGTTATAGATAAAAAGACAAAAAAACTAGGGATTATATTTAGAATAAAAAGGATATCTTTGAATAGCCCTGAAATTGCCAAAGCAGAAGGTGAGTATTATGAAGACGGCCTAAGCGCGTCAGAAAACACTTATTATCTTAGAAAAAAAGGTGATGAGTGGATAATCGAAAAAGATATCCTGAATACGATTGCAAGTTTACTCAAGAATATCTTTATTTAAATGGCTAATCCCATGACCATTCAGTCCGCAGGACTTGCCACCGCTGGCGGTAGCCCGCCCGAAGTGCGTCTGCCGACGCCTGATTTATTTGCGCGGCGGGCGCGGCGGTTGCGCCAGCTTGCGGTCGGTCACAGCATGGAAGGCTATCTAAAATTTGCCGCGGCGCTGGCTGAGGCCCAGCAACAGCAACTGGCGTGTTTAGCCACACTGCCGCCGCCCGATCAGGATTTTCTCCAACACTGTCGCGCGCACCAGATGCCGCCGTTAGCCCCAGCCGGTTGGCGACGCGATCCCGTTTGGCGAGCTGTAGCGGTGCAACTGGCCGTTGCACTCGACGCCATAGCCCCTGCGCCTGCCCGTGCGGCCTTGGCGCGCTTGCGCACCGCGCCGGTCGAGTGGCTGGAAGCGCAGGCGGACGCCTTACTGGCGGAAGATCGGGCCACGCTGGATTTAGCCTGCGCCCCGCTGATGGGCGCAGCGCTGCAGGTGTGCTGGACGCAACTGGCCACTGCTCTGGATTCGGCGTGGATTGCACCCGCGTCAACCCCGGCACTGTGCCCGGTGTGCGGCACCCCACCCGTCGCCAGCGTGGTCGGTGGCGCGGGCGACGCTGACAGCGGCTTGCGCTATCTGCATTGCGCCTTATGCAGCTCGGAGTGGCACGCAGTCAGGGCACAATGCACGCAGTGCAATAACGACAAAGGCATCGTCTATTTTGCCGTCGAAACCAGTCAACAACCCATTCAGGCCGAAGCCTGTCCCGAATGCGGCAGTTACTTGAAAATTTGCCGCCGCGATCAGCAACTCGATATGGAGCCGCTGGCCGACGATTTAGCCAGCCTGGCTCTCGATCTTTTAATGGGTGAAGAGAAATTTGCCCGGAGCGGGGTTAATTACTTGCTGTTGCAAGGCGAGTAAGCATCAGGCTATCCACTCAGCCTGTTCGACGCCAGGCGTAAAACTCCGAAGTGTTCCAATTTGGATATCAGCCGGGTTGATCTCATGCTATCATGCTGCATTATTTAGTGGGTTTTGGAGTAAGCTCCGATGCGTGCGGTCGTCAAAACGGTGGGCCAAAGCGGGCAAATCGCCCTGGGGAAGGCGTATGCCGGTCGGCATGTGTTGGTGGATGAACTGGAGCCGGGCGTCTGGCTGGTGAAGCTGGGCGAGTTCATCCCCGATAACGAACGATGGTTACATTCGCCCACCGTGAAAGACGATCTCGATGAGGCGATCTCCTGGGCCGAGACGCATCCGGCAATGGCAAGCGATCTGGACACCCTGACCCAGCAGTTGCCATGAGTCCATCAGCGCAGGGCGCGGATACGGTTCGGCTCGATCTAAATAACCCAGTTTTCCAACGCCAGCTTTTTGCCCTGGAGAAGAACCAACAGAGTAATCTGTTGGCTACGCTGCGAAAACTGGCGAGTCTCGGCTGGCCACAAATTTACCGCGATGCGGGGTTAAAGTGGGAATTGATCCATTCCCGAACCGGGCCGGACGGGCAACGCTTGTACAGTTTTTGCATCAGCCAGGGCTTCCGCGCTGTCGCCTATCGTGCCGAGGATGGATGGTTGCGGTTGCTGTCATTGCACCCCGCTCATGATTCGGCCTATCGATAGCGCGGACTTTACCCTAGCTCGACCCTTGTCAATGACGACTGCACTGCCCTCCTGTCATCTCCCCTCGATTGACCGCCTGTTAAAGTGGCCGACGGTCACTCCGCTGCTTACTGAACATGGCCGAACGGCGGTACTGGCGGCGGCGCGTGAATTACTGGCGGAACTGCGGCAGCAAGCCCGCCAGGATGGATTGACCACGCCACCCTTCACCGAATCGGCGCTGTCCGCTCAATTGGCCGAGCGGCTGGCCCGTGCGCACGCTGCGCGGCTCAAGCGGGTGTTCAACCTGACCGGTACGGTGCTGCACACCAATCTGGGGCGGGCGCCGTTGCCGGACGCAGCGGTGGAAGCGGTCGTCATGGCAGCCCGTTTTCCCTGCGCTCTGGAATACGATCTGGATTCCGGCGGGCGAGGCGACCGTGATGAGATCGTCGAAGGTTGGTTGCGGGAACTGACCGGCGCGGAAGCGGCTACCGTGGTCAACAACAACGCGGCGGCGGTGTTTCTGCTACTCAATACGCTGGCGCTGCGTAAGGACGTGATCGTCTCGCGTGGCGAGTTGATCGAGATCGGCGGGGCTTTTCGCATTCCCGACATCATGGCGCGCGCGGGTGCGAAGCTGCGCGAAGTTGGCACCACCAACCGCACCCACTTGCGCGATTTCGAGAACGCTATCAACCCACGCACCGCGCTGCTGATGCAGGTTCACGCCAGCAATTACGCGATCAGCGGGTTTACCGCCTGCGTGCCGGAAACCGAACTGGCGCAACTCGCCCACGCCCACGGCTTGCCGTTGGTGGTGGATTTGGGCAGTGGGGCCTTGCTCGATCAAAGCCGCTGGGGTTTACCCCACGAACCGACCGCACGGGCAACGCTGGCCCACGGCGCGGATTTGGTGTCGTTCAGCGGCGATAAGCTATTGGGCGGGCCGCAAGCCGGATTGCTGGTCGGGCGGCGTGATCTGATTGAAAAGCTGAAGAAAAATCCGCTCAAGCGCGCCTTGCGGCTTGGCAAGCTGACGCTGGCGGCGCTGGAAGCGGTGCTACGACTGTACCGCGATCCCGACCGCCTGCCGGAGCGGTTGACGACCTTGCGGCTGCTGACCCGGCCCGCTGCCGACATCGCCGCCCAGGCCGAGCGGCTGTTGCCGGTGTTGCAAGCCGCCCTCGCTGGCTGGCCGGTGGAGGTCGGCATCGAACCGACGCTGAGCCAGATCGGCAGCGGCTCGCTACCGGTGGATCGCCTGCCGAGCTATGCGCTGGCCATCACCCCGCTGCGGAAAAAAAGCAGCGGCTTGCGGGCGCTGGAAACGGCTTTACGGCAACTACCGATTCCGGTGATCGGCCGGATCACGGACGGTACGCTGTGGCTTGATCTGCGCTGTCTGGATGACGAGGCGGCGTTCGTGGCCCTGTTTGAGAGTCAACCCTCCACGCCGTGACATAGCGACCGCGATAGAACGCTGCGCAGTGGTGGATTTTCGCCTCTCAGGGCCAGTCGCTCCGAATGGAGTGTAGTAAAATTTTCTTACTGGGTAAGAGAAGAGGCTGCCATGAAAACCGTCACGGTTTCCGATAAAGGGCAAGTGGTTATTCCGGCTGAAATTCGCCGCCAACTCGGGATCACTCCCGGCTGTCAGCTCGATTTTATCCTGGATGGCAACGCCATGCGCATCGAACTCAAGCGGCGCATTCGTCCGAGTCGCCCCGAGGAGGGTTACGGTATGCTGGTTTGCCAGCGGCCTGGGCAAAGGCGTCTATCTGACTTTGATGTGGCCCAGGCCATGCAGGATGCGTTGAATGATCGGCCTTGACACCAACATTCTGGCCCGGTTTTACGTGGATGACCCGAACGACCCGGAAGCCGCGAAACAACGACCGGTTGCCCGGCGCATTTTGGTTGAATCGCCCCAGCTCTTGTTTTGCCAGACGGGCGGCCAGGCTGAACATCAGCCCGTCCGTCAAAGTGCCTGTTGAATCAGAGGCCCCGCCATGATTATCGGCACCGCTGGCCATATCGATCACGGCAAAACCGCGCTGGTGCGGGCGTTGACCGGCGTCGAGACCGACCGGCTGCCGGAAGAAAAAGCGCGCGGCATCACCATCGACCTTGGTTACGCCTATCAGCCGCTAGCCGGTGGCGAGACGCTCGGCTTTGTCGATGTGCCCGGCCACGAGCGGCTGGTGCATACCATGATCGCGGGCGCGACCGGCATCGATTTCGTGTTGCTGGTGGTGGCAGCGGATGACGGCCCGATGCCGCAAACCCGCGAACATCTTCAGGTGCTCGATTTGCTGGGTCTCCGCCACGGCGCGGTGGCGCTGACCAAAATTGACCGGGTGGCGCCGGAGCGTATTGCGCAGGTCAGCGCCGAAATCCGCCAACTGCTGGCTCCCACCGCGCTGGCCGACAGTCCCTTATTTCCGGTTTGTGCGCTGACCGGCGCTGGTATCGGCGAGCTGCGTCGCTATCTGGAACAAGCCGCCCAAGACCAGTCGCCACCCGCTAATGGTGGCGGGTTTCGGCTGGCGGTGGATCGCTGTTTTACTCTGACCGGCATCGGCACCGTGGTGACGGGCACCGCGCACAGCGGCGCAGTCCAGACCGGCGACCGGCTGCTGCTGTCGCCTTCAGGCCGGGAGGTGCGGGTACGCGCCATCCACGCCCAGAATCAGCCGGTGGAACGCGGAGTGGCCGGTCAACGCTGTGCGCTCAATCTCACCGGGCCGGAAGTGGAGCGGCAAGCGATTCATCGCGGTGATTGGGTGATTGATCCGGCGCTGCATTTTCCAACGGCGCGTCTGGATGTGGAGTTGCGGGTACTCGCCACCGAGGCGCAAGCGCTGCGGCATTGGCTGCCGGTGCATGTCCATCTGGGGGCGACCGATCTCACCGGTCGGTTAGCGGTGCTGGCTGGCGATGCCATCGCGCCGGGAGAAATGGGGCTGGCGCAACTGGTGCTCGATCAGCCATTGGCGGCTTTGTACGGCGACCGTCTGATCGTGCGCGATCAATCAGCCCAGCGCACCCTGGGCGGTGGCCGGGTGCTGGATGTGGCCCCGCCGACACGGGGACGACGCAAACCGCAGCGTCTGGCGTTGCTGCGGGCGTTTTGCCAGACCGAGCCGCTGGAAGCGATGCAGGCGGCGCTGGCAGTCAGCGAAGCCGGTATCGATCTCGGCCTGCTGGGTCGGCACTGGAATCTGCAACCGGCAGCGCTGGCCGCCTTGACCACGCTGCCGGACACGGTGGCCGTATCCGGGGCCAACGGGATCATGCTGTTCAGCCGTACCCACTGGCAGTTATGGCGTACGCGCCTGCTGGCGGCGCTGGCCGCCGAACATAGCCAGTTTCCCGGTCGGCTGGGGCCGGATCGTGAGCGCTTGCGCCGCATCGCCGCCCCGACGCTGAATCGGCCGATCTTTGCCGCCCTGCTCGATGAACTCACCGCTCAGGGGCAGGTGGTGCGCACTGGCCCGTGGGTGCATTTGCCGGAACATCAGGTGCGGCTGGCGCCCGATGACCAGGCGCGCTGGCAAGCCGACCTCGCGCCGTTGCTGCGGGCTGTCCCCTTCAATCCGCCGCGAGTGCGCGATCTGGCGCAGCGGCTCGGCTGGGAAGAAGCCGCCGTGCGGCGCTTGCTGAAACAACTGGCGGGCATGGGCGAGGTGTTTCAAGTCGCCCAGGATCATTTCTTTACCCGTGAGGCGGTGGCTGAATTATCGGCGCTGGCCTTTGCCCTGGCTGAGCAAGAAGGTGCGGCCCGCGCCGCCAGTTTTCGGGATCGAATCGGCGGTGGGCGTAAGGTCGCCATCCACATCCTGGAATTCTTCGACCGGCTTGGCTACTCTCATCGGATCGGCGACGAGCATCGCATCTTCCGCGATACCCTGCTCGGTCTGAACGACTCGAAGGCATGAAGCAGTGTTTACGGAAGGGCGGCGTCATCCGGTGAGGCGGCCGGACTTCAAATCCGGTGGGGGCCGTCAGGCGGTCCTTGGTGGGTTCGACTCCCACGTCCTTCCGCCATTTTTTGGCTTTCTCCACAGTAATCGTTGCTTAACCTATGGACTGGCTGCTGGCCTCGCAGGCGAGTGGTCAAGTCGGTCGCCAGTCTGGCGCATGACTTTGATCGAACCACTTTCACCACGAGACGACCGCCATACTCACTTCAGCAGTGTCCGCTGTTGCCGATCCGTCCTTGATTCGCCTCACCACGCTGACCCACGGCGGCGGCTGTGGCTGCAAAATCGCCCCGGCGGTGTTGCGCGAGGCGCTGGCCGGGGTTTCCGGCGGCTTCCCTCATCCCAATCTGCTGGTCGGTAGCGCCACCGCCGACGATGCCGCCGTATTCCGCCTGAATGACCAGCAGGCGCTGGTCGCCACCACCGATTTTTTTATGCCGATTGTGGACGATCCCCGTGATTTTGGCCGGATCGCCGCCACCAACGCGATTTCCGATGTGTACGCGATGGGCGCGACGCCAGTCCTGGCATTGGCCATTTTGGGGATGCCGATCAATACCCTGCCGCTGGAGGTGATCCGTCGCATCATGGAGGGCGGGGCCGATGTCTGCCGTACTGCGGGCATCGCGCTGGCCGGTGGTCATTCCATCGATTCGCCGGAGCCGATTTATGGTCTGGCGGTGATGGGGCTGGTCGCACCCGCGCAGCTCAAACGCAACGATACCGCCCGGCCCGGCGATGTGCTGATCCTCGGCAAGCCGTTGGGGGTGGGCGTGCTCAGCGCCGCGCTCAAGAAAGGGTTGTTGGATGCGGCGGGCTATGCGGAGATGCTGGCGGTGACGACGCAATTGAATCAGGTGGGTCAGGCCCTTGGCGCGCTGAACGGCGTCCATGCGATGACCGATGTCACCGGCTTTGGGCTGCTGGGGCATTTGCTGGAAATCTGCCGGGGTTCGGGGCTGGCGGCCTCAGTCCAGTTTTCCGCTCTGCCCATCCTGCCGACCGCGCTTCAGTTGGCCCCGCAGGGCATCGGCCCCGGCGCCATAGAGCGCAATTGGGCCAGCTACGGGCATGAGGTTCAGCTTGATCCCAACTTACCGGACTGGGCCTGGCGCTTGCTGTGCGATCCGCAGACCAGCGGCGGCCTGCTGGTGGCCTGTGCGCCGGAAACGGTCGGGGCGGTCTTGGAAAGCTTTCACGGGGCGGGTTTTGCCGAAGCGGCGAGCATTGGAATGCTGGCCTCCGGTACGCCCGGCGTGACGGTGCAAGAATTGTGAGGCGTTGCTGTATAAATCCAGCATGAGGAAGTTATACAGAACTATATAATGGCTTATTGTCGCGGACGCTTCGCGCCCGCGACAACGGGGCGGCGGATACGATCCGCTGCTTGCGCGGCGCGAAGCGCCGAACCACGCGGATCAAGCCGACTTCGGGCGGAAAAGCCTACGGCTTTACCGCCTCTCGCGGCTTATCCGCCACCCCGTTAGCTTTCATCAATCAACATCTCGCCACCATCAATGAACATATCGCCACTCCAAATCGTCTATGTGCTAACCAATCCTGCAATGCCAGGCTTGGTGAAAATTGGCTCAACAACGCAAGGCGAGGTTGATATTCGTATGCGCCAATTATTTAGTACGGGTGTACCTGTACCTTTTGATTGCGCGTTTGCTTGCCGCGTTCCAGATGCCTACAAGGTCGAAAAGGCAATTCACGATGCCTTTGGAATGCATCGAATCAATCCAACTCGTGAGTTTTTTAAGATAGAGCCTGAGCGAGTTATATCTATCCTAAAATTACTTCACGTTGAAGAAGTGACTGAACAAGTTGAACAAGCGATTGAATCAGGCGCTACTAAAGCTGATCTTCAAGCAGCAGAGCAAGTTAAAATTGCCCGTCGTCCGCGTATGGACTTTTTGGAAATAGGGATTCCGATTGGCTCAATATTAATTTCAACGGAAAACGGCGCACAGGCGACTGTCATAAGTTCAAAGCAAGTATCGTTTAACGAAATGGAGTGTTCCTTAACTCACGCAACTAGGAAGGTTCTTGGACTCGCTGATGACTATGCGCTGCAACCATCTCCTTATTGGACGTTCAACGGTAAAACTGTCAAAGAGATCTACGACAGTATTCACACGACAGGAGATGAAAGCTAACAATTCGTTCAAGCCGACGTTGCTTCGTGGCCGTCGCGGCGGTACTCTGCTCCGCATCGTACACAGCCGCTAGGCCACTGCGC
>JBATSQ010000150.1:0-2648 GCA_049293375.1 Candidatus Contendibacter sp.
CGCCAACGGTGCGCCGCAGCGCGGTGCGCTGACTGCCCTCGCCGGCCTGGCCGGGGAAGCGCGACTGTGGCTCGTCGCGCCCGGCGAGGCGCTAACCCTGCACCGGCTACCGCTGCCCAGCCGCAAGCGATCCACCTGGGCGCGCGCCGTGCCGTATGCCCTGGAAGATCAGGTCGCCGACGACCTTGAAGCCTTACACTTCGCGCCAGCCGCCGCGCCGGATGGCAACAGCCTACCGGTGGCGGTCATTCACCGCGACCTGCTGCGCGGTTGGTTGGATGCCTGCGCGCAGGCCGGATTCACCCCGAACGCTGTCGTCCCGGAACCCTTGCTGCTGCCCTGGCAGCCTGGCGATTGGAGCATTGTATTGGAGAGCCAGCGGGCCGTGGTGCGCACAGGCCGCTGGGAAGGCTTCGCCATCGAACCCAATACCTTAGATCTGCTGTTGCAACAAGCGATTGCTGGGGCTGGCGATGCCATGCCACAACGCCTGCGCGTCTGGGGCGGCCCACCACCCGCTATCATCGGTTTAGAGCCGCACATCGAAGACAGCGCGCTGGAAGCGCTGCGGGTGTTCGCCAGCGCTGGGCTACCCACCGCGCCCATCAATCTGCTGCAAGGCCCTTATGGACCCCAAGCGCAATGGGGGCCATGGCTACGACCCTGGCGCGCTGCGGCTGCTCTAGCGGGCGCGTGGCTTTTGGTACAGGGGTTTGTCCTGGCGCAGGAAAACTGGAGCCTGCGCCGCGCACAAGCCACGCTACGCACTACCATGGAGCAGGTCTACAAAGACGCGGTACCCGGCGCGACCCGGATCGTCAATCCCCGCGTGCAGCTTGAAACCCGCTGGCGCGAACTGCGCCCTAGCGCGCCCAGAGGCAGCCCATTCTTGGAATTGCTTTATCAAGGAAGCCAGCCGCTCGCCGATTTCAAGGACATCAGCTTGCGCAGTTTCAGTTATCGCGACGGCCAACTGGAATTAAATCTAGCGGGCGGCAGTCCGGCGACGCTGGATCAATTGCAGCAAAAACTAAAGCAACGGACCCGATTGCGCGTAGACATGCGCGCTACCCAGCGTGAGGGCCAGGTTGAAAGCAAGATCACCCTGCAAAGGACCCCGTCGTGAAGCCCTGGTGGGAAAGCCTGAATGCCCGTGAACGCCTGCTGGTAACTGGCGGCGCGCTGCTTTCCCTGGCGTTGCTGATCTACGCCCTACTTTGGCAGCCCATGCAGGCCAACCATCGCCGCTTGCGTGAAAGCGTCGCTGCACAGCGCGCCGAGCTGGAAGCCATGCGCCGCATGGCGGAGGAGATCCGGCAACTAGGAAAAGCAAAGACCACTTCAGCGCCACCGGATGGCCGTTCCCTGCTGACTCTGGTCGATCAGACCGCCCGTGCGGCAGGCCTGGGTGCCGCGCTCAAGCGCGTCACGCCGCAAGGCGACGACCGTCTCGGTGTCCAATTTGATGGCGTTGGGTTTGATGCGCTCGCGCCCTGGCTGGGCGCGCTGGAACGCGATCACCGCATCGTCATCACCACACTCAGCGTGGAACGCGGCGCAGCAGCGGGTCTGGTGAATGCGCGTCTTATCGTGCAAGGCGCTCCCCCATGAAACGCCTGCTTGGTTATGCGCTGTTGGGATTGCTGGCTTTTGGGCTGTTCCTAGCGCTACGCGCTCCCGCCACCCTGCTGACCGACCGGCTCGCCACACAAGCGCAGGGCTTCAGCGTTCAGGACGCAATAGGCACAGTGACCGAAGGTTCGGCGCGGGAGGTGCGCTGGCGCGGTGTTCGCGTGGCGCAACTGGATTGGCGCTGGCAAGTGCTGGCGCTACTGAGCGGATGGCTTGAGTTCCACTGGCAGACAATCGATCCCGCTGTGGCGCTCAACGGGCAGATTGCGGTGAATGCAAGCCGCCACATACGCTGGCGCGCGGTGCGCGGTCAGCTACCGCTGGCTCAATTGGGCGCGCTGGCTGGCTATCCCAATCCACCGTTGCAAGGCCTAGTGGAGTTTGCGCTTGAGGAAATGGTGTGCAACGCGGCGGGACGGCCGCGCAGCGCCCGTGGCGTCATCACCTTGCGAGATGCACGTATCACGCTGGGCCAGCCGTTGCATTTGGGCGCTTTGAGCCTGCAATTGACGCCCACCCAGCCAGAGGGCATCCAAGGCGCGTTCAAGGATCAAGGAGGGCCACTCGCGCTGGAAGGGGTCCTGAAACTGGCACCAGATGGCCGCTACCAAATCACCGGACAGATCAAAGCGCGTGACGCCACCCCACAGGCATTACGCCAGGCATTGCAGCTTTTGGGAGCGCCGGGCGCTGATGGTGGCTGGAACCTAAATTTCTCTGGCCTCCTGCCGCCATAAGTGGGGTCAGGTTGCCGTTCGCCTTTGCGCACTGATTCGCTTTACGATTTGATTCCTAGGTACTTTGAAGGAGGTAAGCATCGATGCATCTACAACCACGCGGATTCTTGATGGCGTTGACCCTGCTGCTGCTAGCCGCCTGCGCCAGCCAACCCGTAGCGCCGGTCAAGCCGTCATCCACTACCAGCGGCGATGCTCTATTCCCGGCACCGCCAGGCTTGCAACCGCAGGTTGCATTCTGGCGCGACGTCTACTCGAACTGGGGCCGCAATCGCGTGG
>JBATSQ010000151.1:0-29898 GCA_049293375.1 Candidatus Contendibacter sp.
TCATCCACAACCTGGGGGAACTTGTTATGCTGTCCTATCAAGACTGTGTGGAGTTGAGTGATCTGACGGAGGAAGAAATCGAGGCTATCGCCCGGCACGAGCATTTGCCGGAAATGGCGGCTTTAGAACTCGGCAGTTATCTGGTCCACACGGCGGAAGGCGTTCCAATGATTAAAAGAATTATATTGGATGATATTGAGGAAGAGCGTCGGCGCGGCCATGAAGATAAAGCTTTAGGGTTGAAGCTGGTGCTCAAGCGCTTTGTGGAAAGCTATCCCGATCATCCCGGCAAAGCGGTCTAAGCGATAGGGAGAGACAACTGTGAAAGGGCTAGCAACGCTCACGGTGGGGATCCGCTCAACAGGGCCTCAACCTCAGCGAGTCTGGCCCGTCGCATGGGGCGACCATGGATGGAGCTGAGAGGCGCTTCTCGCTCAGCGAGTGGTGTGAAAACCGTGAGATCAATACGGGTTTGGCCCATGCGCAAGCGAAAGGCCGGTAGGCAAACCGGTTCGCCATTAGCCATTTTTAGACGGTTTTCCTTCGCCTCAAAGGGAATATGCTGATCCAGCAAAAACAGAGCGATTTCCTCGGGAGCATCAACGAACAAATGAAGCTGAATCCCAGTGTTCGGATTGGCCACCCCGCTCAACACTGGACCGACCAATCGTGGGCGAAAGCGCGCCAGGAACCGCATAGCGTCCAGTGCGGTTTCTCGCAAGCTGCGCAAACACTCGGCCTGGCTCTTAGCATGGAACAGCCGTTGGCGCTCTACGAGGGCCAATTCGATTTCCGAGTTATCTGGCAAGGCAGCGCGGTCGTCCACACCCAGGCGCAGTGCGGCTTTACGTTTGGCGGTGCGAAAATCTTGGGCGCTTTCTTCCATCAAAATCCGAGCACATTCTTGAGCAAGCAGGATTTTTAGGTGCTGGTCGTCGCGGGGGCGGCGGGGCATAGTAAGCTCCGGGTAGGGGGTCGCAGTCGATGAATGTCGCAGCATTGAGCGATCCTGTCTCTCGATGCTTTGGAAAAGCTGCTTTGCCAGCTATATTTAACCATATAGAGCGAGCGCGGACTTTCGAGGTGCTTGCGCCGAATGATAGGGAGGGAGCGTAACTTGGCTTTGTTCAAGCGTAAAGAACCCATTCTGGGCATTGATATCGGCCCATCGGCCGTCAAGCTGATCGAGCTGAGCCGTTCCGGCCCACGGTTTCGGGTGGAAGGTTTCGCCATTGAGCCATTGAGCGAGGGGATGGTAGAAGACCGCAATCCCATTGATACCGATGGAGTGGCGGAAGCGATCAAGCGCGCCTTCCGTAAGGCTGGGGCGCGGTCGCGCCATGCCGCAGTCGCCGCGCCGACTTCCAGCGTCATCACCCGCACCGTTCCCCTGCCAGCGGATTTCAAGGAAAGCGATATTGAAACCAATATCGCGATTGAAGCGGCGCAATATATTCCCTATCCCATTGAAGAGGTGTATCTGGATTTTGAGATCAAGGGATTATCGCCAGCCAGCAGCGATATGCAGGATGTGATGTTGGTCGCCACCCGCAAGGAAAACGTGGATACCCGGGAAGCTACTCTCAAAATCGCGGGCTTAACACCGACGATTGTGGATGTCGAAGCCTATGCCATAGAGAATGCCTTCCACTTGCTGCTGGATAGCCTACCTAAAAGCGGCGGCGAGGGAACCGTGAACTTGGCCAAGGAGCGGGAGGGTTTAACCGCCCTCGTTGATATTGGTGCCTCGTTGACCAATCTTTATATCTTGCAGCGGGATCGCGTGATTTTCGCGCGCGAACAACGCTTTGGCTGCGATCAACTGACGACTCGCATCGCCGAAACCTATGGGTTGCCGCGTGAACAAGCCGAGCAGGCGAAGCGCTCTGGCTCGGTAAGTGAGGATTATCCCGAGGCGATCTTAGAACCGTTTAAGCAGATGCTGGCCGAGCAAATCGGTCACGGCCTACAGTTCTTTTTTTCCTCCGATCAGTATGTCTCTGGTCGCTATAATGTGGATACAATTGTCTTGTGTGGTGGCGGTGCAGCAATCCTGGGATTAGATCGGGTGGTGGCGGATGTGTTGGGCATCACCACGGTGGTGGCTAACCCCTTCAAAAACATGGGAAGTGCCGCGCGAGTGAACACCAACGCCCTATTGCGGGAAGCGCCCCTGCTCATGATTGCCTGCGGGTTGGCCCTAAGGAGCTTCGACTGACATGACGCGCATTAATTTACTGCCTTGGCGCGAAGCGCGCCGCGCGCGGCGGCAGCGTGAGCTGAACGGGATGCTGCTGGCGGCGGCGTTGTTTGGAGCCGGTCTTTTATTCCTGGCCTATACGGAGATTGCGCGCCGCATTGAATATCAACAGGAGCGCAACAATTATTTGCGCGGTGAAATCGCCCGTCTGAAAAAAGCGGCTGAAGAGATGCAGGAGCTGCAAAAGACCAAATCTCGTTTAGTCGACCGTCTTAATGTGATTCAAAAACTGCAAACGGTACGCCCTGGCATGGTGCGGATGCTAGATGAGTTGGTGCGACTGGTGCCCCAGGATATCTATCTAACTGGATTCAAGACGTCCAACAATCAGGTGACGCTGAACGGCGTGGCCCGCTCCGACAATATTATTTCCGAATTCATGCGTGATCTTAGAAACGCCGCCGATCTGTTTGGCGAACCAGTCCTCCAAGTGATTGAAACCCGCGCGGTGAACAGTGTCCAAGCTCGGGTCTTCGAATTGGTGGTGCCGTTGAAGCTGGGAGCGGAAGGTGGGCAATCGGGCGCGAATGCTCCTCCCCCATCCCCCCCCAAACCCGCAAGCGGAGGACTTAAGTTGGGGATGGCAGATAGGCAATCCGGCGGGGGGAGCAGAATATGAATTTATCGGAGATAAACCTCAGCGACTTCGATCTGCGGGAGGCGGGGGAGTGGCCGATAGTCGCCAAGATTGTGCTGATTATCCTTATTGTCGCCGCTGTATTAGGCGCTGGATATTATTTTCTTACGAGAGATCAGCTTGCGGAGCTGGATCAGGTGACGCGTGAAGAGGCCACCTTACGCCAGGAATTTGTCGAAAAGTGGCGCGTGACCGCCAATCTGGAAGCCTTTCGGGTCCAGCTTAAGCAGATGGAAGCCGATTTGGAGACCTTGCTGCGGCAATTGCCGACAGGCACTGAGATGCCAGACTTACTGGAGGATGTCTCCAATACTGGTAAGAAGAACGGTTTAGATTTTGAGCTGTTCAAGCCCGAAGCCGAACAGCCGAAGGATTTTTATGCCGCCAAACCGATCACCATCAAGGCCACGGGGAACTATCACCAGTTTGGCGCGTTTGTGAGCGGTGTAGCGGCGTTGTCACGCATCGTTACCCTAGAGAGCGCCACGCTGGTAAGCGCAGCTGATAAGAGCTTGAAGCAAAAGGGCGCAAAGCCGATCAAGCTCACTAACGAACCACTTTCTATTCAGGCAACGTTGCAGACCTATCGTTATATGGAAGATTCCGGTGCGCCTTCGGGGTCACCGGGTGCTCAGCAACAGCAGCCGAAGGCGGGGACCGCTAAAAAATGAACAGAGGCTGTCAAAAGGTGGGATCGGTGCGCAGAACCGGATGGTTGGCTGTGACGCTGGCGGCTCTGGTAGGCTGCGCCGAGCCGGATGTAGGTGAAGTGCAGCAGTTTGTAGCTAACGCGCAGAAGACGACCCCGATCAAGAAGCTGGATCCACCACCAGAAATCAAACTTTATTTACCGTTTGCCTATACCGCGCAGGGGATCAAGGATCCGTTCATCCTGGCTCCGTTTGCCCAGGAGGAAGAGCTGGAGCTGCCGCAGGAACTGGTAGCGCAAAGCCCCAACTACTCGGGTCCACGCCCTGATCCTAACCGAATCCGGGAAGAGCTAGAGAAGTATTCGTTGGGTTCGCTCAAGATGATGGGCACCTTTCGCATGGGCAGTGGGGGGGGCGACTTATGGGCATTGGTTCTCGCTCCCGATAATGTCGTGCACCGGGTGCAAAAGAATAATTATCTCGGCACCAACCACGGCAAGATTATCGGTATTACGGAACAGCGGGTCGAGTTGAAGGAAATCGTTCCGGAAGGGCCCGGACGCTGGCAGGAACGTGAAGCCTTCCTGTCGCTTACCCAATGATTGAGGGGGACGTATCATGACGAACAGATCCACAAGCGAAGGCCAAACCGACCGTCAACTGGCTGGAAAGCGGTTGCCGCCATGGGTGGCGGTGCTGGGTCTGCTGTGGGGAGCCGTGTTGGGTGGACTATGGAATGCTGCTGTGCTAGCGGCGGGTGAGGTCGATGCCAATGCCATAGTTTTACAGGGAGTGGACATTAGCCCGCTGGCTGGAAACCGTCTACAGTTACGCTTTCGGTTATCCGCACCGCCCAAGGAACCGCCGAGCAGTTTCACCATTAACGAACCAGCACGTATCGTGTTGGATTTTCTCAATACCCGCAATGGTCTGAGCAAGCGGCAACAATCCATTAATGTCGGCATCGCTGACAAGATCAGCGTGTTGGAGGGAGCAGACCGTACCCGGGCTTCGCTGAATCTGGCGCGACTGGCGCCATATAAGGTGCAGGTGCAGGGCGACATCGTCCTGCTAACGCTGGAAAACGCTGGCGCACCGCCGGCGCGGACCCCTGCCCCGACAACGACAGCGGCGGTCAAGGCCGCTGCGGCCAGCTCCCAGCGCGTTGAAGTGGATCGACCAATAACAACGCCACGCAGTGTCGGCAATGTCGACTTCAAGCGGGGGCCAGGTGGACAAGGCGTGATTACGGTCAAACTCTCCAACCCTAATATCGCAGCGGATGTGCGCCAAGAGGGGAATATCATTATCGCTGATTTCCAGGGCGCGGCATTAGGGCGTGGCCAAGAGCGGCGTCTAGATGTGACCGATTTCGCCACGCCGGTTTCGACGGTGGAGGCGCTGAATCGAAGTGGTACAGCCCGCCTGAGCATCCGGCCCAATCCACCGTTTGAATACCTGGCATACCAAGCGAACGATCTGTATGTGATCGAAGTGCGCCCACCGCAAAAGTCCAAGGAGGAAGAAGAAAAGGAAGCGCAATTTGATCCTTCCAAAAAGAAATATACGGGTGATCTATTATCTTTGAATTTCCAGGATATTGAAGTACGGGCGATTTTGCAGATCCTGGCAGATTTCACCGGTATGAATATCGTGGTGAGCGACAGTGTGAAGGGCAATTTGACCTTGCGCTTGCAGAACGTGCCCTGGGATCAAGCGTTGGATATCATCCTGCGCACCAAGGGTCTAGCCATGCGTCAGAATGGCAATGTAATCTTCATTGCACCCACCGAGGAAGTAGCGGCGCGCGAGAAACTGGACTTGGAAGCGCGTAAAACGGTGGATGAGCTGATTCCATTGCGCACTGAGATTATGCAGGTTAGTTATGCCAAAGCGATTGATCTGGAGAAGTTACTGAAGCGGAGGATTCCCACCGCTCCCCAGGCAGGCGTACCAGGTGCAGTCGGTGCAGTTATTGATGCGGGCGTTCTGTCGCCGCGCGGTGATGTGGTGGCTGATGAGCGGACTAATAGCTTAATTGTCAAGGATATACCGGAAAAAATCACCGAGGTGCGTGATTTGGTGGCGAAGCTGGATCAGCCAGCGAAGCAGGTGATGATCGACTCCCGGGTAGTCATTGCCAATGATGACTTCGCGCGTGATATTGGGGTGCGGTTTGGGGTGACCGGAGTGGCAGAGAATGGTGCTGAAGGGGTATCAGCCATCAGCGGCAGCTTAGGAGGTACTGGCGCCATTGTGGATAGCGCAGTCAATAATTTGATCAACACCGGGCAGCCATTTCCGGTGGCAGTTCCAGCGATTAATGATCGGATTGGGGTGCCATTTCCAGCCGCGCCCAGTGGTGGTGGCAGTCCAGCTAGGATGGCTCTGGCGATTCTTGGCGCTGATTATTTAGTCGATCTTGAACTGTCTGCACTGCAGACTGAAGGTAAGGGTGAGATTCTCTCTAATCCGCGCGTGGTAACGGCTGATTTACAAAAAGCCACGATCAAGCAAGGTCGGGAGATCCCTTATTCAGAAATCGATGAGAATGGCAAGGTGACCACCTCCTTTAAAGAGGCCTTGCTAAAGCTAGAGGTGACACCGCAGATTACGCCGGATGACCGGGTGCGCATGGATTTGAAGGTTTCCAAGGATGATGTCGGGGCTAATGTGCCGCAAGCTACTGGAGGCTTTGTGCCATCGATTGACAAACGCGAGGTCACGACTCAGGTGTTGGTCAATAGCGGTGAGACAGTCGTTTTGGGTGGCGTGTTCGAACAGAATAAGACCAAGAGCAAGGATAAGGTGCCGCTGCTGGGCGATGTGCCATTGCTGGGATATTTATTCCAGCGCAACAGTAATAATACGATCAAGCGGGAATTGCTGATTTTTGTGACGCCACAGATCCTAAAGAGCGGCGCGGTAATCGAACGCTGAAGCTGTGAGGCGCAACATCTAGATTATGGGGAGTGAAGTCATGCGAATGCGGTTAAATGGGCTGAAACGATACTTTGAGTTATTTTTATTGGTTGCTCTGCTGGCTGGCTGGAGTGGAGCCAGTGTGGGCGGTGGTTTTATTGGGGCCAATTCTACTGTATCGATTTCAATCACTGCGGATAAGACAACCTTACCGCTGAATATTATGGGTTATGGCCCACTCAGCGCACTTGTGGGTCCATATCTCAATACGGTTACGGTCTTGGTCAAAAAGCGTGATGGCAAGCTATTTGCGGCGCCTGGTGTCACCATTTCAGTAGTATCTGGCTTGGCGAGCGGCTCTTTATATTATTTGGATGGCGACCCAGATCATGAGACTTGTCTTGACAATCAATGTCCTCCAGGTATCGCCGTACCCAATGCCTATCGCCGTTTGGCATTCGAAGACACAGACGGGGTTGTAACGGGTCACTTTATCGCGGGTAATGTACCAGGAACGGTGGTGCTGACGGCCACGGCGCAAGATCCTGATACCGGAAAGACCATTAGCGCCAGCCTCACTCTGAATGTGACTGGTGGGGGAAATCCAAATAATCCCCCTGGACCGTCATCCGTGAATTTCACGATGGATCCGGCACCGGTTTATATCCGGAATAATCCACAAGGGACGACAGCGGTAACGCAGAACACAGTCAAGATTTTCCAGATTTTTGTGAAGGATGATTTTGGCCAACCTCTGCAACTAGGGGCAGGCAGCGCCCTGCGGGTGGAGCTATTGCCGAATCGGCCAAATGGTGGGGAATGGCTAAGCGCGATTGCGGCAGATGGCACTCCACAACAGGGAAGCTCGGTGGTTTCTGGTCTTTTTGGCGGTGCCGCGACCTTGGCATTACACAGCGGTAACCTGCCCGGAACCGTCGTGATTTCAGCTACGGCTGATCGCGCTGATAACAATGTCGATAACGGCATTCAGATGGCCATCACCAATTACGCCATGGTGTCGATCGGCACCGGCGAGATTACCTCGCTGACCTTCACCGGTCCTTTTGCTGGAGCCGTCTTTGCGGGAGCGAATAATCTCGTCGCAGTGAGCGGTGTGTGCGGAGCGACTCCTTGCGATTCGGTATGGAATGGCGTTTACAGCCGCGTTGTTTCGGTGGTCGCCAGCGATCCTTTTGGCAACCCCCCACCGGAGGGAACGCCGATTACGTTCCGGTTGATCGACTCCCCATTGGACATGCTGAAAAATCGCTATCCCGACCAGGGACATGGCCAGTTCGCTATCACTGGCACCACTGGAGATCCCCAGGAAGGTGGTTATGCCTTCTTCGCCCCTAATCGCAAAACGCTGCGCGTGCCGGGCGATACCCTCAATCCGTTCGTAGTGCCGAATGGCGTCTCGCTCGCTTTGGCGAATCCGCTGTGTGTATTGATGCTGCAAGATCCAGAAGTGGTTAATCCGAACGATAGCACCGTCAATGCCTTACCTGCGGAAGGCCGCCCTGAGTACCATGTCGGTAGCCGCATTATCACGGGACGGCAGGGCAATATGCTGACCGTTAATGCGCCGTTTAACCAGGTCAGTCAGAATGTGGGGGCTAATGTCTGGTACGCTGTGGGATGTCCGCCGCATAAGGGCAATGTGGCAAACGCCGTAAATGAGGTAGTCGTCATGACCAATGCCAGCGGTGCGGCCGATACGGTGATGAACTACCCAGCCAGCCAGGTTGGGAGGCGGTTTATGATGGCGGCTGAATCTAATGGCGGCAAGGTCGGTGCGGCGATGACCCATTGGTATCTGGGTGTCTCGGATGACAGCATCCTTACGATTACTTCGCCGGGCAACCTAGCCCAACAGATTCTTCTTGATAATCCGATCACAGCTACCCCTTGGCCTCCTTTGGTCAAAGCCACTCTTGAGGTTGTCCCAGGCCAGCCTGTGAGCCAGCCAGTCACCTTGCAATTGCTAGATGGGGGTATCCTATCTGGTGGTGCGTTGCGGCGTACTGGAGTTCCAGGGGTGCCTATCGGAGTGGAGATTGTGATCAACGATCCAGCGGAAACGGCGGCGATTCGAGCGGAAGAGGCCATGGCAAAGGCGCAGATAGCCTTCGATACTTTCGTTGCCGCCAATCCGGGGGTTTGTGATCTAAAAGATCCCGAAGACCCAACTTCGTTCAAGGATCCAGAGAAATGCGCCAAGCAGAAGGCCTTGGCGGCAGCGTTGGATGACGCAAAAATTGCCGCCGCCGAGACCCGTGCAATTGCGAATTTGCACACGCCCGCTGCCTCAGTGATTCCCACAACACTAGCCAGTAGCGCTGGCGGCTTTGTAAATCTGGTGCTGCAAGTGGATGATTTGCCAGCAGACGGCAGTGTGGACTTTTACTTCTCTACGGTGGGGCCTGATGTCCGTAGCCAGACACTGCAAATTACGGTGCAGCCACCAGCACCTCCGGAGGGGTAGTCCAGGCGATGATCCTCTAATAACTCACCTGTTATCGACAGGTGAGTTGGCGGTAGGAAGGATAGTTAATAGTCTTAAACAGCTCGTCCATAAAAAACCGGCGGTAATCCCGCCGGTTTTTTTATGCCGCAGAACAGCACCAGCTAAAGCAGAAAAGAGTTCGATAGTGGTGATAAGTACTTTGCCAAAAGTTCGATCATTCCATATGAGGGTAACATATTGAAAATACTACATGAAAATACTGGATAACTGAGGGTTGTCTACTTAGCTGCTCTTGCACCCACTTCTGGGCCACATTGGTGGGAGAAAAGCGGCCTTGAACCGACTGCTACTCTGCCGATGGCTCTAGGGCGCGTGTCCATGGCCGGGTCTCAAGCCATAAACAGCCACGCACGTCGCTGCTCGCTGCACGGATCGGACCATGCATGGAATACCCACTGCCCTTTAACGGCACCTGCAATACCACCCTGTTTAATATCTGGCGCATCAGCCCCTCTGTCCTTTGCTCACCGCTGAGCCTGTCGTCATCCTCGCCAATGCCGCCTTTCACAAAAGCGCCAAAACCCGCAAACTGAGCACCGCCCAAGGCGCGCATTTACTCTTTCTTCCCCCTACTCCCCTAATCTCAACCCTATCGAACGGGGCTTTGCTACTCTCAAAAACGCTGGGAATACCAGCCGGATCAGTCCCCGGAGGACCTCATTAAGAATGATCGGTAAGTCTGTGATTGGCTATAACCCTCCTGTTGAGGAGTGCTGTTAGCTGATAGCTGCAATAAAAAGGGCCGTCCCTCAGGACGGCCCGAAAAGTCAAGAGTAAAGCCAGTCAATACTACACGAGTTTACCGCCTTAGCAGATAACTGGCTTCCGCCACGCCCGATTCGGCCCAACCTTCTTTAAAGGCGATAGCTCGAATGAAGATCACTTGATTAACTGGCCCAGTCAAGACAATCGGCTGGCCATTGCTTATCAAGGTGCCAGAGGTTGGGGTTGGCAAACTTCCATCCGTCGTATAACGAATGGAGGCACCCGCCACCGGACTCGTGATCGTTACTGCAAGACCGGCCTGATAAACCCCAGAGGCTGGGTTAAAAACCGGCGGCGACACGGTTGCCAGCGGCCCCATGAACTGACCAAACGCCCACGGCCCCAATCCGACGGGAATAGTGGTGATAACCTGATTGCTCCGACCATCCACGACTGACACCGTATTATCATCGGTATTGGCGACATAAACCCGCTTACTGTCTGGGCTAACGGAGACTCCATACGGCTTTTTGCCGACTGGGACAATGCCAACCACGGCATGATTTGCAGTCGTGTCGATCACAAATAAGCGGTTACCAGCTCCATCGGTGACATACAATCGATTGCCATCCGGGCTGACCGCGACACCGCGTGGAACCAGCGGCTGCGGTGCGCCGCCGAATTCATCCAGAGTGATGATGCCGACCACTTGATTAAATACCGTTTCGATCACCGAAACCGTGCGATCTCCCGAGTTAGCGACATAGACAAAACCACCATCGGGATGAACCGCTACCCCTTCTGGAGCCCAGCCAACCGCAACCGATCCGACCTGCATTTTCAAATCAGCATCGAAGATCGACAACGAGCCGACACACTGGTCGTGATTTACATTGACTGGAGGCCGCGCTACCAACGCATCACACTGATCCACATACGGACTGGCGCTATCGTCTGAAAACGAGTTCACAGTCCGGTTGCTCACGTAGACCAGTGGCCGTAGCGGATTCGGATGGGTCGCCACGCCACGCGGATACGGATTCGCCCGCAGATTTGGCACATTCAGATCGACGAAGGGCTGGTTGCTGGCCGTGTCGATGACCGACAAGCTGAAACTGCCTTCATTGGCGACAAATAGCCGTTCACCCGTTGGATTAAGAGCGATACCCAGCGGTGCCAAACCGACCGGGAGCACCGCAATGACCTTGCGCTCGGTCAAGTCGATCACCGACACCGATCCGTTGGTTCTTCCGAAACGGGGCCGGTTCGCCACATACAGCCGAGTTCCATCGGGCGAAACCACGATGCCGCTGGGGCCAGCACTGCTATTATCGATGCTGGATGGGATGTTGTCGGCCACCTGGTTCATATCCTGGTTCAGGATAGACACCGTACCACCCACATAATTGGTGATGTAGGCCGGTTGGCTGAACAAACTGTAAGCGTGCGGCCCAAAAGAAATCACCAGGTTGACCTTGCCACTCACGGGTATTGTAGCTGCTGATGGCGGATTTTGGCGCAGTACCTGACCGGCAGGCACTACCGCGCTGCGTTCGTTGGAGACCAGCCCAACCCGCAAGCCTGCTTCAACCAGCTTAGCGGTAGCGGCTGCTAAACCTAATCCTGCAACATCTGGGGCTTGGGTTTGGGGACGGGCACCCGGGTCCTGAGGCACCGGGCCTAGGGATACCACGAGATTGATCTCCCACGCGACGGGCACCAGCGCGGTCATTAGGGGGTTCTGGCTGATAACACGCCCTTCCTCAACGGTATTGCTCGTTTGTCGGGAGACAAAACCCAGCTTCAAGCCAGCACTATTAATCTTGGCCGTGGCCTCAGCCAAGGTGAGGCCGACCACATTCGGCGCGGGCACTGGTGGCGTTGCACCAGAAGACACAAACAGATTGATCGTCGTGCCATAGGCCACGGGCGTCCCGGCGACTGGACTCATGCCGGATACCTTGCCAGCGGGAATCGTGTTACTGGCTCTCAGGCTAACAGCACCCACCCGGAACAAGCCCACCGCGAACAGGATTTCCTTGGCTTCCTCGACCGTGTGGTTAATCACATCTGGCACTTCCACTTGCTGGGGCTGGGAGAAACCATCGGAAATGATCAGAGTGACGGCGCTGCCGGTCTTGACTTCAATTCCGGCTGCTGGTTCGGTGCCGATGGCCTGCCCCGTGGGAACCGTCGGGTCAGGCTGATGTAGGGTGTTGTCAATGGCAAGACCGACATTGCGCAGTGTAGTGATCGCCAATTCCTCTGGCATTCCGCGGACATCAGGAATTTTAACCACCCCAGCCTTACCTAGAGAGATCGTTAAACTAACCGGAGTGCCTGGGGCAACCTTGGCCCCAGCCGCTGGACTTTGATCAATCACTGCTCCAGTGGGTATGGTGTCGCTGTGTTGCTCGCGGATCGCACCGACGCTCAATCCAGCGTTATGAATGAGAGTAGCGGCTACACTCTTGGTAAACCCTTTAACCTTGGGAACCTCAATATCGCCCTCTGCGACAGGGGGGTTGATTGGTGCCTCGGCCCCAGAAGAAATAACAAGGTTAACAGTAGTACCTGGCGCAACTTGGGAACCCCCTGCTGGATTTTGGCCGATAACGCTGCCAGCAGGGACGGCGGAACTAGTGGCTAGAGTGACCGCGCCCACCTTGAGGCAAATGGCAGGATCAGGACTACAAGTGCCCTCAATGGATTTCGTAGCGGCTGCTAAAGACAGACCAGTAACATTAGGAACTGTTATGGGTGTGCGCCCCGAAGAGATCACTAGATTAACAGCAGTGCCAAGGCCTACAGAGGGATCATCGCTAGCGGGTGGATCCTGGCTGATCACACTACCAGCGGGCACAGTTTCACTAGTCTGGAAAGCGACTGTCCCTACTCGTAAGCACTGTGTAGTGTTGCCGATTACACATGTATTCTTGATAAGGATTTCAGCATCAAGCCGGGTCTTTCCGACTACATCTGGAACTTTAAGGAGTGCTGGCCCGGATGAGACCACAAGATTGACTGCGGAACCGGCAGCGGTTGGAAAGCCAGAAGCTGGATCTTGGCGGATAACATTACCTTTCGCAGCGCTTTGGCTGGTTTCTTGAGTAACAGTACCGACTTTTAAACACAGAGTAGAATTACCAAGTACACAGGTGTTATTGATTTTAAGCGTAGCCGTTTGCTCAGGATTGCCCACTACGTTTGGAACGGTAAGTCTGGTAGAAACCACAATGTTAACTGTGGTATCAGAAGGAACGTTGCTATTGACCGCCGGGTCTTGACTGATGACCATGCCTGCGGCCACGCTGGGATCGTAAGCGTAGGTGACAGCGACTTTTAAACACGCTGGGGTAATCGCTTCAACTGCAGGGGGTCCCGGGTCAGCATCGCGGCCTATATCACAAGTTCCCGTGATTAGCCCCCTAGCAGCTGCCTCAGATAAGCCAACGACATTTGGAACTGTAGAAAGTCCATCATCAGCCACACTGCGCTGTGAGTATCCTGAGAGGATAAACCCGAATAAAATGAAAAAAAGATACGTGGAAAAGAACCGGGTTATTGCTTTCATAAGGAAGCCCCACGTTTAAGTATAGATTACTCAAAGCCTTAGATCACCTGCCCAATGAGCGTGCTTGATGGAAACACGCCTCCCCCTGTCACTCCCGCCAAGTATAGCACCATATAGTTTGAAGCGATTGAATGACGGATGTCGTTCTTTTCACTTTCGTTGTTGAGCATTTCTACAGCAGGCCGCAGCTCGTCCTCAAAGCTCTTCATGCCATGACTTTACACAGCGCCGCCTCATCGAAGGCATGGCGGTCTACCTTAAGATATGCCACCCCTTCGGCGGCAACCACAACCGCTTCCGCTACGCCAGGAACTTCACCGAGCCTGAGCGTTAGTTGGTGAGCTTCACCTTCATTAAGACGACCGACGTTCAACAGATAGCTGCTGAGATGTCGCGGATTCGCCATGGTCCAGGCCACCAACAGCCAAGCCAGCGCTGCGCAAGCTCCAAAGACAAACACGCCTTTCAAACCGAATTCACCGCGCAATAAGCCACCCAACGCGCCACCGGCGAACGCCCCAAGAAACTGGCTGCTGGAGTAGATGCCCATTGCCGTTCCCTTGGCATCGGGCGGAGCCATCTTGGCGATCAGGGACGGCAAGGTGGCTTCCAACACATTGAAGGCGGAAAAGAAAATAATCAGCAACACCGCTATCTCCAGCACCGTATCGTGCAGGCTTAACAAGCCAACTTGGGCAAAGGCCAAAAATAGGATCGCTCCGAGAAAAACTGATTTCAACTGGCGACGACGTTCGGCCAAGAGGATAAAGGGAACCATCACCACCATCGACAATAGCAGAGCGGGCAGATAGATCTCCCAGTGTCGGTCACTGGAGAGGCCCGCGTCGCGCAAAGCCAAGGGGACTGCGACAAAGGTAGCCATCAGCAACAGATGCAGGATGAAAATGCCGAAATTCAGCCGTAACAACTGCGCGTTGAACAGCACGCGACCGAATTGCGAAGCCACCGGCTCGACATCACGATGGATGCGGCTGGTGACGGGGTTGGGCACCCGAAAGCGCACCACCGCGATACTGAGCAAGGCGAGCATACCCGTCAGCCAGAAAATGCCCGGCACCCCAATCCAACCGTTCAGGACCGGCCCCAGAATCATCGAGGCGGCAAACGACAGGCCGATGGTGATACCGATGGTCGCCATCACCTTAATCCGGTGTTCTTCGCGGGTCAGGTCGGCGGCCAGCGCCATCACCGCCGCCGACACTGCCCCGCCCCCCTGCAAGGCGCGACCGAGAATCACGCCCCAGATGGAATCAGCCAGCGCTGCGACTGCGCTGCCGGCGGCGAAGATCAGCAAGCCCAAATAAATCATCCGCTTGCGGCCATAGCGGTCGGATAGGAAGCCGAAGGGGATTTGGAACAGCGCTTGGCTAAAACCGTAGATACCGATGGCCAAGCCCGCCAGCGCCGGCGTGTTGCCGCGCAGATGTTCGGCGTACAGGGCGAACACCGGCAAGATCATGAACAGACCCAGCATCCGCAGCGAAAAGATGCCCGCCAGCCAGAACGCCGCCCAGCGCTCGCCAGCGGTCATTTGCTCGGGGGTCAAACCGGCCGCCTTCATCCCGCTTCAAGCCTCCGTCGGTCTCTAAGTCAAAGGTACCAATGGTACTACCCTTGCTCGCGACGCGCATGAATCGGTGCGTGGCTTGGAAGAACGGTAAGCGGGTGATCGTCTCAGCTGCGACGACGACGTGAAGGCGTCTTCGCCGCAACCGAGCTTAGACAGGATTTCGCTCAGGCGAAAACCTAGCTCTTGGCCATTCCCAATGCTTTAGCCACACCGGCTCCATAGGCCGGATCACATTTCGTACAGTGGTCGATATGACGCTGTTTGATGAAGTCGGGCGCATCGCCCATCGCACGGGCGGTATTGTCGAACAGCGCCTGCTGCTGCGGCGCGTTCATCAGACGGAACAAAGCGCGCGGCTGGCTGAAATAATCGACATCATCCTCGCGGAAATTCCAATGGTCGGCTGCGCCATCCAAGGCCAGTGGCGGCTCAGCGAAATCCGGTTGCTCGGCCCATTCGCCGTAGCTATTCGGCTCGTAGCCCAGCGTGCTGCCATGGTTGCCGTCAACCCGCATCTGGCCATCGCGGTGATAACTGTGGACCGGACAGCGCGGTGCGTTAACCGGAATCAGGTGATGATTCACGCCCAGCCGATAGCGTTGCGCGTCGCCGTAGGAGAACAGGCGGCCCTGCAACATCTTGTCGGGCGAAAAGCCGATGCCGGGCACTACGTTGGCGGGGTTGAAAGCCGACTGCTCCACTTCCGCAAAAAAGTTTTCCGGGTTGCGGTTCAACTCCATCACGCCGACTTCAATCAGCGGGTAATCCTGGTGGGGCCAAACCTTGGTCAAGTCGAAGGGATGGTAGGGCACTTTCGCGGCGTCCGCTTCCGGCATGATCTGCACCTTGAGCGTCCATTTCGGGAAATCGCCTTTTTCAATGCTCTCGTACAGGTCGCGCTGGTGGCTTTCGCGGTCTTTGCCGATCAGAGCCTCGGCTTCTGCGTCGGTCAGATTTTTGATGCCCTGTTGCGACTTGAAATGAAACTTCACCCAGTAGCGCTCATTCTTGGCGTCGATGAAACTGAAGGTGTGGCTACCAAAGCCGTGCATGTGGCGGTAGTTCGCCGGAATGCCGCGATCCGACATGACGATGGTGACCTGGTGAAACGCTTCCGGCAGCGAGGTCCAGAAATCCCAGTTGTTCTTGGGGCTGCGCAGGTTGGTGCGCGGGTCGCGCTTGACGGCGTGGTTCAGGTCGGGGAATTTGAGCGGGTCGCGCATGAAAAATACCGGCGTGTTGTTGCCGACCATGTCCCAGTTGCCTTCCTCGGTGTAGAACTTGACCGCGAAACCGCGAATGTCGCGCTCGGCATCCGCCGCGCCGCGCTCGCCGGCCACGGTGGTAAAGCGGGCGAACAGCTCGGTTTTCTTGCCGACTTGGGAAAAGATTTTGGCCCGCGTGTATCGAGTGATGTCGTTTGTCACCGTAAAAGTGCCATAGGCGCCGGAACCTTTGGCGTGCATCCGTCGTTCGGGGATGACTTCGCGGTCGAAGTGGGCAAGTTTTTCCAGATACCAGACATCCTGCAACAGTTGTGGGCCGCGCGGTCCGGCGGTCATCACGTTCTGATTGTGGGCGACCGGACATCCGGCGTTGGTGGTCAATTTTTTACTGTCAGTCATGACTATTTCCTTATGTTTCGATTGAAGAAATACGTTAAGTCTGGCTTAGGATCGGTAGTGTCTCAGTTTGAAACTTCAGAAAGCCTAACGCCTTGATAAAAGCAGGCTCAAAAGGCACTAATTTTCAAACTGAGACACTACCTTAGTATTTCCACTGTTGCATACGTCATGACTCATGTGAAATTGAATTTAAAAAAGCGATTGATAGTTTATATCTATTGATTAATCTATAAACATAATTTAGTTGAAGTTTCAATTTGAAACAACATTCGGGTTTTTAAGTTTCATTATGAGACACACCAAAAAACAACCTTATATAAAATTAGGAGTTACGCAGTTGGAGATGGAGGAGTAAAGAAATGGGATGACTCGAGCGAAAGTGACGGATGAAGACTGCATTCAGTTTTTGCTTGCGACGCTGAAAGTCTGCAGCGCGACGGAAGCGGCGCGGGTACAAGCGGACGGGGGTGAGTCTCCGGCACATGATGCCTTTACCCGCTTGTTGCACCGACTGGAACCGGATGTGGAGACGCTGGGCAAGAGGCCGCGCCACAGGTTGAACGACGAGGGGGTTTTTGGTGGTGACGACTCGATGCTGGACAAACCCTCTGCGGAGAAGGTCGCTTTAGTACAGCGGCATTGGTCGGCTAAGCACCACGCGATGGTGGAAGGGATTAACCTCCTCACCTTATTGTGGACTGACGGGGATCGCCATGTCCCGTTGGATTATCGGGTTTACAACAAAGCCAGAGACGGCCTGACCAAAAACAATCATTTTCGGGCACTGCTGGAAACGGCCTATCTACAGGGTTTTGTCCCCGAATGTGGAGTTTTTGATAGTTGGAATAGTGGTTTAGAAAACCTCAAGCAGATTCGAGATTGGGAGTGGACGTAGCTGACCCGTCTGAAAACCAACCGTTGAGTCAATCCCGACCGAGCCGGTAGCTGCCTGATCGCCCAGAGCGAAACCGACCCTCACGGTCGGATCGTTCATCTCAAGGGCTATGGCCTCATTCGCCTGCTCCTGATCGTCACTCCAGACGATGACAAAGAATACTGGGCCACCAACGACCTGAACATGAAAGCCCTCACCCGTATCCGGTTTGCCGATTACGCCTGGACGATGGAAACCTATCATCGCGAGATCAAACAGTACTGTGGTGTCGAACGCGCGCAGGTGTGCGCTGCCCGCACCCAACCAACCACATCCTGGCGCTGCGCGCTTTCCCACATCTGGAGCGGCATTGTTATAAAACGGGTCTCCGTTGGTTTGAGGCTAAACTCGCTATCCTCCGACCCACCGCTATCCGCGCCTATTTGGCTAATCCACTTTACATACTTCCCACAACTGCGTAACTCTTCATTTTATATGTTTGGTATATAAATTGAATATAAAACTATGAGTTTTATTAAGTGGTCGGCATGTACCATTCCTCTTTACTGGCTGCTAACAAAAAATGGCAGAAACTGGTCGTTAATTTTTTTGCTACCAGACTGTTGTCGCGGACGCTTCGCGCCGCACAAGCAAGCGGATCAAGCCGACTTCAGGCGGAAAAGCCTGCGGCTTGTCCGCCGCCCCGGTATGAACCATGGGAGATAGCTAAAAATGAGTATTTATTGGAGTCAAGATACCATTGATACAGGTATATCAATTCACGCCCTAGCGTTGGGAGATTCGTGGCTTTACTACATCAGAAGTAACCTTTTAACTGCTATTGATAGACACATTGGTACACGTAATATTTTAGCATTTGGAGCCAACGGAGAGCGTGCCAATGGATTAAAGTCTTATGTAAATCAAATTAAAGATTTTCTTAAGACGTATTGGACTATTAAAGCTGTCATTATCAGTGCAGGTGGTAACGATTTCGCTGGAATTGGCGATTTAGATAAAGTAATATTAAATAATAAGTGTGAAAATTTTGTGGATGTAAAATCCTGTTATCGAACGAATCAACCTGAAAACCTGTTCAAAGAAGTTATTAATTACTATAGGGAAATAATTAAAACCATCATTGATACTATTAAAGATTCAAACCGTCATATCGTGGTGCTAGTACACAATTATGATTATCCTATTCCGAATGGTAAATTTCTCATCGCATTTTTGCATAAATTCGGACCTTGGCTAAAAGATCCGATGGATAATTGTGGGGTCAGGGATGCTGACAATCCTGAAATGGGGCTGAGGCGTCAAATATGTGTTGATTTGATCGATAAATTTACTCAAGAGCTTAGACTTTTAGCTAAAGAATATGAAAATAACAAATATGTTAGCCTCGAATTGATCGACTCGGCGGGTACCCTAAGTAATGATCAGTGGGCGAACGAGCTGCACCCGACCGTTAAAGGATTTGAAAAAATAGTAGCGAAATGTTGGAAAAAACCAATACGTAAAGGGATTGGATTAGCTGATTAATTTTTTGGTTTTTATGCCCTATCTTCATGACGGGTCATTATTTATTTCTTTCTAATAAATAGAGAAAATTTATGAAAAAAAATAATAAAAGCAAAGCTATCGATGGAGAAAAATCGGTATGCAACCCTGAAGAAAAACAAAACGAATTTGAAAAAAACGAAGAAACCATTATCAAAAACAGACGCAAAGCTCTTAACGATAAATCATTTGATCTCAATTCTCCCTATATTGGGTTAGCACTTTCAGGTGGTGGAATACGCAGCGCCACATTTTGTTTGGGAGTATTACGAGGGCTGGCAAAAAATGGTGTACTAAGACACTTTGACTACTTATCAACCGTATCTGGTGGCGGCTATATTGGATCTGCGTTAGGAAGGATGTATCAAAAATTTAAAAATGTAGATGCAGTTGAAAAAGCACTTCAAGATAACCAAAGTGAAGAAGTTAGATGGTTACGCCATAATGGCCGTTATTTAACTCCATCAGGAAGCAAGGATTGGAGTATTCTTTTTTCGGTATATCTACGTTCTTGGCTCGCCATTCAATGGGAGTATTTTATACTCGTTTCTTTTTTCTGTTCCTTGATGATTTTTCCTCATTTATTGGGAATTGAATTATTTTACTACCTTCCAACCCGTGAAATTCAGTATTCATTTGAGACTTTTATTAAGTCACCTTGGCTTGTGTTGGGCATTATAATTTTTTCCGTAGGCTTTCCCTGGTATTTGGTAAAATATTTTCAATCATCTTATGTTTTTTTTAGAAAAAAATCTGCAAAAGAAAATAAAAAAATCCATCAATCAATAAATATAAAGAGATTAACAGATTACTTCTTAATCATACTATTGTTTTTTTCGTTTTTATACTTATTAATTTATCTGGATAAAACTATAATTTTATTTCAAATATCCTTAAAATTTTTTAAGGATTCTTTTGAGATATCTATTCAGCTTAAAACTCTCATTAGCGCCATATTAGTAATGATGTTTTTAAGTGCTTTGTTTGCCAATATTTGGATGCATTTATACGGCTTTTGGAGCGTGACACCGGATAAAGATATAAATAAGTTTCGCTATAAGCAGACAAAAGGATTACGTAACACAATAGTATCTACAGGAGTACTGCTTTTAATCGGCATTTTAGATTGGTTAAGTTGGGAATTATGGAAAATTATGAGGGATTTCAATTTTAATTTTGGAATTACAAGTTTTTTAGGTGTTAGTATTACCATTTTAACTAGCTCCCGCATCGCAATTGAATATTTTAGCCAGCAATCGAAGACAGCACGAGGCGGTCTTGTCGGTCGTTTCAAAGGTATCTTTCTTAATTTTTTTAGTGCCCTAAGCGTATTTATTTCAACCTTAGCATATGCAACTCTAGTGCAATGGGCGATATTCAGCCCTGACTTTATTCAGTCGCTCATGTGGACCACATGGATAATTATTCTTGGTGTTGCGCTTATCTGGATATGCCGTTTCGGGTCTAATTCTCAATGGATTAATGACACTTCTTTGCATCCTTTTTATCGCGCTCGACTAACTCGTGCTTATTTAGGCGCAGCTAACGAAAAGCGTTTTTCAGAGGGAGAGGGCGAAAACTTCAAGCGCCAGTACAAGAGTGTGGATCAAGTGGCAGATGGAGATGATATTGAAATAGAAGAATACAAGCCAGACATTTATGGAGGCCCACTACATTTGATTAACCTTTGTTTGAATGAGACTAAGAATAGCACACCTGGGAAACATGGTGTTAATCTTGACCGTAAAGCTTGTCCGGTCACTATCTCAAGTTATTTTGTTGAAGTTAACAGAAAAATAAGTAAGTTCAGAAAAGATATCCATCAGGGTTCTTTAGCACAGTGGATATCTGTATCTGGTGCGGCTGCTTCTAGTGGCGCGGGAGCGCGTACTAACCGTGGTTGGTCATCATTGGTTTATTTATTTGGCGCTCGCCTTGGTTACTGGGCACTACAATTTAAAGAAAAGCAATCTGCAAATGAATCACAACTTATTATATGGAATTATTTACCCAAGCTCGCTATGCAATGGTCGGAGTTGACAGCAAATTATGATACTGCCGCACCCTACTGCCTTCTTTCTGATGGAGGGCACTTTGAAAATACTGGTGTCTATCCACTCATCAGTCGTAAACTACCTTTTATTATTCTAGTGGATTGTGGCGCTGATCCTCAATATAGATTTACTGATTTACAGGAGCTTATAAGACGTACACGCATTGATCATCAGGTGGAAATCACTTTTTATAGTAGAGGTGAAGCCGCTAAGCTGTTTCCAAATTCCAAACAAATATCGCTGGAAATTCTCTCGCCTGAAGAAATGTCTGATAATCGCTCGACACGGGGTGTCATGCTGGCTCGTATCCGTTATCCAGATGAAAGCTTTGGTACTTTACTTATAATTAAACCGAATTTACACGAATATCTTCCCTTAGATATAAAGGTTTATGCACGGGAGAATTCTGTTTTTCCACAACAACCTACCGCCGATCAGTTTTTTGATGAAGCACAGTGGGAATCTTACCAACGCCTAGGTTTTGATTTTGGAAATCAATTAACTCATCAATGGTTATCTTCATTACCCAACTGGACAAAATATAAAATGCCAGCTCACCCAAAAGGACGGCTTGATGCTATTCTTCTCGAAGATTTTACTCGGCTTGATAACAAAATTAAAGCAAGCTGGCACATAGCTTCCAGCTCAGCAGTAGGAGCGGGTTTGGGAGCTGGGGCTATACTCGCTGTGATGATACCACTCTTGCAGACTTTAAATGACTACCAAAAAAATGAGGAATACAAGGAAGTGGCGCGATATCGGAGTAAAATAGAAAGTACTACGAATGATCTTGAAATTATTAAAAATATCTTTAAAGCTGAAAATAGCTCTCTTGATTCCCCTGTGGTATTAGAACTGGAAACTGCATTGGATTTAAAAAAAAGCTTCACTAGTAAAAAAATACCACCCATTTTGGAGAATGAGACACGCAATGCGCTAGAACACTTAGAAAAATATTGTCAACTACTTAGCTTAAAGAAAGCGGATTTAAGGGAAGCCACTTTGAAAGTTAAAAACTTTGATAGTGCTGATAACTACTGCGGTGATTTTACGAAAAAAAGTGAGAAAATAATAGAAAATCCTTACTGGTCATATAAGAAGCCTTATAAAGAAGTTACAACCGAAAAGACTATATTACGGTATGAACCTAGTCCAAAGCCTTTAGGAACCGCAGATATTTCTTTAACACCGTCTATTCAAACACATGATGATTTACTTATAGGCACTAGAAGTGCCTGCTTATCATCAGGGATTTTAGTACGCTTGTATCCACAAGTCTATGAAGATAAAAGCTTGCCTAAAATTGAGGAATTGAAGAAAGAAGTGGATAAAATTGTTGATATACAGCCTACTGAGAATGTAGTTGCCTCTGCCCGACTTACAGGCCGTAAGCAGCCTTATTGCTGGAGTCACCCCATCTTCATTTTTCATAGCTCTGATCAGGCAGATTGTGCGGACAAGCTAGCGGAGATATATAAAAAAATTAATTCTGATATAACTGATGTCACGACCAGATTACTTCCAGCATCCTTGAAAGGCACTCCGGGCGTCATTGAGTTTTGGTTACCACCTGACAGCGGCTTTTGTGAGAGCTGACAAATATCATTCCTACCGAGTTGATGATCGTTCAAGTTGGTATGAAAGGGTCTTACAGATTTATAGATGCGAAATTGCGACAGCCGACGATCTGCAAGGCTTGGAGCGCTATCATGGTGACTTTCCATCTAAGCGCTTCCGAACTTCCCGCATGGACACCATCAAGATACGCGGCGCTCGCACCCATAATCTGCAAAATATTGACCTTGATCTGCCGCGTGATCGGCTGATTGTCATCACTGGCCTGTCCGGTTCCGGCAAGTCCTCGCTGGCCTTCGATACGCTCTACGCCGAAGGCCAGCGCCGCTATGTCGAATCGCTGTCGGCCTATGCCCGGCAATTCCTGTCGCTGATGGAAAAGCCGGACGTGGATCACATCGAGGGTCTGTCGCCGGCCATTTCCATCGAACAGAAATCGACCTCGCACAATCCCCGTTCCACGGTCGGCACCATCACCGAGATTTACGACTATCTGCGGCTGCTGTACGCGCGGGCCGGGATTCCGCGTTGCCCGGATCACGGCATCGACCTGGACGCGCAGACCGTCGGCCAGATGGTCGATCAGGTGCTGGCGTTGCCGGAGGAAACCCGGTTGATGCTGCTGGCTCCGGTGGTCAAGGAACGCAAGGGCGAGCATGTCAAGCTGCTCCAAGAGTTACAGGCGCAGGGTTTCGTGCGCGCCCGCATCGACGGTGAAGTGGTCGAATTGGATAGCCCGCCGCCGCTGGATTTGCGTCGCAAGCACACCATCGAGGTGGTGGTGGATCGCTTCAAGGTGCGCGATGACCTTGGGTTACGGCTGGCGGAATCGTTCGAGACGGCGTTGAAACTGGGTGATGGCATCGCGCGCGTCGCTTTCTTAGATGAGATGGAACGGGCGGAATTGCTGTTTTCCGCCGGCTTCGCCTGTCCGGTTTGCGGCTATAGCCTGAGCGAACTGGAGCCACGCCTGTTCTCCTTCAACAATCCGGTCGGAGCCTGTTCGGAATGCGACGGTTTGGGAATCAAACAGTTTTTCGACCCGGAGCGGGTGGTCGCGCATCCCCATCTGAGCTTGGCGCGCGGCGCGGTGCGCGGTTGGGATCGGGAGAATTTCTATTATTTCCAGCTCATCAAGTCGCTGGCGCGGCATTTTCAGTTTGATGTGGACACGCCGTTTCAGGACCTGCCGGAACGCATTCGCACGCTGGTTCTGCACGGCAGCGGTAGCGAAGCCATGGACTTCGATTACCAGAACAGTCGGGGTGAAACCTACTGCCGTCGCCATGCCTTCGAGGGCGTCATCCCCAACATGCAGCGCCGCTACCGGGAAACCGAATCGAATCAGGTGCGCGACGAACTGGCGAAGTACCTCGGCAGCCAGCCTTGTTCCTCCTGCCAGGGCGCGCGGCTCACCCGTTCCGCCCGCCATGTCTTTGTCGCCGGTCGCAGCGTGCCGGAAATCGTCGGTTTGCCGATCGGAACGGCGCGCGAGTTTTTCGAGCAATTGACCCTTCCGGGGCGGCGTGGCGAAATCGCGGTCAAGATCGTCAAGGAAATCAGCGAGCGGCTGAATTTTCTGGTCAACGTCGGCCTGGATTATCTGACGCTGGAGCGCAGTGCCGACACGCTGTCCGGCGGCGAGGCCCAGCGCATCCGGCTGGCTTCGCAAATCGGCGCGGGGCTGGTTGGGGTGATGTACGTGCTGGACGAGCCGTCCATCGGCCTGCACCAGCGCGACAATGCCCGGCTGCTGGCCAGCCTGCTGCGGTTGCGCGATCTCGGCAACACCGTGATCGTGGTCGAGCATGACGAGGAAGCGATCCGCACCGCCGATCAGGTGGTGGACATGGGGCCGGGCGCAGGTGTCCACGGCGGGCGGGTGGTGGCGCAGGGCGCGCCGACCGACATCATGGCGCACCCCGACTCCTTAACCGGCGCGTATCTGGGCGGTCAACGGCGGATCGCGTTGCCGGAACGGCGCACGCTGGTTAATCCTGACCAACAACTGCGCATCGTCGGGGCCAGCGGCAACAATCTCAAAGATTTATCGGTGGATATTCCGCTGGGGTTATTGACCTGCATCACCGGGGTCTCCGGTTCCGGCAAATCCACGTTGATCAACGATACGCTGTACCGCTACGCCGCCCGCGATTTGAACAACGCCAACGAATCGCCCGCGCCATGCCGTGATCTGCTGGGGCTGGAGCAGTTGGATAAGGTGGTGAACATCGACCAAAGCCCTATTGGCCGCACGCCGCGCTCGAATCCGGCGACTTATACCGGCTTATTCACGCCGATTCGCGAATTGTTCTCCGGCGTGCCGGAATCGCGGGCGCGCGGCTATCAGCCGGGCCGGTTCAGCTTTAACGTCAAGGGCGGGCGCTGCGAAGCCTGTCAGGGCGATGGCGTCATTCAGGTGTCCATGCACTTTCTGCCCGACATTTACGTACCGTGCGATGTCTGCAAAGGCCAGCGCTACAACCGGGAAACGCTGGATATTCGCTACAAGGGCCGCAATATTCACGAAGTTCTGGAGATGACGGTCGAGGACGCGCTGGCGTTTTATCAGGCGGTGCCGGTGGTGGCGCGCAAACTGCAAACGCTGAATGCCGTGGGTTTGAGCTATATCAAGCTCGGCCAGAACGCCACTACCTTATCGGGCGGCGAGGCGCAGCGGGTAAAGCTCGCACGCGAGTTGTCCAAACGCGACACCGGTCAGACGCTGTATATTCTGGATGAACCGACTACCGGCCTGCATTTCCACGACATTGAGCAACTGTTGAAAGTGCTGCATGAATTGCGGGATCGCGGCAATACCATTGTGGTGATCGAACATAATCTGGATGTCATTAAAACCGCTGACTGGATCATTGATCTAGGGCCAGAAGGCGGCGGCGGCGGCGGGGAAGTGGTGGCGGTGGGCGCGCCGGAAGACATCGCCCGTCACCCGGAGAGCTATACCGGGCGGTTTCTGGCACCGGTGCTGGGACGGTAAATGGATAACCGTTTACCAATTGGTCTCGCGTTCCGGCGTTGCCGTGATCTTGTGAATCGTTAAATCCGCACCGTTGTATTCCTCTTCCGCATCCAGGCGTAAACCGACGCTGTTTTTTAGTAAGCTATACACGGCAAAGCCGCCGCCTAACGCGATGAGAATCGCGATGCCAGTCATCAGCAGTTGTGGCATGAAGGCGACTCCACCTAGGCCGCCCATTGCTTTCAGACCAAAAATACCGGCGGCGATACCACCCCATGCGCCGCATAAACCATGCAGCGGCCAGACGCCTAACACATCGTCAATCCTCCAACGATTCTGGGTCAGGGTAAACAGGATGACGAACAGCGCACCAGCAACACTGCCTACGACCAAAGCCCCTAACGGGTGCATGACATCGGAACCAGCGCAGACCGCAACCAGTCCAGCGAGAGGGCCGTTATGTACGAAACCCGGGTCATTTTTGCCCATTATCAGCGCTGTCAAGGTGCCGCCGACCATCGCCATCAGCGAATTCATCGCTACCAGGCCGCTGATCTTGTCCATCGTCTGCGCACTCATAACATTGAAGCCAAACCAACCGACGGTCAGCACCCATGCGCCAAGCGCCAGGAAGGGAATTGAAGACGGTGGATGCGCGGCAATCTGTCCGTCCTTGCTATAACGACCTCTCCGATGGCCAAGCAGCAGCACAGCGGGCAAAGCGATCCACCCGCCCATCGCATGCACCACCACAGAACCAGCAAAATCATGAAATTCTTCGCCAAAACTCGCTTTTAACCAGCCCTGGATACCAAAATGCTGATTCCAGGCGATACCCTCAAAAAACGGATAGACGAAGCCCACGAGCAGAAAAGTTGCGGCCAACTGTGGGTTGAAACGGGCGCGCTCAGCGATGCCGCCGGAAACGATTGCAGGTACGGCGGCCGCGAAAGTCAGCAGAAAGAAAAACTTAGTCAGCCCATAACCGTTCTGCTGCGCTAGGGTTTCAGCGCCGGCAAAGAAATGAATGCCATATGCAACGTTATAACCGATAAAGAAATAGGCGATAGTGGATATGGCAAAATCGCAAAGAATCTTGACCAGGGCATTGACTTGATTTTTCTTACGCACCGTGCCCAATTCAAGAAAAGCAAACCCGGCGTGCATGGCTAAAACCATGATCGCGCCGCTCAAAATAAATAGAGTATCGTTACTCCATTTGTAAGCTTCCATGATGCCTCCCAGACAATGAACCGGCGTAAGCAAGCAAACGCCGTTCCATTCAATAATTTCTTTATTTATTATAAAGTTATTTTTTTATGGGTAGCGTTCTGCACCATTCAGGTGCGCTGGCGGCGGCTGTATGCTCTAAAGCGGGGCTACGGAAGGGCTGGTAGCCGACTGCTGCGGGTGGCGGCGATTTCAAAGGGAACCTCAAGCTTCGCCGACTACCCGGCTTTCAGGCGCTTGAACAGGGTGCCGGTATAAACGAGTAATACGGCGGCGCAGAACGCCCATTCGCCCAGGGTTTTAGCCAGCTCGCGTTGGGTTGTTTCTAGCCACGCCTTCACCGAGTTGTCAATCACCGGGCGCGGGCTGCGCACAGGCCTTTCCAATCAGCCCCAATTCACCATCCTATTGAGTGTCCTGCTCGACCACCCGTGCAGGATGGAAACCGCCAGCCCGCCGATTCCCAACCAGTTGTACAGCCGATGCCTCCTGGCCAGCCTGTCCAGCCGCACCTATAGCCAGCGCGATGGCTTGACTCTATTCGATGTTCTGAATCTGCTCCCGCATTTGCTCAATGAGCACTTTCAGTTCAACGGCAGCGCGGGTGGTATCAGCATCGGCGGCCTTTGAGGACAAGGTATTGGCCTCGCGATTCAACTCCTGCATCAGAAAATCCAAACGCCGTCCGACCGGTTCGGAGCGCTGGAACACGGCCTGGATCTCATCCAGATGGGTGTCCAGACGGTCAAGTTCCTCATCGACATCCAGCCGTTGCGCAATCAAGGCTAATTCCTGCTCCAAGCGGCCTGAATCCACTTCCATAGGCAGTTCCACTAACCGGCTTAGCAGTTTTTCACGCCAGCGAACAAGTAGTTCTGGCCGCCGGGCGCGCGCATTGGCGACCTGAGCCCGTAGCGCTGTGCAACGTTGGGTCAGCAGTTCGGCAGTACGTTGACCTTCGCGCTCCCGCGTGGCAATCAGCTCCGCCAGCGCTGCATCCAGCACCGTCAGAATGACCGTTTTGAGCGAATCCAGATCCGGTTCCGCCTCGTTGACCACGCCCGGCCAGCGCAACACGTCAATAAGCCGTAATCCCGTGCCCGGCCCCATCCGCTGTTCCAGGTCACCCGCCGCTTGCAGTAGGCGGTCCACCAGCGGCCAATTCAAGGCGATCATGGGGGCGGCGTCGGCGGTTGGTTGTAGCTTAAGCGTACCGTCGATCTTGCCCCGGCCCAGCGTCGCGCCGATACGGTCGCGGATCGGCGATTCCAAACCGCGCACCGTTTCAGGAAGGCGCAAGCTCATCTCTAAATAACGATGATTGACCGACCGCAGCTCCCAGATGATATGACCCCAGGAGCTTGGCTGCTCCCGGCGCGCGAAGGCGGTCATGCTGCGCAACATAGTGGATGATTCCTTTGGCTGAGAGAAATTTTTCATCTTAAGCTGAATTCAGCGCTCTGGCGCATTCTGATATGGTTTTTTATTCAGATTCGCACGGTCGGGTTCTCGCGTTGATTCTGGTATAGTGCCGCGCTTCGTAGGTTTGCCCCTTGTGAATACTGTATAGGAATCCCCTCATGCGTCCCAGCGCCCGCGCCGCCGATGAAACGCGCTTGATTCAAATCACCCGGCAGTTTACTAAACATGCTGAAGGCTCGGTGTTGACGGCGTTCGGCGACACGCAGGTTATTTGCACCGCCAGCGTCGAAGAGCGGGTTCCGCCTTTCCTCAAGGGCAAGGGTCGGGGCTGGGTGACGGCAGAATACGGCATGTTGCCACGCGCCACCCATACCCGCTCCAGCCGGGAAGCCAGTCGAGGTCGGCAAGATGGTCGGACTATGGAAATCCAGCGGCTTATCGGGCGCGCGCTGCGCGCTGTGGTCGATCTGGAAGCCCTAGGCGAGCGCACCATTACCGTGGACTGCGACGTGATTCAAGCGGACGGCGGTACCCGCACCGCTGCCATTACCGGCGGCTTCGTGGCCCTGGCCGACGCGGTGCGTTATCTAACGAACCGCAAACTGCTGAAAAAAAACCCGTTGCATGGCCAGGTGGCTTCCATCTCGGTCGGGATTTATCGTGGTGCGCCGGTGCTGGATTTGGACTATGCCGAGGATTCCGAGGCGGAGACCGATATGAATGTGGTGATGAACGATGCAGGTGGGTTCGTTGAACTGCAAGGAACTGCTGAGGGCCACGCCTTCCGTCTGGAGGAATTGCAGGCCATGCTCGACTTGGCGCGCGGTGGAATTATCCATTTGTTGCGTAAGCAACGAGAAGCCTTGGGCTTACCGGGATAAAGCCATGCGCCAGATCGTGCTAGCCACCAGCAATGTCGGCAAAGTCCGCGAATTTGCCGCCCTATTGGCGGACTGCGACTTGGAGATTCGGCCGCAATCCGCCTTTGGGGTAACGGAGGTGGAGGAAACCGGTTTGACCTTTGTGGAAAACGCGCTCCTGAAGGCCCGACATGCTGCGCTACGCACCCAATTGCCGGCATTGGCCGATGACTCTGGGCTGGTGGTCGATGCCCTGGACGGTGCGCCGGGCATTCATTCGGCGCGTTACGCTGGCCCTGATGCCGACGACCAAGCAAATATCGCCAAGCTGTTGGCTGCATTGGGCGAGACGCCGTTAGAGCGGCGCGCCGCCCGCTTCGTTTGTGTGCTGGCGCTGCTGCGTCATCCTGCTGATCCCCTGCCGCTACTCTGCCAGGGAACCTGGGAAGGCGTCATTCTGCCCAAACCGCGCGGCGCGAATGGCTTTGGTTACGATCCTGTATTCTATGTGCCAAGTGTGGGGCAGACGGCCGCCGAACTGGCTCCCTCTACTAAAAATCGGCTCAGCCATCGCGGCCAAGCATTGGCGCTGCTCCGCCAGCGACTCCAAGAGCATCAGGCATCGCTTTAGGTGTTGCAAGCAATCCGCTGTTTGGCGCTCTTCCCCACCGGCTACCAGATCATCATCTCCCGGCTGGTTCTTAAGGAGATTCACGAAGGCGGTATGTGGATTGACGCCATAATCGGCTCCAATTGCCGCCAAGCCTGGTGCGCTTCCTGTTTGGAAAGCACTCGGGGCAGCATCTCGTGAATGGCGTCCAGTTCGACGCGCAACTCCTCCGCTGTGGT
>JBATSQ010000152.1:0-12548 GCA_049293375.1 Candidatus Contendibacter sp.
GCTCTGCTGGCGCACGCTTCCCGTCTCAACACCTTGGGGGAAATGGCGTCGGGACTGGTGCATGAGATCAATCAACCGATCACCGCCATCACCCTGTACGCCGAAGCCGGTCTGAATGGAGTGCAAAATAACGCGCCGGGAACCGCTGCAGCGCGGGAAGCTCTGGAAAAAATCATCGTCCAGGGGGCGCGGGCCACTGCCATCGTGCAGCGCATCCGCCATTTCGCGCGCCAAAGCCAGCCGCACTACCTTAGAGTCAGCATCAATGCCGTGCTGGATGACCTGAGCGACTTTCTGGAAATGGAAACCCGCCGACATCAAGTGAAGCTGCACTATGACATCGCAGCGGATTTACCCCCAGTACGAGCCGACGCCCTGCAAGTCCAGCAGGTCATTCTCAATCTGGTGCGCAATGCCATGGATGCCATGCGCAGCGGGATCGAAACCCCTACGCTGGCGATCTCTGCTCGCGCAACCGCTCAAGAGGTCTGCATCGCGGTGCGCGATTGCGGTCCCGGTCTGGCTCCTGATGCGCTTGGTCATATCTTGCACCCATTCTTTACGACTAAGCCCGATGGATTAGGGCTGGGGCTGGCGATCAGCCAGTCCATCGCTGAGGCGCACGGTGGCCGCTTGTGGGCAACCGCTAATCAGGGTCCTGGCGCGACCTTCCATTTCACTTTGCCTATCGCGCATGATGGCGTCGTTTCCAAACGCCCGCTGGCTCCGCTAGCCCTCGATCTAAGTTAAGGCCAGGGTCCACGCATGGCTGGTCTGAGTGCTGCTCCACCCTTATCTTCAGCGATTCATCCACTGCTCCCAGTCGCCCTGTACGCCTTCGCCAGTCTGCTCTGGTTGCTCGCCGTTGCTCCGGTGCTCGTTGCTTGGCTTGGGGAACACGTCGCCCCGCCCTACCCCTATTGGATGACACACGGCCTGTTCATCGTCACCAGCAGCGTCTTTTTTTACCGGCAACTCCGGAGCTGCATCCGTAACCGCCCTAGCGAGGATGGACCACAACCAGGATTGCAGACGCGCGTTGCTGAACTGGTCGCTATCAACCAGCGTCTGGAACGCCAAATCGCCGACTGCGCGCAAATCGAGTGGGCCCTACGCGACAGCGAGGAGCGGTTCCACCAGTTGACCGATCATATTCGAGAGGTCTTCTGGATCTACGGGATCGCCGAGGAACGGATGCTCTATGTCAGCCCAGCCTACGAAGAGCTGTGGGGCCGCGCAGTGCAAAGCCTGCTAGATCAACCCCTGGAATGGCTTGAGGCAGTCCACCCCGACGATCGGCGGCGCGTGCAAGCCGCTCATTTCAGCCAGTTGGATTCGGGAACCTTCGACGAGGAGTATCGGATCATCCGTTCCGACGGCGCGATTCGCTGGATCTGGGATCGTGGTTTTCCCGTCCGCGACGCTGCGGGTCATGTCTATCGCATCGCTGGGCTAGCCGAGGACACCACCGCCCGCAAGCTAGCCGAAGATCAACTGCGGCGTCAGCAAGTAGAGCTGGCCAAGACCTCGCGGCTCAGTCTGGCGGTCGAGATGGCCTCTAATCTGGCGCATGACATCAACCAACCCTTAGCGGCCATCGTCGCTTACGCCCAGGCGTGTCTAAGCCTGCTGCGCCAGGATCGCACCGATCCCCGCGAGCTGACGGGTGTCTTGGAGGAAGTCATCAAGCAGGGCTTGCGCGCTGGCGATATTATTCATCATCTGCGCGATCTGGTGCGCAAGCATCCGGCAACGCAAGTGACGCTCGATCTCAATACCCTGATCCGCGCCGTCGCCCACTATGCGGAACTGGAGCTACGCTCAGCGGGGGTGAGTCTTAAGCTGGAGCTGGCGGAGACCTTGCCTGCGGTTCGGGCCGATGATTTCCAGACCCAACTGGTAGTGCTCTATCTGATGCGCAACGCTATTGAGGCCATGCACGAGACCGCCGCTGGCGAGCGGCTCCTGAACATAGGCGCTGGGTTACAGGATCCCCAAACCATGCTGGTCACCATCTCTGATAACGGTCCCGGTCTGAATCCCGCAGCCGTGGAGCGTCTGTTTGAACCCTTTTTCAGCACCAAGCCAGGCGGCATGGGCCTGGGACTCTCCGCTAGCCGTTCCATCATTGAGTCCCAGGGTGGGCGTTTGTGGGCGACGCCCAATCTCGTCCGTGGCCTGTCGTTTCACTTTACCCTCCCCGTCCACGCCAGGCCTGGAAGCTCGTTCACTGCCAGGGACTACCCACTTGAATAAGACGCCCATTCCCACTGTGTTCATCATTGACGACGATCCAGCCGTCCGTGATGCTCTCAGCCTGCTGCTGCGCACAGATGGGCTGCCAGTGGTCGCCTTTGCCAACGCCACCGCTTTCCTGGTATCCAGCGCTGTCCATCAGCCCGGTTGTCTGGTCCTGGATGTACGGATGCCAGGCATGAGCGGTCTGGAGCTGCAAAAACAGCTCCAGGCACAGGATTGCCGCACCCCCATTCTGTTCATGACTGGCCATGGCGATGTACCCATGGCGCTTCGGGCGATGAAGGCCGGCGCTTTTGATTTTATCGAAAAGCCGTTCCAAGGTGAGATGCTGCTGCAACGGGTGCGGGAAGCCCTGGCTGTAGACGCCCGCCAGTCTGCGATGCGCCGCCACCGCAGTGAAGCGGTCGCCCGCTTGGCGCTGCTGTCGTCCCGCGAGCGGGAAGTCTTGGAGCGCGTGGTCGCCGGGCAGTACAACAAGGTCATCGCCGCTGAACTAGGCATCAGCCTCTCCACTGTCGAAATTCATCGCAAGCGGGTGATGGAAAAACTGCAGGCTGCGTCGCTGTCGGATCTCATTCGCCTCCTGGCTTGGCTAGAGAGCGCGGCAACGCCTGGAGAAATCATCTCCAATGGCGCGAGTAGCCGAGTCCCTTCTTGAGCAGCGCACATTCCCCATGACAGCGCCTGCTGTTCCTCCCTAAAATCCACGTCAGCATTTCTTTACTCAAACCACTGCGTACACCATGCACATTCACATTCTCGGCATTTGCGGCACTTTCATGGCGGGGGTTGCTCTGCTGGCCCGCGCCGCAGGCCATCAGGTCTCTGGTTGCGATAGCGGCGTTTATCCGCCGATGAGCACGCAACTGGCGGACGCGGGTATCACCCTGTGCGAAGGGTACGCGCCTGAGCAACTCGCCGAACTCCAGCCGGATATGGTGGTGGTGGGCAATGTCATGCGCCGGGGCCAGCCGATTATTGAAACGCTGCTGAATCAAGGATTACCCTACGCCTCTGGCCCAGCCTGGTTGGCGGCGCATGTGCTACGCCAGCGCCAGGTGTTGGCGGTAGCCGGCACCCATGGCAAAACCAGTACCAGCAGTTTATTGGCGTGGATTCTGGAATATGCTGGCCTGGAACCGGGCTTTTTGATTGGGGGGATTCCAGCTAACTTCCAGCAATCCGCCCGGCTGGGCGGTAGCCATTGGTTCGTCGTGGAGGCCGATGAGTACGACACGGCTTTTTTCGACAAGCGCTCCAAATTCGTGCACTACGCACCGCGCACCCTAATATTGAATAATCTGGAATTCGATCACGCGGACATTTTCCCCGATCTGGCAGCGATCCAGCGTCAATTCCATCACCTGCTGCGCACTGTGCCGGGCGCGGGCCTGATTATCACCAATGGCCAGGACACCGCGCTGGACGAAGTGCTGGCGATGGGCTGCTGGACGCCAGTGGAGCGTTTCATCAGCGGCGACTGGGAAGCGCGGGACTGTGCTGCGGATGGCAGCGCGTTCACCGTGTACTATCGGGGTGAATCGCAGGGGCGGGCCCAATGGTCCCAGTTGGGCGCGCATAATGTTCACAACGCGCTGGCCGCGCTGGCCGCCGCCCGTCAGGTTGGCGTTCCGGTCCACACCGCCTTGGCCGCCCTGGCTGATTTTCAAGGCGTTAAGCGGCGGCTGGAAGTACGCGGGGTAGTGAACGGCGTGACGGTCTACGATGATTTCGCGCATCACCCGACCGCCATCGCCACGACCCTGGCCGGCTTGCGCGCCCGCGTCGGCACCCAACCGATCATCGCGGTGCTAGAGCCGCGCTCTAACACTATGAAGTTGGGCGTATTCAAGGACAGCCTGGCTCCGGCGCTGGCTATGGCCGATGCCGTGGTGCTGTATCAAGCGCCTGATCTGGGTTGGGAGCTCAGCGCCATTGCTACCGCGCTCGGCCCGCGCGGGCAGGTCTGTCCTAGCCTTGATGCCACGCTAGCCGCCATTCAAGGCCAGGCCAAATCGGGCGCTCATGTGCTCATCATGAGCAATGGCGGCTTCGGTGGCATTCATGAGCGCTTGTTGACCGGGCTGCGAACCCCCGTCTTCCATGCCTGAGCTATCGCCTATCATTCTCGGCATGACCGGTGCCTCTGGGGCCGAGTACGGATTGCGTTTGCTGCGCTGCCTGCTGGAGGCGGGTCGGCCTGTACAACTATTGATTTCCAAAGCGGCGCAGATCGTCGTTCACATGGAAACTCCCTTGCGCCTGCCGGGCCGGGCCAGCGATGTGCAGCGTGTTCTGACCGAACAGTATGGCTGCACCGCCGGGCAACTGCGGGTTTATGGTCAAGAGGAGTGGACCGCGCCGCCCGCCAGCGGCTCGGCGCGTGCACAGGCCATGGTGGTTTGCCCTTGCACCACCGGCGCGCTGGCTGCTATCGCCAATGGCAACAGCGACAACTTGCTGGAGCGGGCCGCCGACGTGACCCTGAAGGAGGGACGCAAGCTGATTCTGGCAGTGCGGGAAACACCGCTCTCTATCATCCATCTGGAAAATATGCTGCGGCTGGCGCGGGCGGGTGCGATCATTTTGCCGACCAACCCTGGCTTTTATCATCAGCCTGCCACGGTCGCGGCACTGGTGGATTTCATCGTAGCGCGCATTCTCGATCAGTTGGCCATTCCCCACACGCTGTTGCCGCGCTGGGGTGAGCCAGCGTCCATCGAGCCCGGCTGACCGCGCGAACCGGAACATCGAACCGCCGCCCTGAACGCTTTATGACTATCCGTGCATCGTCATCATTTTGATTTTTACGCCGCCGGACACCGCTTGCACGCCGAGCGACTCATCCCGGCTCAGGCGAGCGTCGGCCCGACGCTGGTCTTTCTACATGAAGGACTGGGGAGTATTGGCCAATGGCGATATTTCCCGGCGGAACTGTGCGCTCGCGTCGGTCGGCCGGGGCTGGTCTACGAACGCTGGGGTTACGGCCAATCCGAAGCGCTGACTGGGCCGCGTCCCGATGATTATCTGGAGCAGGAAGCCCGCGTTACCCTGCCCGAGGTGTTAACGGCCTGCCGTATCGACCAACCGCCGATCTTGTTCGGGCATAGCGATGGCGCTTCCATCGCCCTGCTGTTCGCCGCCGCCTACCCGGAGCGAACGCGCGCCGTAATCAGCGAGGCGGCGCATATGTTCGTCGAAGAGGTCTGCTTGGCGGGTATTCGCTTGGCCGCTGCGGCCTACGTACGGGGTGAGCTGCGTGAAGGTTTGCAGCGCTATCACGGTGCCAACACCGACTCCATGTTTCGGGGTTGGAGCAATGCTTGGCTACGCCCCACCCGTCGCCATTGGGACGTGACGGCGGAATTAACGCGCATCCTCTGCCCTCTACTCATCATACAGGGCGCGGATGATGAGTACGCGACGCGGGCACAAGTCGATACCCTCACGCAGGGCGTGCGCGGCCCAACCCAAGAACTATGGCTGGCTAATTGCGCGCACAGTCCGCACCATCAGGCACGGGAGCTGGTGTTGGATGCCGTCGCGCTGTTTATGGGAACTCTCGCTTCGTCTAGCCCTGAACCTTAGGCTTCATCGCTTTTGAGGAATCTTTCATGACCCCACTTGAATTGACTCCGCTTCCCGAACCCCCTCCCAGTCTGCTGCAACGCTTGTTCAGCCTGCACAGCATCAGCTTTTATCTGATGATCGTGCTGGCGCTGATTGGGGCCGCCTACACCTTCTCCGACGCTAGCGGTAGCCGCTGGTACTGGCAAAAATTGATTCCACCGATCTTTGCGTTGATCTGCATCGGGATTCAGTGGCCCGATGTCACACCGACCGTGAAAGATCGGCTGTTGTTGGTCGGGCAGCAGGTTTTGCACTGGGGCGGCGTTTTTTTGGCGACACATATGGCGTTTATAGCTTTTGGTTCGCGACTGGTTGACGCTCTGGATGGCCGACAAGTTGGCTTTTTGCTGATGGTCATCACCGCGCTTGGCACCTTTCTGGCAGGGGTCTATCTTGACGGGCGTCTGTGTCTAGTCGCTATCGTGCTGGGCAGCGCCGCGTTTGGTTTGGTGATTCTGCAAAACTTCGCACCGCTTCTGCTGCTGATCGGCATCGCTGCGATTGCGCTTTATCTGGTGTGGATTTGGGCGCATAGCCGCTGGCGGGACAGTCGGCAGCTCACGCCCACAGCCTAAGCTGGCTACAATCGCGCCATAGTCGGGTACTGCAAGGAGACCGCTGGGCGCGCACCGCTGGCAACCGAGCGCGTGCGCAAACCCAATCCGCTTGCTGATCCCGACGAGGCGCAATTCGCCGCCATTGTGCGTGTTGACGCAGAATAAAAACCATAGACCAGTAACAGCCTTGTTCTCCCTCCGCTCCTTGCCTGTGTTGCTCGCCATGATGCACCATCTCGCCCGCCCTCTGCTGTACCTGGTCTTTTTCCTCTGCCTCTTAACGGACCTAAACGGCTTGGTGGCGCGTAACGCCACGGCTGGCTCCCCACCAAATCACCCCCGGATCGGATTGGTGCTAGGCGGCGGCGGCGCGCGTGGTCTGGCGCATATTGGCGTGTTGCGTCTGCTAGAGGAGATGCGCATTCCCGTCGATTGCGTGGCGGGCACTAGCATGGGTTCGATCATTGGGGGGTTGTACGCCGCCGGTATGAACCCGATAGAAATGGAAAAAGCCTTGAACCGGATCGATTGGCCGGCGGCGTTCAGCGACAGTCCGCCCCGCGCCGATCTACCCTTTCGCACGAAGCAGCAACAGCGTGTTTTTCTGACCGACTCCAACATCGGGATCAAAAATCAGCAAATCCAGTTACCGCAAGGCTTATTGGAAGGCCAGAACCTGCTCTTGCTGCTGGAAGAGCTGTCGCTGCGGGCCGCCCATATCCATGACTTCGACCGGCTGAAAATCCCCTATCGGGCTGTGGCGACCGACCTGGCGACCGGCGCACCAGTGGTATTGAAATCCGGGGATTTAGCCAAAGCCATGCGCGCCAGCATGTCCATTCCTAGCGCCTTGGCCCCAGTAGAGCTAGACGGCCAATTGCTGGTCGATGGCGGCGTATCGAACAATGTCCCCGTTAATGTCGTCCGTGCGCTGTGCCGGCCGGAGATCATCATTGCGGTGGATGTGGGCGCGCCCCTGGCCCCAGCCACGGAGATGACCTCCGTACTCTCCATCACCAACCAGCTCACCTCGATCCTGACGGTACGCACGGCCCAGCAACAACTCAACACCTTGGGCAATAAAGATATTTTGATTACGCCAGAACTGAAGAATATCTCCAGCATTGCCTTTGAGCGCTCCGCTGAAGCGATTGAAATCGGCTATGCAGCCGCGCTCACCCAGCGGGAGCGTTTGCGTCGCTTTTCCTTGACAGATCACGCCTACCAAGCCCGCTTGGCCGCGCAGTCCAGCTGGCCGGATTCCACCCAACCGATCATTGACTTTATCCATATCGAGCAAGATACCCAGCTCTCTAATGAAGTCATTGCCCAGCAGTTGCACATCCAACCCGGTGAGCGTTTGAATGTGCCACAACTCAATCGCAATCTGAATCTGATCTACGGCATGGGCCAGTTTCAGCAAGTGAGCTATGCACTGGTCAAGGACAGCGGTCGGACGGGATTGATTATCAAAGCCAGCCAAAAATATGTGGGCAGCAATACGCTCGATTTTGGTCTGTCGTTCGGGGCCAATCTAAAAGGAGAATCACTCTTTAATATCAGCGCGGCTTATACCCTGTCGCAACTGAATTCCCGGGGGGGAATCTGGCGCAATTTCGTGCAGATGGGCGACACCCTGATGCTAGAAACTGATCTCTACCAGCCGCTTACCATTGACCAACGCTATTTCATCAACCCTTATCTGAATTACCGGCAGTACAACCTGGACGTGTACCGGGACTCCCAGGGCGAAAATTCCAGCTTCCGGGTTCAGGAAGCCCAGGCGGGAGTAGAAATTGGAAAGAATCTGGAACAATGGGGCCAGTTGGCGTTAGGACTGCGTTACAGCAGTGGTAACAATGATCTCCGGCTAGGCCAATTTCCAAGCTATGCAGGAGATTTCAATAACAGCGGTTACTCCATCCAGTGGTCGATGGATACCCTTGATAACCTTAATTTTCCCACTTCAGGCACCTTTGCCAAGGTTCGCTACTATAGCGCCCTGTCCGCCCTGGGCGCAGATCAGCCTTTTCAAACCCTGAGCCTAGAATTCGTCCAGCCGTACCATTGGGGTAAAGTCAGTCTGATCCCGCGCTTCCGGCTCGCCGATACCCTCGCTGGCGATCTTGGTCTGCAAGACCTATTTCTGTTGGGCGGTTTCTTGAATTTGTCGGGCTATCAGGCTGGCCAGATTACCGGGGAAGCTATCGCCTTAGGGGAAGTGATTGCTCTATATCGGCTGGATGATGCCTCAGCGGCATTCACCCTGCCGCTCTATGTCGGCGGTTCGCTGGAAATCGGCGGTGCCTGGAATAGCCTCAAGGACATCCGCTTCGATTCGCTGATCCCGGCGGGCAGTCTATTTCTGGGCGCGGATACCCCGCTTGGTCCCTTTTTTCTGGGCGGAGGTCTCTCCACGGAAGGGAATGCATCGCTCTTCCTGACCCTGGGCCGTCTATTCTGAATCGGGTGCTGGAGACTCCTGTGGGCGCAGCGCCGGATTCAGACGCGCTTCAGCTTTGTCTTGTAAAATACTGCGCTTGTGCCATGCTTGCCCAAGTTACATCGCCAATTTTCAAGGAGATCAGCCATGAATAAGTCGTTTACACTGCTGCTTGCCGGTGGCCTGTTGGGCGTAGGCGTTCTACTGAACGCCCATGCCGTCGGCGCGAAGCCGGAAGATACCGTCGAATACCGGCAATCAGTTTTCAATGTGATCGGCTGGAACTTCAAACCCATTGGGGCCATGATGAAGGGCGAAATGCCGTTCGACGCGGCCGCCGTGGCCCGGCACGCTGCTTACATTGAGATGTTGAGCAAAGCAGCCCCGGAAGGTTTTGCCAAAGGCACAGGCCCAGATGCGGTGAAGAATACTGAAGCCAAGCCGGAAATCTGGACCAAGCCGAGCGACTTTGACGCCAAGATGAACAACTTTCAGCAAGAAGCCGCCAAGCTGAATGAAGTGGCCAAAGGTGGCGATGAGGGTGCGATCAAAGCGCAGTTCGGTAAGACCGCTGAAACCTGCAAGGCGTGCCACAAGGAATTCCGCAAGGATTAAGATTAAGCATCGCGTTCACCGGTCACCCGCATCCAGGCCACGCCCACGCATGGCCTGTTTTCTTCAGGCCACGCTTACGCCACGATCAGCCCAACCACTGCCACCGCCACCACAAACACCGCCAGACCCAACCAGGGATTTACCAGCCGGGGAATGGCAGTGACCATGGCCGACGGCAACTGTTTGCGACCGCTGAGCATGGGATGGATCAAGTTTTCCCGTTTGACCAGCAGGTAAAACAGCACCGCCGCGATATGAACGGCAATCACCAGCAGCAACAAATTAAAGTTGAAACCATGGATAGTCGTCAGCCAATCGCTGGTGCTTTTTGACACCCAACTATACAGCGGCCCCTCGATCGTAATGTCATCATTGGCGAACAATCCGGTGCCTGCCTGCACCAGGAGTAGCATCAGCATCGCCAGGATCGACCAGCCGCCCATGGGATTATGGCCCAGATAAAGCGGCGTTTCGCCGCGCAATAAGGCTTTGATGTAGGCGATAGCCGCACCCGGCCCGCGCACAAAATCGTGGAAGCGCACGGTATCGCTGCCCACAAAGCCCCAGACCACGCGAAACAGGACCAAGGCCAGGATGGCATACCCCCCCCACAGGTGGTAACTCATGGTCGAGCTGTTCTCAGCCGTCAGCCACTGGGCAATCATGAGCGCCACCAGGCTCCAGTGAAACAGCCGGGTTGGCAAATCCCAGACCTTGACCGTTTGCAGGGTTTCCGATGGATCGGAGCGCATAACAATACCTCCTTAGCTGTACGCAGAAATGGAAAAGGTGGATGCCCCTATAGCCTACTCCGCTCGTCGGGATGCAGCGCGCTTTGCATTGCAGAAGACTTACCTCGCAGCCGCCCGAACCACTGCGCTACATCATCGGTATAGGTAAAGAAAGCCGGAACCACCAATAGGCTGAGAAACGTCGAAGTGATCAGGCCGCCGATCACCGCGATCGCCATCGGCGAGCGGAAGCTCTCGTCGGCCCCGCCCCAGCCCGCCGCGATCGGCAACATACCCGCGCCCATCGCCAGGGTCGTCATCACGATGGGCCGCGCCCGCTTGAGACCGGCGTCCATCAGCGCGTCAAAGCGCGACAGCCCGCGGTCGCGCCGCGCCACGATGGCGTATTCCACCAGCAGGATCGAATTCTTCGTCGCAATCCCCATCAGCATGATCAGGCCGATCAAGGACGGCATCGAAAAACTCTTGTCGGTCAGCAGCAAGCCGATGAACGCGCCGCCCAGCGACAGGGGTAGGGCCGCCAGAATGGTGACCGGATGCAGGAATTGCTTGAACAGCAGCACCAGCACGATGTAGATGCACAGCACCCCGGTCAGCATGGCCAGACCGAAACTGGCGAACAATTCGCCCATCACCTCGGCGTCGCCGACTTCCACCACCCGCACGCCGGGCGGCAGATTCTTGATCGAGGGCAGTTCCTTGGCGGCGGTGACCACATCGCCCAGCGGCACGCCGGACAGTTCGATTTCCAGATTGACGTTGCGGGAGCGGTCGTAGCGGTTGATGATCGCCGGGCCGCCGCTGTAGCTCAGGGTGGCGACTTGACCGAGCGGCACCGGCCCTTTCGCGCCTGGCACCGGCAAGCGTGACAGCGTTTCCAGATCGTTGCGGGCCTTGTCGTCGAGCTTGACCACGATGGGAATCTGACGCTGTGGCAGGTTAAGCTTGGGCAGTTGCGCGTCGTAGTCGCCCAGCGTCGCCACCCGCAGCGTGTCGGCCATCGCGCTGCTGGTCACGCCCAGATCGGCGGCGCGGGCGAAGTCGGGCCGCACCGCGATCTCCGGACGCACCAGGCTCGCGGTGCTGGTGATGCTGCCGAGGCCGGGGATTTGCCGCAAATCGCGCTCCACCGCTCGCGCCGCGCCGAGCAACCCCTGGGCGTCGTCGCCTTGCAATACCAGGATGTATTTCTCGCCCGATCCGCCCAGGCCGACCTTGCTGCGCACGCCGGGCAGGCTCGCCAAGGCGGCGCGGATGTCTTTTTCCACCGCCTGCTTGCGCGGGCGCTGGCCGCGCGGGCTGAGTTGGATGGTCAGCGTCGCCTTGCGCACTTCGGAAGCGCCCGCCGGCGCGAACGGATCACCGCCCGCGCTGCCGCCGCCGATGGTGGTATAGACGCTTTTCACATGCTCCAAGCCGGTCAGCCGCTGGCGGGCCTGTTCGGCCACCGCTTGGGTCTCATTCAACGTCGCGCCAGGCGTCAGTTCCAGATAAACCTGGGTTTGCGAGTTGTCGTCGGGCGGAATGAAGCCCTGTGGCAGCAGCGGAATCAGCGCGATGGAGCCGATGAAAAACAATCCCGATCCGATCACGGTCAGCAGCCGGTGGCGCACGCACCAGGATGCCCAGCGCTGATAAATCGTCAGCCAGCGCGGCAGGCGGCCAGGATCGCGGGTCGGTTTGATCCAATACGCCGCCATCATCGGCGTCAGCATCCGCGCCACCACCAGCGAGGCGAATACCGCCAGCGAAGCGGTCCAGCCAAACTGTTTGAAAAATTTTCCGGCGATGCCGCTCATGAAGGCGGTCGGCAGAAACACCGCGATCAGGGTGAAGGTGGTGGCGATCACCGCCAAGCCGATTTCGTCGGCGGCTTCCATCGCCGCCTCATACGGGGTTTTGCCCATGTGCAGGTGGCGGACGATGTTTTCCACTTCCACAATGGCATCGTCCACCAGAATGCCGATCACCAGCGACATGGCGAGCAAGGTCACGCCGTTGATCGAAAACTCGAAAATCCAGTGCATCCCGATCAGCGCGGGCAGCATTGACATCGGCAGCGCCACGGCGGAAACCAGGGTGGCGCGGACATCGCGCAAAAACAGCCACACCACCAACACCGCCAGCAAAGAGCCTTCCAACAACATCTGCAGGGAGTTTTCGTATTCTTCCTTGGCCGGCGTGACGAAATCGAACGCCTCGGTGATCGTCAAATCGGGCCGCGCCTCGCGCATCGCGGCGAGCGCCTGGCGCACGCCCGCGCCGACCTCGATTTCGCTCGCGCCCCGGCTG
>JBATSQ010000153.1:0-59066 GCA_049293375.1 Candidatus Contendibacter sp.
AGATTGCCACTGCCACTAGTGCGTCTAACCTCCTCCAATCCTATGACTATAAGGAAACTGGGGTGTTTTTGGAGGTGTTGCCACGGGTTAATGCCAGCGGTATGGTGAATATGGAGATTAACCAAGAAGTCACAGATGTTGGAGCGCCTGATACGTCGGTGGATAGTCAACGGACATTTTTGAAACGCAAAGTCAGCAGCAAGGTTATGGTCCGGAGCGGCCAGACGTTGGTGCTAGGGGGATTGATTCGGGATAATCGCTCGGATGCCAAAGGCGGATTTCCCATTCTCTATAAGCTTCCGGTAGTGGGGCCTTTGTTCGGTAATACTGAGGAAAACGTTAACCGTACTGAGCTGATCGTGTTGATCACGCCCCAAGTTGTGCAGAACAGCCAGGAGGCGGAGCAGGTGACTGAAGAGATCAAGCGCAAGATGCGGGAAGTCGCGCCGCTGGTGACGCCAGCGGGCTGAGGCAGTATCAGAAATCTGTGCTCAATTAAATGCTGAGGTGTTGTTGTTTTTTTGTTATTTGTTGTTGCATGGTTGACAGGGTGCTTTGGCGCACTTATAGTCTGTATCCAATAGGGGTTTGTGGTGGCGGAGACAAATACTTGTTGTTTTATCGCCATTCTTCTGTTGTTTGGTTGACTTGCTGAGGAGTTCCACGTACAGTGCACGCTGTTGTTGGGCCTTCGCTTGAATGATGCTACTCCCTTGCTACTTGTTTAAGGAGCCTCAAATGGTACATGAATTCAAAAAGATTGGCGTTGCTGCGGCTGTGGCGGGTGCCCTCGCTGCCTCTGGTGCGGCGCAGGCGCTCACTCTGGGTGAGCCGGGCGGCGCACTGTTAGTTCCCCATGTCGTTTACGATAGTGCCGCGCAAGTTAACACGATGGTGGGCATCACCACGGGTGACTTTGTTCCCTCTGGTCAGTATGGCACCGTGTCAGGAGAAGGTAAGGGTTGTGAGGGTGGCCTGAAGCAGCTCCACTGGTATTTCTTCAGCAAGAAGAGCGTCCACCTGGCTGATGGAACGATTAAGGTGAGCTGCAATGACTTCGCGCGGCTCGATTGGGGTTATATAATCACCAATCCGAATCGTCCGTTCCCATCCTTGAATGGCGTAACTGGTTATCTGGTTATCTCTAGCAATGATACGCGCACTGATAACACGCCCAGCAACTACACCTTGTATGGCTCTTCCTATCTCATTCAGGGTAACTGGGCATCTGAGGCGTTTATCCCCGTGTTGCCTTTGAGGGATTCTGTAGATTCCAGTGTTGATGAGGTTAAGTATGCTGGAAATATCCCCAAGCAGGTGAATCCTTTGAGTGCTGGTATGCCTTTGGCTGATCATGTGAATAAGGCCGCTCGGTTCAGCCTGCGGTATTTCTTAGGCGACGCTGGCCTGGAAGGGAGCACGCGTTGGGTGCTCTGGTTCCCGGATAACAGTGGCGATACGCATGGCAATGGCAAGATCAATCGTGCAGCGGTCCCCGTTGATATTTATGATGCTGACGAAGTGGCGATTTCCACCACTGTCGCTCTGCCTGATGAGCTCAATGTTATTGACGCTTCAAAGGTGGATGGGACCGTTAACGATCCTACCGCGCATGCGATTACTGAAATTACGGGTATGACGCCCGCCAAGAACACGGGCTTCGCTTTGTTCCAGCTGGCCGATACTAGCAATACGGCGACGGGGAGCCAGTACTCTCGTGCGGGTGTTGCTTTCAGCTTGGTCGGGATTGGTGGTGCGAATGCAACCCAGGTGCAGACCGATCTGGCGCATGAGCGGGGCATTATTTCTGCCCCATAATGCGGGTAGTGGCATTTGTTGCTGATTCTGTTACGAGGGCGGCGCACTTTGTGCGCCGCTTTCTTTTTTGGCATTTTCTGTTACAGAGACCGCTATGGGCCGTTGGCTAATTTTTTTTACATTTTTTGCAATAGGGGCCTCGCTGGCCCAAGAAGCACCTAGGACTCCTTCGAGTTCTCTTGCCGATGTTAAGACTTTGTTGCCCACACCAGGCGTGATTCACGTTTTGGTGGATGACGTCACCGGTGATGGTCAATCTGATTTAGTTTTTACCTCGCACAATAACAATCAGATTTTGATATATCGGAATAATACTCTGCGGCGCTTTGAGAATGCTAAGCCTTACGATATAGCTGGATTTCATCCTAATGATACTATCCTGTTGCCAGGTAATCCTAAACGCTATTTGATCAATGCTGAAGGAGATGGGGCATTAAAGGTGGTGAAAGCGGAATCCGAGGGTGGTCTTAGCCTGGTAAGCGAACGTCCGCAGCCCGCGCCTCGATCAAGCACACCCTTTTTTTGGCCTGGCTGGAATTTGAGTTTGGCTATTGCACCATACTTTGGAAAAACATTGACTTTATTGCGCAGTTTTAACCCAGAGAATGGGGAGGCCCAAGAGGTTTATTCTTTAGCGGTTGGTAATGAACCTAAGCAGGTGCGTTTGGCCGATTTAAATAATGATGGGATTGAGGAGTTAGTGCTCGCAGCGCGGCTGACGAACGAAGTCTGGGTGATTGATTATCCTGGAGCGGATAAAGCGCCTGTTCCTCGTCGCTTATGGTCTTTTGACAAGGGCTGGCCGCGGCATGTGCTGCCCTTTGATATTGACCATAATGGCACTATAGATTTGTTGGTTCCTATGGCGGTCCAACAAGATATAGCTGTGTTGTTGAATGATGGAAAAGGAGTGTTTTCTGAAGGAAGATCAATATCTTATCCAGGTCGGTCAGGGGTCCATGTGATGACAGCGGGTCAGGATCAGGATGGGACACGCTATTTACTGGCTGGTGGAGTTTATAGTTTAGTTCTGTATCGGGAGGCTAAGGATAAGCCTGCATCCTTTGAAACGGTTCAACTACCATTGGCGAGTTGGCCCAACTGGTTAGAATTGAAGGATATAGATGGCGATGGTTGGCTAGATGCTGTCGCTGCCATGCAAAGTGCAGTATCTTCTTTTATTATCTACGGCCCGTTGTGGGATAATTTTTCTAAACTGGCGGTGGATAAAAACGCTCAGCAATAAAAATTACTTATCAAAGTCTTAGGGTGTCGGTTTCTCCTGACTGTCTGGTTTATTTCATGGCGTAATCACTGAAATGCTTTTCAGATTTAAACCAAAATTTTTCTGGCTACTGATCCTTGGCTTAGCTTGTATTACGGCTTTATACGTGATTATGGTCAGGGTACAGGGCTTCTTTCCAGAGAAAGAATCTAAAGTTGTGGATCCTATAAATAGAGTTCCACAACAGAATCCAAAGCCAAGGGTGTCTGAGAAACCAAAGGATCCACTTAAGCCAGATACAATTATTGCGCGGGTTGGAAGTCAAGCCATCACTGCTCAAGATTTACATCAATATATTACTCAGGATACTCGCTCAGTGAAGATGGCAGAAACTGATGCAGGTAAAATTCAGTTGCTCCGGACTATGATTACCGAACTGTTGATTGAGGAAGGAATACGTCGCGAAGGGTTTTTGCCTAAGGATCAGCCCGCCAGTCAAAAAGATATAATAGAAGGTTACCGCTTATTGGCGGCCAAACACTTTCCAGAAGTTCAGCAACCTCCTGAAGAAGAAGCGATTTATCAATATTATTTGAATCATCAAGAGGATTTTGGTATTCCAGCTACGGTCAGAATCGGCCAAATCCAGTTTCGGGTCTCACTGAGCGCTGATGCTGAGCAGAGAGAGGCTGTGCGGATGCGGGCGGCTGAGGTATTAAGACGATTGAACGCTGGAGAAACTTTTTCTGATCTAGCGGATCAATTTACCGAAAATCTCCAGGGGAAAGGCGCAGGGGGAGATTTGGGATTTCTACCCATTAATCAAAATCCTTGGCTAAGGCAAGTGGTATCTAACCTGCGCCAAGGACAATACTCTGAGGTGGTTGAATCTCCAGTGGGGTATGAAATTTTACAGCTCAAGGATCAGCGCGAGGCATTACTAGCTCCTTATGCGAGCGTTCGAGAGTCAGCGCTTGCGCGTATGCACCACGAAATTCGGCGTAAAAGCAGTGAGGATTATGCCTGGCGACTAGCTAAAGAGGTAGGTGTTACCATTGAGAGAGAGGAATTTAGGGCTGCTATACCCTAAATGTACAAATGGTTAAACAGGGTGAATTTGGAGACTAAGTAATGATCAGAGTTTGGATATTTTTAACCCTGAGTTTGATTTGTTCTGGGTGTCTGGCTTTGGAGCAGGCAGCAGAAAGCAAGCCGGTCGATACTAAGGCGCTACTAGAACAGCGTGTTACTCAATACTGGTTAGCGCGGCAGAGTCGTGATGTAAGGACGCTGTATGATATGGAGTCTGGTTCACTTCCAGGAAAGGGTTTAACTCCTGATAAAGCCATGGATCTTGCTGGGTTGCGCGTGAAAAACGTAAAAACTGAAGTACTGTCTGTTGAGAGTGATCGCGCTAAAATCCGCGTAAACGGTGATGTTCTAGTAGGAACCTTAGGTTGGGCGCCACAAATTCTGGAAGAGCAGTGGGTTTTAATTGACGGGCAATGGTACCACGAAACTAAATTGTAAAAGGTTATCTCACTAATGGTGGGTATCCTGAAAGCGCAAGCGGAACAGTTGGCGATTGCGGGTGATCTTGATAAAGCTAGAAGCCTCTATATTAAAATCTGTCGCTTTGCCCCGCATAACGCAAATTATTGGATAAGCTTAGCTGAGCTGCATTATAAGTTAGAAGATTTTTTGGAATGCCAAGGCGCCTTAGAATTTGCGTTGCGCCTTGAACCCCGTAATCCTGACGCTTTGTTACTGGCATCTGCGGTTTTTTTGGAAATTGGACAATATGATAAAGCGGTTCAGATCACTGATTTTCTTCTCAGCTTTTCACATAATAATCATCTGGCTGCACTACTCAATAAAAGTACGGCTTTATTAAGGTTAAATCGTTACCATGAAGCGCTACAAGCAGTAAATGCCGCATTAGTCCTGGATGATAAAAAACCCATTGCGTATTTCAACCAAGGTTCAGCACTATTTGGCTTGGAGAGTTATGAAGAGGCATTTGCAGCCTATCAGCATGCCTTAGTGTTGCGCCCAGATTATACAGTGGCTTTAATCAATCAGGCAGCTACTCTGAGAGCCTTGCAGCGTCCTGCTGAAGCACTAAAGGTCGCTGCGGCAGCGTTGGCGCTTCAACCTGAGTCGCTACCCGCTTGGCTGAACCAGGCAGCGGCCCTGATCGATTTACAGCGCCATTCAGAGGCGCTATCGGTTTTAGATCAAATCTTGGTGAAGCAGCCTAGCCACTCTAAAGCTCTCCAAAATCGTATTTTGGTCTTACTGCACCTTGGTCTTTATGCAGATGCTTTAGCTTCCATTTCAACACTTTGGCAAAATGGCCAATCGGTGATTGAGGTGATCCAAGCTGCGATTAAGGTATTGTTAGAGGGAGCACAATCGTTCTATGCGCTGGTTTGGATTCAACAAGGACTCGCTTGGTACCCAGATAATCCAAATCTTCTACAAATGCATATCGCGGTTTTATTAGCACGAGAGCGATATCCTGAAGCGCTGGAAGTTGCAGAGTATTTACTACATCGGGTGGAGCCTAGCCAGATTACGGCACAATTAACAATAGCAGCTGCATTCAACGCTAGTGGGCGTTTTGAAAAGACTCTCTATTTATTAAAGCAATTACCTATTCAGGCACAGAGCGACTGGCAATTTTACGCCAAACGTGGTGAAGCTTTTTCTGGGCTCAATTTATTTAGTGAGGCTCGCGCTGATTTTGAAAAAGCTGAGCAGATTGACTCGCGTATTTTTCGTTCTAGCTTTTATGATGGACCGTTTCAGTCCCGACCAGTCGACTCATGGTGTCCACCGGTAACACCTGAACTAGTCTGTATCAATTTCGAGTTTCGCCGTTTGGAACATGGTGATTGGGAAGACTATGAAAGCCGTATGTCTTTAATTCGCCAATGGACTGAAATCAGTTTGGCGCGGGGCGACCTGTCGCCGCTGCTACCTTTTCGATCACTATTCCTGCCTTTACCGGCCTCATTGCAGTTTGAAATCGTGCGCCGAGAGGCTAACTGTCTGACTCAAGCGATGCGCAGATTACACGCGACGCCCCTATCTGCTATGAAACCGGTCAGTCGTGTGGGTGCTCGCTTAAAGATTGCTTATATCTCAGCGGATTTTGGCCAGCATCCCACTGCACACTTGATGCGTGGATTATTTCGCTGTCATGACCATAGCCGGTTTGAGATTTACGGCTATTCTTTGCGCTCCGATGATGGAAGCGTTTATTATCATCAGATCAAGAGTGATTGCGACCAGTTCGTGGATCTCTCCAGCATGGATATTAAGACTGCGGTGCGTAAGATTCAGGATGATGAAATTCATATTTTGATTGACTTGATGACCTATACCAATTTTGCTAGACCCGAGATCTTTGTATTGCGGCCAGCAGTAGTCCAAGCAAGCTGGTTGGGCTTCCCTGGTAGCAGCGGATCAACGTATTTAGATTATTTAATCGCTGATCCTTTAGTTTTACCTGCTACGCAAAATATATACTGTACTGAACAACCTGTCTTCCTGCCAGAATGTTACCAAGTAAACGATTTCTGGCAAGAAATATCTAATACTGGGAGTCGTCGTCGCGTGTATGGTTTACCCGACGAAGGATTTGTATTCTGCTGCTTTAATCAGATACAAAAGATCGAACCCACGATTTTTACTGTTTGGATGCGGATTTTAAACCGAGTCTCTAAATCGGTTTTATGGCTGTATACAGAAAGCGAGGAGGCGAAAAGGCGACTGCGAGATGCAGCTAACAAACATAGTCACGGTGCCGGTGAGCGCTTGATCTTTGCTGGTTATTTGCCGAAAGCCGAGCATCTGGAACGCCATCGACTAGCCGACCTGTTTTTGGATACGCGAATTTATAACGCCCACACCACTGCCAGTGATGCGTTATGGGCCGGTCTGCCGGTGCTCACCTGCATGGGCGAAACCTTCCCGGCGCGGGTGGCCGCCAGCTTATTGAATGCCGTCGGCTTGCCGGAGCTAATCACTCATTCATTGGAAGAATACGAAGAGCTGGCGGTGCGCTTAGCGACGCACCCTGACGAACTGGCAGCCTTGCGACACAAACTGGCCGAGCAGCGGCTGCGCGCTCCCCTGTTTGATACCGAGCGTTTTGCCCGGCATTTGGAACGAGCCTACGAAATGATGTGGCAGCGGCATCAGCAGGGTTTGCCGCCCGCGCCCTTGTGGGTTCCGGCCTTGCCGCCGGGCGCGCATTGATGCGCTAGTACGATGAAGACTGTGGGTTCTGGGATCACGGCGGCGGCTGGGCGGCTCACTAGCCACGCTGTGCGCGCCGCTTGGCGGCAGCGCTCCTTGTTTTTTAAGCTGTTGGTGCGGGATTTCGCCGAGCGTTACCGCGGCTCCTATCTGGGGTTGCTGTGGTCTTTTATCCTGCCGCTGTTGTCACTGCTGGTTTTCACATTCTTTTTTGGCGTAATCTTCAAGATGCGCTGGACCGGTTTGGACAATGCCTCACTCAGTAGCTTGGGACTGGTGCTGTTCATTGGTCTGGCGCTCTATAACTTCTTTGCTGAAGGCATCAGCCGTGCGCCGACTTTGATCGTGGGCCGTCCCAATTACGTCAAGAGCGTAGTATTTCCCCTAGAGATTCTGCCCGCAGTGATGGTCAGCTCTGCCTTCCTCATTTTAAGCACCACCTTATTGCTCATTCTAATCGTGCAGGCGGTATGGGGAGCAGGTTTAAGCGGAACAGTTTGGCTATTGCCCGTGCTGTTGCTGCCATTGCTAGGGTTCGTGCTGGGTTTAAGTTGGTTTCTGGCAGCGCTGGGAGTCTATATCCGCGATATCCAGCACCTCATTGTACCCTTGGTGCAGTTGATGATGTTTGTGAGTCCGGTGTTTTACCCGCTTAGCGCCTTACCGGAAGGGTTACAGTCTTGGCTACGGCTCAATCCGCTGGCGGTCGTGATCGAACAAACTCGCGCGTTGATCCTGTTCGGGCACGCGCCGGACTGGATGGCATATTTCGGGTGCCTGCTTGTAAGCTTGATCGTCATGTTGCTCGGTTTGAGCTGGTTTAGCCGTACCCGCAAAGGTTTTGCCGATGTCTTATGAAACCGTCGGCGTGGTCCCCGCAACGGAAGAGCCGGTGATCACCGTTGCGGGGGTTGGCAAGTGCTACCACATTTACGAGCGGCCTCAGGATCGGCTTAAGCAGATGCTGTGGCGCGGCCGACGTCAGTTTTATCGTGAATTCTGGGCGTTGCGTGACATCGCGTTCAATGTCCGGCGCGGCGAAACGATCGGTGTGATTGGGCGCAACGGTTCCGGCAAATCCACGCTGCTCAAGCTGTTGTGTGGCACCCTGGCCCCGTCCACTGGGCATTTGGCAGTGCAGGGTCGGATTGCCGCCTTGCTGGAACTGGGTACTGGCTTCAATCCGGAATTTACTGGACGCGAGAATGTTTATCTCAACGCCGCCATTCTGGGCTTGGATGATGCCGAGATTGCGCACTATTTACCCGACATCATCGCCTTTGCCGACATTGGTGATTTTATCGACCAGCCGGTCAAGATCTACTCCAGCGGCATGGCAGTCCGACTGGCCTTCGCCGTCACCGCGCATGTCCGCGCCGACATCCTGGTGATCGACGAGGCATTGTCAGTGGGTGATGCGTTTTTCGTGCAAAAATGTATGCGGTTCCTGCGTCAGTTTCAGGAGTATGGCACCCTGTTTTTTGTGAGCCACGATACCGGGGCGGTCATTAATCTTTGCGATCGGGCGCTGTGGCTAGAGCAAGGCCAGTTGCGGGAAAGCGGCCCAGCGAAGACGGTGTGCGAGCATTATCTGGCGGCGCTGCGGGAGATCAAAGCCGGGGCTGCGCACCAAAAGAAAGCCGACGAGGCCACGGAGCAGGGGGAGGGGCCTCACTTGCCTGAGCAAGCCCAGTCTGAGTTCGAGCCTGCGGATCAACGACTGGCTTTCATCAATCAGACGCAGTTTCGCAATGATTTAGAGCTATTCGTCTTTCGCCAGAGCGCTGGGGGGAATGTGACCGGTGCGGTACGTATAGAACAGGTCGGTTTTGAAGATGAGCAGGGCCGACCCTTGCACTGGATGGTTGGCGGTGAAGCCGTAATTTTGATGGTTGCAGCGCTGGCCTTAGCAGATATGGATAACCCAATCATCGGTTTTTACATCAAGGATCGATTGGGGCAAAATCTCTTTGGAGATAATACTTATCTGCGCTATGCAGCCGATTCCCGCACGGCGCGATCCGGTCAGCGCTTGGTCGCGCGTTTTGTCTTCCGTATGCCGGTATTGCCGGTGGGTACCTATTCGGTAGATGTGGCCATTGCATCGGGGACTCAACAAGAGCATTTCACGCATTGCTGGTGTCACGATGTGCTCATCTTTGAATCTCATACCAGTAGCGTCCACCAGGGCTTGATTGGCATACCCATGCTGGAAATTGATCTAGAAATTATTGATTTATATAAAGAATAAATCCTGATGAATGGATTTTGGTGTTGACAAATCGTAATTATGGGCAGGATGTGCTGCGGGTCTGTGCTCTTTTACTAGTTCTAATCTTTCACGTAAGTAGGGGATCCAAAGTTATCTGGTATTCTAACCCAATATTCTCAAATACTTATAGAATTTAGGGCTGGTTGAACTTTTGATAAAGTACTTATTTCTTGTTATTCAGATTTTCCCTGATTCAAAGGTTACTACGCAGATTAGCTGTTTTGCATTTTTGGGGGATTTGATAGATTTTATGAGTTTCCTGTGATGAATCTTCGAGAAAGTCTCACCAAGAAATTGATCAGGTTTCTAGATAAAAATAGATTTCTAGAACACTCCTCTTCTAAAGATGAAGTTAAAAAATAATTAGGCATAATTTTATGCAAAATAATCATGCCTATTCTGATATTTGCTTATCTGAACAGGGTGGTCCAGAGATAGATATCATTCTCCCAGTCTATCGCGGGTTAGCCGAAACCCAGCGCTGTGTGGAAAGTGTGCTGGCCTTTCCTCAGCAGACCGCGCATGAAATCGTGGTAATCAATGATTGCAGCCCGGAGCCGGAGTTGGTCACATATCTGCGTAAGCGCGCGGACGCGGGGGCCATCACCTTGCTGGAGAATCCAGTAAACGCTGGTTTTGTCACAACCGTCAACCGCGGGATGGTGCTGCATCCAGAACGGGATGTGGTGCTCCTCAATAGCGATACCGAGGTGCATGGCAATTGGCTGGACCGCTTGCGCCGTTATACTGAACGCGAGTCGCAAGTGGGCACGGTGACACCCTTCTCCAACAACGCCACGATTTGCAGCTATCCATGTTTTATCCAGGATAATCCGCTGCCAGCAGACTGGCCACTGGCGGCTCTGGATGCCTTGTGCGCGATCGTCAATGCCTGCCAAAGCGTGGAGATTCCCACAGCGGTGGGCTTTTGCATGTACATTACCCGGCGCTGTCTTGATCAGGTCGGCTATTTCGATGCGGTGGCCTTTGGGCGGGGCTACGGTGAGGAAAACGATTTTTCGATGCGGGCGCTGGAACTGGGCTTTCGCCACCTACTGGCAGCTGATACCTTCGTTCAGCACTGGGGCGGGGTTTCCTTTGGCCTGGAAAAAATCGCGCTGGGCCAAGCAGGCCAGACAATGCTGGGAAAACGGCACGGGCACTATGACACCCTGGTCGGCGATCACTTACTCCGTGATCCAGCGCGCCGTTGGCGCCGCCAGCTTGATCTGGCCCGGTTAATCCGCTCACCGCGTGGACGCTTATTATGGATCGCGGATCAAGGCGACTGGGAGCTGGAAGCGCATCTGCGGCAGTTGGCGGCCTTATTGGAAGCGCAGTGCGAAGTGCTGCGCTTACGAATCGATGGCCCTAGCGCCATGCTGGCATGGCTGCGGCGCGGCGAGGAATTTAGCGCCTGGTTTCCCTGGCCGTCGGCCTATGCAGAACTGCTAGGATTGTTGCGACAATTGCAAATAGCGCGGATTCATTACCATCGTCTTGGTGGACTGGATGAGTTACTGCTGCGCTTGCCTAAGGACTTGGCGGTTCCTTACGATTGCAGCCTGCATGATTATTATCCGATCTGCCCGCAGGCCAATTTGGCGCGCGCTGATGGCCGTTACTGCGGCGAACCGGAACCCGTCGGCTGCACGGCGTGTCTGGCCGAACGCCCCGCTCCGTGGGGCTTGGATATTCTGGCTTGGCGGAGCCGGTTTCAGCAGCTACTGGCTCAGGCGGAGCGAGTGATCGCTCCCTCACAAGAGGTGCTGACGCGGATCCAGGCCTACATCCCGCAGGCTAATTATCACTATTTGCCGCATCCGAATCCGCTGGACAATCCATCGAAAGCGCCACTGTGCATGCGCTTGAGCGAATGTAAAGTGCTGGCGCTGGGTGAACTGACCCCAGCGATGGGCCTGCGGGTGCTGGAAGCCTGCGCCATCGCGGCGCAGGCGCAGCATTTGCCGTTGTTCTTCCGGGTTCTTGGTCCGGCGCTTGCGGCGGATAACGGCGTCGCTGCGAGCGCCCTGTCCTTTACTGGGCCCTGCGCTCTGGAAGAATTGGCTGGATTGATCGCCCGTGAACGACCCGATGTCTTTATGTTCCCGGCGCAAGCACCGCTAGCGGCATCTCAAGCCTTGGACGTGGCGCGGCGAACCGGCTTACCCATCGTCGCCACGCGGCTGGGCGTGTTCGTTGAACGTCTGGCTGACTATACTGCGGCACGGCTAATCGACTGGGATACGTCGCCGGCAGCATGGAATGCGGCGCTACTGGAGTTGTGGCGCAAAGAAGCGAGCCGCTATAAGCAGGAAGACCCCTGCGATGGAAGCTGAAGCCTACCTACGCCACTATCTTGCGCCTTTCCCACCCGCTGTTCCTGGCGAGGTTGAGCGCGCGCGCGATGCAGAAACCAAAGCCGTCACGCCGGAGCTGGCGGCTAGTTATTATTATCCCCCTGGTCCAGAAACGGCGAATTATCTCGATGTCTTGAGCCGAGCCGAATTATTGGAGTTGCTTTGGCAGTTGCTGGCGGTGGAATATCCACAGCAGCGGCTGACTCGGCGACAGGTGGGACTGTATGGAGCGTTGATGCAAAATCTCAAGCAGGAGCAAGCCTGGCGGTGCGCCGAAATGGAACGGCTCAGCGTCGCGCAAACGCATCGGCAGGAGCAAATCGCGCTCCTGGAAGCAGAGCAGCGGCGTTTAGAAATCCAGGTCCGCGCGACCCAGGCGGAGGCAGCGCAATGCCAGGCAGCCTGCGATGAGAGTGCGCGGCGCATCATCGATCTGGAGGCGCAGCACTCCGAGTTACAGGCGAGTCTGACGGAGCTGCGCGCTTCCACCTCCTGGAAGCTGACCGCGCCGCTGCGGCGACTGGGCCGTAGTCTCCAAGCCTGGCGCGCGCCGGAAGCATAGGCCAGCGTGGTGCTATCCATGGCGGATTCAGTCCGATCAACGCATCGACCATGACGGCGCAAGTCGCGGTGCTCATCGTCAACTTCAACAGTGGCGGGTTGTTGGCCGAATGCTTGCGCCATCTCCAACGCCAAACGGTGCCACCAGAACGCACCATTATAGTGGATAACGCCAGCCAGGATCAGTCCTTGGCACAGGCCCTAGCGGTGGCTCCGACGCTGGAGATCATCCGCCTCCAGCAGAACCTGGGATTTGCCGCCGCCAACAATCTCGCCGCACAGCAGGCAGAAGGGGTGGAATGGCTGGCCCTGCTCAATCCTGACGCATTTCCCGCGCCTGACTGGCTGGAGCGATTGTTGGCGGCAGCGCAGCGCTATCCAGAAGCAGAATGCGCCGGGATCGGTTCTCGGCTGATCAACGCGACCGACCCCGCCCGGCTGGATGGCACCGGCGATGTCTATCATGTCAGTGGCTTGGCCTGGCGGCGCGATCATGGCAAGGTCATTCCCCGTGGTCAGGCTATCGCTGGGGAAATTTTCGCCCCTTGTGCAGCGGCGGCGCTGTATCGGCGCGCTGCTTTTGTCGCGGTCGGCGGTTTCGATGAAGCCTATTTTTGTTATTTTGAAGACGTAGATTTGGGATTTCGGCTGCGGCTGTTGGGCTATGCCTTTTACTATGCCCCAGACGCCGTGGCCTATCACGCAGGTTCCGCGATAACCGGTCGCCGTAGTCCCTTTTCGCTGTATCACGGTCATCGCAATCTGGTCTGGACCTGGGTCAAGAATATGCCTGTTGTTTTGTTGTGGCTGTATGGGCCGCAGCATCTGCTATTGAATCTGGCCAGCGTACTCTGGTACGGCCTGCACAGCCAGGGTCGAGTCTTGTGGCGGGCTAAATGCGACGCGGTGCATGGTTTGCCACGGTGCTGGCGGCAACGTGCTGTGGTGCAAGCCCAACGGCGGGTATCCGTTTGGCGCTTGCGGCAAGCGATGCGCGGCGGCTGGTCGGTGCTGTGGCGGCGTGGGCTAGACTAAACCGCGCCATGATGAGTCCGGGACGGGTTTATCACCGCCACTTCGATCCAGAGGGGCAAGATTCCCTGGCTAAACTGGCGCGACTGGTGCGGCCGGGGAGCCAGGTGCTGGACTTGGGGACTGGCCCTGGCCAGCTCGGCGCTTATCTGCGTAGCGCCTTGAACTGTGTGCTGGATGGCGTGGAAGCCCAACCGGAGGCCGCCGCCCAGGCAGCGATCTGGTATCGCCAGCTCGAATGCGCCGATCTGGAACAGTTCGATCTAGCTGCCTGCTTTGCTGACCGTCGCTATGATTACATTCTCTGCGCCGATGTCTTGGAGCATCTGCGTCGGCCGGGCGCATTGCTGGCGCAGTTGCCTGGATTACTATCCCCCGGCGGGCGGTTACTGGCTTCGGTACCCAATGTGGCTTATGCGGGCTTGATCGCGGAGCTGCTCGCTGGAGACTTCCGCTATCGGCCGGAAGGCTTACTGGATGAAAGCCATCTGCGGTTTTTTACGCTCCATTCCTTGTATCGCCTGCTGGCCGCGCAGGGCTGGCGAGTCGTCGCGGTAGACGCCGCTTACCGCGATTGGTGCCACTCTGAATTTATTGAGCATCGGCCCGATGCCTTGCCGCCCGCAGTGACGCGAGCCTTGCTGGGTCGGCCCGATGCCCTGGTCTATCAGTTTCTGGTCAGCGCCGAGGTGGCCGAGGCGGGCGAGGAAAAGCCTATGCCGTCGCCCGTATGGGTCAGTCCAGCGCCGGAACTGCGGTTTAGCTGCCAGCTCTTCTGGCGCGCACCTGGTGCGGCCTATCAGGAAAAGGCTAGTACCGTGGGTTGGGGTCGCTTGGGTGAAGCCCAACAAAGCGTGCTGCTGCCCATTCCCGCGCAACCGCTCGGATTAGAGACCCTGCGGCTGGATTTGGCGGATCGGCCGGGTTTGTTACGCTTGCACGCCATGCGCTTGATCTCTAGGGAAGGCTGTCTGCTATGGGCGTGGGATGGCCGCCGCCTTAGCCTGGAACAGCAGCCCCGTCAGCAATTAGAGTTCGCAGCGTTGGAACCGCTAACGGTGGGTGTGACCGTCTGGCTGGCTGGCGAGGATCCGGCACTCGATTTACCGATTCCCGCCACCGCCCTCGCGGGCTTGCGGCAGGGTGGAGTGCTGGAGCTGGAATTATCCTGGCCGATGTCGCTGGACTATCTGGCTTTGGTGCAAAACTGCGTGCCGCGCCGCGACGTCGAGGCCGAACGCGCGAAATGGACCGCGCGATTGGCGGCGCTGGAACAACAGGCGGCGGCTTGGCATGAGCGGCAAGCGGCGCTGGAGGCGGAAACGGTTCAGCAAGCGCAACAGGTGGTGCAACAGCAACAAAGCTTGGCAGCGCAAGCGCTGGAGCGGCAAGTACTGTCCCAGCAACTTTCTGATTTGCAATTGCTGCTAGTCCAGAAGACTGAGGAGTTGGCGCAATTGCGTTTGGCGGCGCAGCGTTCTTGGCGTACCCGGTTGCGTGAACGCATCCGGCGTTGGCGCGCCGATTCGTGAGTACTCTGGCCATTTCCATCGTCACCCATGCTCCAGACCTGGCGGTGCTGGCGCAAGTGCTCGATCATCTGGGCCGCGCCTTGCGCCGGGCCGAATGCGACGGCCTGCTGAGCAAAGCGTGGTTGGCGGTGGTGGATAATGGCCCCGACGCTGGTTGGCGCGCGCCGTTGCAAGCGCTGCTGGATGCCGCCGATTGGTCGATGGTGACCCAGCTGTACAGCGGCCACGGCAATATCGGCTATGGCGCGGGGCACAATCTGGCGTTTCCTAACGGGGAAGCGCGGTTCCGGCTGATTCTAAATCCCGATGTCTTACTGGAAGAAGAAGCGCTTAGCGCCGGTTTAAGGTTTCTGGCGGCCCATCCCGCCGCCGGTCTGGTCGCGCCGCAAGCCTGGGGCGGCGATGGCCGACGGCAGTATCTGTGCAAGCGCTATCCCAGCGTTTTGGATTTAAGCTTGCGCGGCTTTGCCCCTGGCTGGCTGCGGCGCTGGTTCCAGTCTCGTCTGGATCGGTACGAGTTGCGCGAGCAAGCCGCTGATGCAATTTTGTGGGATCCGCCGATCGCCAGCGGCTGCTTCATGTTGTGTCGCCAGACCGCCTGGCAACAGGTGGGCGGATTTTGCCCGGATTATTTCCTGTATTTTGAGGATTTTGATCTGAGTATGCGGCTGACTGCCTTAGGCGATGCGCGATTGGTCTACGTGCCAACGGTGCGCATCGTCCATCTGGGCGGTTATGCCGCCCGCAAGGGGGTACGGCACATTGGCCTGTTTCTGCGGGCCGCCGTTCGGTTTTTCCACCGCTATGGGTGGCGCTGGTGGTAACTACAGATTTTTTCCACGACCGGTCGGTGCTAGTGACGGGCGCAACCGGCTTTGTCGGCCGCGCCCTGGTAGCGGCCCTCCAACCACAGGGCGCACGGGTGCGCGTGCTCATCCGGTCTAGCCAGGCATTGGCTAAGGTGGGGGTGGAAAGCGTGGTCGGTGATCTGACCGATTCGGCCAGTCTGCGGCGGGCCTGTACCGGCATCAATACGGTGATCCACGCCGCTGGGTTTGCCCACGCCAGTAGCGCCGCGACCCCGGAACAGAGCACCCGGCACTGGACGATCAATGCCGAAGGAACGTTTCAGCTCCTGGATGCCGCCGTGGCAGCTGGCGTGGAGCGATTTGTCTTTCTCAGTAGCGTCAAGGTGGCCGGTCCGCCGGGGCCGCACTGTGTGGACGAAGCCTGGAATAGCCCGTCAGATACGCCTTATGGCCAGGCCAAGCGCGCTGCTGAGGCGCGGGTGTTGCAGGTAGGCCGGGATTTTGGGCTGCACACCGTCAATTTGCGCCTGGCGTTAGTGTATGGGCCTGCAATGCAGGCGAATCTGGCGCGATTCGTCAGGGCTGTGCAGCGCGGCTGGTGTCCTCCGCTGCCGGACACCGGCAACCGTCGCTCGCTGGTGCACGTCGTCGATGTAGCCCAGGCGGCGCTCCTGGCGGTTGCGCATCCCGTGGCGAAAGGTCAAACGTATTTGGTGACCGATGGTTGCCCATATTCCGGGCGAGAACTGTATCTCACCCTCTGTCAAGCATTAAAAAAGCCCGCGCCGCATTGGGTGTTTCCAGCAGCGATCCTGTATGGAACTGCGGCCTTAGCCGATAAAGGGTTGGGGCTTATCGGGCGTCAGGGGAAGCCGGTTCATGCCGCATTAGATAAAGTGCTGGGCTGGGCCTGTTACGATTCCAGCCGAATCACACGAGAATTGGGCTATCAGCCGGAATGGACTTTTCAGCGATTTTGCGCGGAACAGTGGAAAAGACCGTGAACTGGGAGCTACTGCGGTGTGTGGGGCGGTGGTGGGTGGCGGTGGTGGGTGGCGTGCTGCTGGCGGTGCTTTGTTTTCTGCTGTTTTATCGCATTGGTGGTTTGGCTAGTGCGGCTCCACCGCTGGCGCTGACTGGCGCACATCTGCAACTGGTGCAGGGCGAAGGCGAACCAACGCCCAGCGGCCTACTCATCCGTCGCGCCGGAGCGCAGGGCCGGGCGTTGGCGCAGGGTTCCACCCGAATCGTGCCGGCGGCGATCTATGCACAGATCGCTTGGCGACTGGATGGCGTGACGCCGGATCAGGATGTGCAACTGGTCTGGGCCACGCTGGCTGATCCGCAGACAGTGCATAGCCGGTCGTTACCGCGCCATGCCGATGGCGTGCTGGATTTGAGTAGGGAACCACGTTGGCGAGGCCGTATCCTGGCGATTGGGTTGAGTGTGCCTGGTCCTTTAACCCAGCCGGTGCGGATAGAGCAACTGGAACTGCGCCCTGTGACGCCATCCTTGGCTACGCTAGGGCAGGAGCTGGCGGCGGATTGGGGCGCGTTTGAGAACTGGAGCCAGCGCTCGATTAATTTCGCCGCCAGCGCCCCGCTGAATGCTTTATTTCCGCCGGTTTCCATGGTGCTGCTGGCGCTGGCGCTCGGCGCGGTCTTATACGCTTTGCTGGAGCCGCCGCGCCGGACACCGGGCGTATTATGGCCTTATGTTGGCCTGTTTCTGCTGGCTTGGCTGATCCTGGATGGGCGCTGGCAATGGACCCTGACCCAACGCCTGGAACAGACTGCCGCCGATTTTGCTGGAAAAAACGCGCCGCAGCGGTGGCAAGTGCTCGATGAAGCGCTGTATCCCTTTTTACAACAGGTACGACACCATTTACCGCCGTCGCCGGTGCGGCTGTATGTGATCAGTGCTGATCCCACCGGGTTCGCGGCGGGACGCGCTCGCTATCACCTGTTACCCCATAACAGTCATGTCGGATTCGTCAGGTTGCCGCCGCCCAAGGCAGTGCGCGTGGGAGACTATCTGTTGCTGCTGGCGCCGCTGGACGCTGTGCGTTATGAGCCGGCGCAACAGTCTCTGGAGCAGGCTGGGGTTCGCTTACCGGTGGAGCTTTTGTATCGGGCCGCGTTAGGCGCTTTGTTTCGGGTGCGCGACGCCAGCTTGCAGGAGCGTTGAACATGCTGGAATGGGGGCGGGTTGGATTATCGCTGGTGCTGCCCTGGTTAGCGGGCGCTCTTTGGGTGCGGCTGTTGTGGCGCACCGCGCCCGCTGGCGTGTGGCCGCTGGCGCTGGGTTATGGCGGATTGCTGGGCTTGTTGAGCGCGACCGGACTGCTGCGGCTGCAAGTAGCGCTGGGGTTTACGCCAGGCTGGCTGGGTCCGACGGCGATACTGGTCGGTCTGGCGGCTATTGCCGGCTGGAGACTGTGGCGGTGCGCCCCGGTGGCGATTCCAGTCATGCCCAGTGGCGGCTATACCCAACCGCAACCGCAAGAACCAACCCCGCTGTGGGCCCATATTCTGTTTTATCTACTGCTTATCTGGCTGGGAGTGCGCGGACTGCACCTGCTTTTGGAGGTCTGGTGGCGACCCCTGTATCCGTGGGACGCCTGGACCACTTGGGCGGTGCGGAGCCGGGTCTGGACCGAATTGGGGCAATTGGTTCCCTTCGTAGATGCGCCACGCTGGCTGGCTGAATCGGGCGGTGCGGCTTATACCCTGCCTGCCTGGCATTATCCGGCTATGGTTTCTTTGTTGAGCGTGTGGTCGACATTGGGGCAGGGTGGTTGGAACGAGACTGCCGCCAATCTGCCCTGGTTGGGCTGCGGCTTGGCCTTAGCCCTAGGGTTTTATGGGCAAGCACGGTTGTGGGGCGCCTCGGCTCTGACTGCTTTAACCTTTACCTGGCTGTTGTTCTCGCTGCCGTTGCTGAACAGCCATATTGCTTTGGCGGGCTATGCCGATTTATGGCTAGCGGCGGTGCTAGGCTTAGCGGTCATCGCCTTTTTTCACTGGGCGCGCACCGGTGATCGGCGGCAAGCGCTACTGGCGACAGTGTCGGCGCTGGCCGGAGCGCTGCTCAAGCTGGAAGGCATGGTGTGGCTGCTGCTGTTTTTGCCGGCGCTGGCCGCCGCCCGGCTGCCGGGGAGATGGTTTCTGGCGCTGGCCGTCGCCGCTACAGCAGCGTGGCTAGCCTGGTGGTTGAGCGGGGGTTTGGTCTGGACCGTGGCTGATTTTGGTAAGGTTCAGCTAACGCCAGAGCGGCTGCAAATTCCCTATCTGGGCCAGTTTGGCTTGGGTTATCGCGGCAGTTGGGGTCCGGTGGTCAAGAATCTATGGGTGCTGGATAACTGGCATCTGCTTGGCTTGCTGTTGCCGCTGAGTGCGGGGGTCGCCGCGCTGACCGGTTTTGGCGCGCAGCCCTGGCAACGGGCGCAACTGGTTTGGGTAGCCGCCAGCCTGTTGGCGCTGTTTATCTTGTTTTTCTGGACCGATGCACAGCAGTGGGCGGAGCAATACACTAGCATTAACCGGGTGTTTCTGGATTTTGTACCGGCCTTGCTGTTTTGGAGTCTGGCGGTGTTTCAGCACCTGCGCGTTTATTTAGTCCCGAACCCTGGAGCGGTCTTGTTCGGCGCGGCGCCCAAAATTCGCTGATACAGTTCCGCGACGGCCGCCGCCACCGGAGCCATACCGAAACGTTCCTGCAGCGCCGCCGCGCCGACCTGACCAAGTGTGTGTTGTTGTGCCGGATCATCGCGCAAAGTTTGCAAAGCCTGCCGTAAGCGGTCGGCATCGCCCACCGGAGTCAGCAAGCCATGACCGGCTTGGCGCACCACCCAGCCGACCCCAGAGCCGGGAATGTCGGCGACGATCACCGGCTTACCGAAACGCATGGCTTCCAGCAGCACCAGACCGAAGGCTTCGGTGCGCTCCAGTGACGGTAAACACAGCACATCGCAGCTGGCCAGTAAGGCGTTCAGCAGCGTTTCGGGCTGGAAGCCGGTTAAGCGCACCCGGTCGGCGAGATGCAGCCGCTCAATCAAAGCAGCCAAGGTTTCCCGCTGTTCGCCGCTGCCCACGATAAGCACTCGGCTGTCCGCTAAGTCGGCGGCGGCCTGAATCAGTACGGCATGTCCCTTGTAATAGGTTAAGCGGCCAATGGCTAAAATCCGCAAGCGCGCATGACCCCACGCTGTTTCAGCCTGTTGGCGTGCAGCGGATGCGGGTTCGGGAATCCGGCGGGGATCGATCCCCAGCGGGATGATGGCACAGCGCGCCCGCCACGGAGCTAGCGCAGTGCTGGCATCCAGATAGGGCGGCGAGGTCGCAATGATGGCGCGACTGGCCGCCAGCAGGCGCTGCTCCCAGGGCCGATAGGCCCGATAGGCCAGCCCCAAGCGGCGGTCCAGCTGCGAAGCGACGACATCGGCGTGCCAGTGGACAATCCAGGGCAGACGGCGGGCAGCGGGAACCGCCATCGCCCAGAATGCCGAGGTATTGGGCAGATGCAAGTGCAGCAGATCCGGCTGAAACGCCCGGATAGCGCGCGCCAGCCACCACGGAAACGCTGGGCTGACGGGTGCGTAGAGTAGGCGCCCGTAACAAGGCGCGCGGTAAACAGGAATGGCGGCGTCCGCTGCCGGCCAAGACCCGCTGCGGCGCGGTTGCTCGTCGTGTACGAGCGCTGCCGTCGTAATGCCTTGGCCCTGTAGCGCCGGCAGTAAATCGGCTAAGAAGTGTTCAATACCGCCAGCAAACGGGGGATAGTATTTGCCAATGTGCAGGACGCGCATCGTTACTCATTGACCTTGCCGGAAGAGTCTTCCGGCGGTGTCGCCTGATCCAGCGCGGGCATTTCCGGTGCTTGCGCTTCCAGTAGGGCCAGACGCTGCGCTAGGCGGCGAATCAGCCGTTCCTGACGGGAACGTTCCAAATCCATGGTCAGCAGCTTGACCAAGAGCATGCTGAAACCCATGACCACCGCCAAAATCGGTGGGTAGCTAATGCCCAGCTTAATGGCCACCACATCAAACAGACGCGGGAAAAAACCCAAAAAGGCGACCGTCACTGCTACCCCAATCCACCATAGTGCATAGGGGCCATGCAGATGATCGCGGCGGACCAGAAACAAAATGGCGGCGGCGAGCATCAAACCCAGCGCCATGGAAGTCAGTTGATAGGTCATCAGAGACCGCTAGTCGTCTTGAGGGGAAACCCGCTGCAGGTCGAAGCGCGCTACACTCAGCAAGCTGGTTTGCAGCATGTATTTTCCCACAACCCACCAAGAGCGGAATACCCGCGAAGCACCGATAACGCGTTGCTGCATCTTGACCGGTGTTTCAACGACACGCAATCCGTGACGGCGCAATAGCAGCAGAACGCCAACATCTTGATAATCCAGCAAGGTAGCCGATGATCCGGCCAGGACCGTCATGGCGCGGTGATTATAAGCCCGAAAACCGGAGGTAATATCTTCCACCTCCAGTCCGGTTAACTTGCGGAAATAAGCCCAGGCAATGCGTCGGGCGCGACTGGCCCGCTCAGGGAAGGCCCCGATCACCACATCGGCTTGATCCGCCTGAATGGGAGCGAGTAGGGAACCCACAGCGGCGGGATCGTGCTGACCGTCGGCATCCAGCGTTACGGCGGTGCGGTACCCCTGGCGTAGCGCATAACGCAAACCGGTTTGGATTGCGCCCCAGGCACCCAGTTGAATGCGTAGCGGCAGCACAGTGGCACCAGCGGCGCGGGCGATAGGCGCTGTTGCATCCGTGCTGCAATCGTCGATTACTATCGCTGTGCAGGACGGCCACAACGCTTGCGCCTGCCTCACTACCCGGCCGACTGTGGCGGCTTCGTTATGGGCGGGGAGCAGAACGATGGGGTAAGTTTTTGAATTTTTTTGATTATATGTCACAACCCACCATGCTACCAGATGGATTCTATTTGATCGAGTAGTTCTAAAAACAGACGTCGCTCTTCTAAAAGGGAATGCTGTTGCGCCGTTTGCCATGCTGATTTTAACAAAGCCTGTCTTACGGGGATATGTAGATTAAAGGCGTGTTGAACGCTTTCCAGAAGAGCGGTGACCTGATAGGCAGGTTGTAGGCAGTTACGCTCGGAAATACAAAAGCTACGATTACCGACACAATCCGGGCAGATCACTAATGTTTCTAGAGCGAAGCCCTCAATAGCAGGCAGATAAAAGCCTTCAGTAGAGTGAGGCAGCAGTAGGGCAATTTTTGCGTTACCCAATAACTCAAGAAAAGCCGGTCGCGGCAAAGCGTGGGTTAGATTTTTTATCCGCCAGGAGCTATGTTTGAGATAACGGTGTATCTCCATGGCCAAGGCCGGCTGCTTGATGCCTACAATTAAGAGATCAAGCTCACGGTTTTCCCAAATTTTGCTTTGGTTTAATTCACTAAGATCTACGCCGTTGGTAATTGTAAAAACGGGGCCGTTGACTTTTTTAGTGCTTAAGAGCGCCTCAGTAACTGACTGGCTGACGCAGATTCGTATCGCCCTGTGTTTGAGAAATTGATAGAGTGGTTCTTGTAGATTAGCATGACGTACATGCTGGATTAAGTTAATAATCGGTTTGATTTGCGCATCGCGCTGTTGCGTATTTAAAACAGCCCAATCCATACCCGCCAGGAAAAGAATGTCTGCCTTTTCAGGTCGCCAGCATTCCTCTGTTTGATTGCGCATTCCTTGCCACGGGTTAGTTTCATCCCAGATGGTAGCAGCGGAAAAGGTGATATACGGTTTATAATGAATTGAGTTCTGCACATGATTAAAATAATGCCAGACTTTCAGATGACCACCAGTAAACCTAAGAAAATCTCTGTAAAAAAAAACTTTTTCTAACAGGCTGGATCGCTCCTTTGAGGGTTTTTCTCTAGCGTTTTCCAAGGAGTGCGACGAGAATCCGAATTGGCTCAGCCATCCAGCCATATACTTAAATCCATCTTAAGATAGCGCGCTAACTGTTCGATTTTTTCTTGATACAGGGATCGCAGTATCGGCTTAAGGGTTGGGCGCAATGGGTAACCTGGGCCGGCGAAAACGCGTTCCCGGCAGCCTCTTTGCTGCAGTTGCTTGGGGTCTTGCCAGGCAACGCCGAGATGCTGAAAACAACGATTGAGCAGCGTTTCGGGTTCCCTACTAATATCCTCAAAACGCAATACCAGCAGTTGCTCAGCGGGGAAAACCATGCGCCAATTTTGTAAGCAGGACTGGTAATCGCCGCGTCTTAAGGAACCGGCAGAATGGAAATGATCACTGAACCAAGAGTCGCTGGCTTCCTCAAGGGTCATCTCCGCTCGTCCTAATGCCATCAATGCCGAAGACCAGGCTCTTTCCAGCGGATTTCGGATCAGGTACACAAGTCGTGCTAGAGGAGTATATTGATAAATTTCATTAATTATTTCAGTTGGTAGCATCCCATAGGCTGGAGTAATTTCCCCGGCGATTCCCTCAAAGTGAGTGAAATGTGCCAGGTAATCAGCGATGACCTTGGCATCGTGGGGACGGTTCCAGAAGTGGGCTTCCTTACCCAAAGGAAAGGTGATCTGCGGATGTTGTCGCAACTGCTCATAAAGCCAGGTGGTGCCGGCTTTTTGGGCACCGATGCCTAAAAAAGCCAACATGATTTACTTTCCGGGTTCCGCAGCAAAGGCGCGCAAGGCGGATTCATTGAAGGCGGCTTCTGTTGGGGGGAGGTAAGTCAGTATCTTTTGCTGTACCTGATCTTTCACATAATTTTGCCGCAAATCGTGCTCGATATGCGGTTGCGCTTCGGAGAAATCTTGGGCGCTAACAGGCCGATAATCGAGTTTTTTAATTAAATAAAGACCGGTTTTTGTTTCGATTATATCGCTCACTTGACCAATTTCCAATTTAGTCAAGGCAGCGGCAAATGCTGGTAAAAGCTCAGACCTCTTCACCCACTGGCCTAATTCTCCACCCTGAGGAGCAGTGTTAGGATCTTCGGATTCGGCTTTGGCCAGAGCGGCAAAATCTTCTCCCGCCTTAAGGCGGGTTTGCAGTAATGTCAACTGGTGTCGCTTCGGGTCACGCTCACAGTCGCATTGGGCCTGTTTCACGATATAGGCTGTTCGAAATTGCTCTGGTGTTTGGAACTGATCACGGCGGACCGCATAGCGTTCGCGGGCTAAGGCAGAGAAATCGGGAGAACCAATTTGCTGGCGTAGATGCTCATTATAAAGCTCGGCCAGGATTTGTTGCCGCTGGGCTTCTAGGCGGATTTGAGCAGATGGCGTTTTATCCAACGCCAGCCGTTCGGCTTCTGCAGCTAGCCTTTTGCGCAAATAAACTTCGCGGACTAGTTTCTGGAGGTTCTCCAAGTTATGTCGAATTTTTTCCTGTTCAGTTGGCGGGAGTTCTTGCAGGGCGTACTGTAATTCCGGCGAGCTAACTGTAACTCCTTGAAATTCCAGCAAGCCCTGTTGTGGCTCCTGTTGCCCTTGCGCAAAGGCCGGAATTTGAGAAAGGATGCACAGAGATAGAATTAGCATTTCTCTGGATAAAGTTTGACGACAGCCCGACATAGCAAACTCCGATGAACGAGTCTTAACAGAGTCAAAAACCTATAAAAAAGCCCGCATTGAGCGGGCTTTGAGCTTTCAGGCAGAACCTGAAACCATATTTTCAGCGCCAAGTTCGGCCAACACTCCTCCTGGTCAACCACAGGGATACGATTGATCAGGAGTTGCTACTCCCTTTACCGCGGAGCAAAGGGATTCCGGCGCGTGTAGGAATGGTCGATGATATAGCCTTCGTTGAGCAACTGACTGCTAGGAGTTGTGCGCGTGGCGATGGAGAAGCCAACTACCGGTAAACCAAAACCAGGATTCGTTGGAGTCACCGGATTCCCATCCAGCGTGTTCGCCGCACTGGCGAGGAAGAGCTGTGCCCAACCGTTGTTACCCGGCAGGTTCGTGATGATCGGGTCACCGGGCCGGCCTGGAGCGCCTAAGACATCGCTGCCATTAAAGGTCAACGCATTCGACTCATAGCAAATCTGGTTAACCAAGATGCCCGGCGAGTAGATGGACACCGGCCCGCCGCGCTCTTCACGGTCATAAATTTCAGCGTACAGCGGATTGCATGCGGTGCCAGGAAGGCCCCGGTTAGCCCCAAAGAAGGTAGCGAACGGGGAGGTAGCCAGCAGCGGAGCCGGCGGAGCTACCCGCGGGTGGCCGCGGAAGGCATTAATGGCGGCATAAGGGTTAGCCGAGCCAATGGGGCTGGGCGGCGTTGATTGAGTGGGATCGTCCACATAAAAACGCTTGGTCGGGGAGGTGATGACCCAATCCGTGTTAGTGATCCAGCCGTTGCCGGTGGTATTCCGCATCCAGTGATTGACAATGCTATCGCGCAGCAACAGCCAGGAGATTTGGTCAGAGCCAAAATAGTTAGGATCGAAAGCAGGCGGGGCTGGCTGAAGTGTGTCAGTCACATCCAGCACTTGCGCTGGCGTATTCGCTGCATTCAAGCTGGGTTCATGAAACGAAGCAGCAAAAGCCGCCACTGCGTTTGGAGCCTGAATGGCCCCAGGCGGCAATTGCAAGGTCATGATGGGCGCGTCGCGGAAGTTCGCCAAAGCAACGGGTGAACCGCCCGCGTTTTGGCCTTGGGCAGCATTGACCAAGCTGTACATCCCCTTCAACGGATTGAGGGGTGGTTGTCCGGGAATATCATAATTAGCATAGAGCGGAAAGGCCCCTTGGATAGCCGCCAGTCCGGCGGGATTGCCAAACGCCGCATCCAGGCGGCCACAATCCAATGGAATGCCAGTATTGGTGTTATGCACTGCGAAAGCCGCCAGCGTGCTCAGTGCCGGATCTGCGGCACCCATCATGATGACCGTCACGTAACCGCTTTGCATGCGCGCGATGGTTGTGGGGCCAGAGTCAGCCGCATTACCGGTGTAGGCCAACATGCCGCGCACCGGAGCAGCCGGATTGGGTTCGAAGGGTACCGGGGTGGAAGCTTGGCCCACTCTGGGGAACTGGAACTGCGGTGCGGCGCAGGTGCGATCCACGGTGGTGAACACCGGCATCCCATCGGACGCCCTCAGCGATACCCAGCCGTTCCATACATCCTTGGGAGACAGGATGATGTTAAAGTCAAACACTGGGCGGCTGTTATAGGATTCGTGAAAAGCGACCTTAGCCACCACCACCAAGCTACTGGTGTTGGTGACATTAAACAGGGTATCCCAGCCCGCCTGCACCGTGTAGTGTGGGAAAATCAGGGCTTGGCCCAACCCGTCGGTGGCCAAATTAACCGCTTGCGCCGAAGGCAAGAAACCGCCCGCAGCCAAGGCCAACCCTAGGGCCGTCGCCAGCCGCTTCTTAGATAAAGTCTTCATATGGCTATACCTCATCGTTAAAAATCATCATGCTTAAGCAAAGAACTACAAAGTGAAACTCAGGATCCAATCCAAAAAATACCGCAAAAAAACGCGTAACGCAACCAACCCCCAAAAACCTGATGATTTACTCTGGAGCCGCGTACCACCACTCATCTCCTGAGTAAACCCAAGTTTCTTGGCTCTCACTAAACATCTGCAACGTTCGCCCCGTTTCTTTCTGAAACAAGTCGTAATGAAGCTTTATGATGGCGTTCGCTACTTCTTTATCCTTAAGCTGTACATCAAGCACTTCTGCCTTAGTCCAGGCGATTTTGCCGCCAAAACGACTCCGAAAGAAATCCAGCGAATGTAACTCCCGGTATGCCGGCGAGCTAAACTTGTAGGCCGCTTCAAAGTCGCCTTTGATCAGAGCAGCCCACTTAGCCAAAACACGCGCTTCCAAGACTGTTTTGCGGGTGGAAGCCGCATCACCCGATTCGGCCCAAACGAACGGTGTTGTTATAAAGCAACACAAAAGCAGGACCATGCTTTGCAATGACGTCAAGGATGACAATTTCCATAAGAATATGATTTTGTTGCTATTCATGCTTGCTTTTATCACCACCGTTCGACAAAATAGATAAGAGAGTCTCATTTAAGCAACAACCTATCTTGTTTTTGCCAAAAAGTCAAGAGGTAATGTATCATTACAAATGAGTGCTCACAACAGCGGGGTTCTGTGACCTTGATATGGTGAGTTGGGCTTCGTTATGTAGATAGATTTTAGTAAGCATTAGGCGTTACGCAGCTAAAGTCACAAATTATTGTGGCTCTTTGAGGATTCTTGTGGAGGTTGTGCAAGTTGGAGGATTCTTCGTAGAAACCATCAATTTTGGAACGATATAAGTTCATGATTTTATTATATTATGTCAATTATTAGTGATATAAATGGGTAGCTGAGGCCCGGTTTCCACAAGAATCCTGGAAGAGCCATTTTGTTATATAAGAACTTTCAATTATGCGTCGCACAATTGAAGCTCTATGTAGCAATTCTTTGGAAACCATTAGGGCTATTTCATTAAAAAATAAATAAAACCAATAACCTATGATCTTTGGATGACCAGTGCCAGACGGCACGCCTTCAGCAAAATCAATGACTTGCTATATTAAGCTAGCACCATTGGTTAGAAGTCCGACTGCCTAGTTCTCCTCACTGTAGAGCAATTTTGGAAAAACCTATGCAATTGATTGTCTTAGGTATGCACCGATCCGGCACCTCAAGCGTCGCCCGTCTGCTAAACATGATGGGTGCCTACGTGGCTCCACCTGACCTGCTGATAGCGCCGAATGAAGAAAACGAGAAAGGCTTCTGGGAGCGTTGGGATGTGCATGATCTCAACGAGGCCATGCTGCATAGCTTACACACAAGTTGGCATGAAAATATTTCATTAAATTTTAATTTGTTAACAGATTCGGTATGGCGTGCTCAGTTTGAACCCCAGGCTTCAAAAATTCTGCGGGATCTGGAGGCGCATCGACCTTGGATGCTGAAGGATCCCCGAATGTGTTTACTCTTACCGTTCTGGAAGCCTTTACTGGAAGCTCCTGTTTGTATATGGGTATATCGAAGCCCGATCCAGGTCGCCCAATCGCTGCGGAAGCGCCAAGGTTTTCCCCTATGTCTGGGATTGGCGCTTTGGGAGCGGTATAGCTTGTTGGGATTGGCGCATTCTGCGGACATCCCCCGCTTACTGGTTTCTTACCACGATCTGATGGCACAGCCAGCAGAAACGGTCCAGAAACTGCGAAGCGACCTAGCGAGCTTGGATGTTCAGGGGCTTCGGTTGCCGTCGGCACGAGAGATTGAGGCTTTCATAGAGCCACGTCTATACCATCAACAAGGTGATCATCTGCTACAAGAGCGCTACGCCAATATTGAACAGATTCGGTTGAATCAAGCCTTTATCGAAGGTTCGGTGTTATCGCTGAAACCTTTGCCTGATGTTTCAGCCGGGGCCATGGAACTGCTCAAGAGTCATCAGGAGCGGCAAGCCCTCTTAGCTAATAGGCATCACCTTAAACAGCGACGCACACAACTACTTCAAGTATCAAAACTCCGAAAAGCAGCCGGTGAAGTTCAGCGCTCCAAAAACTTAGAGCAAGAAGCACATGCTAATCATGTTCAGGCTCAAGTTGCGGCCTTGGAGGAAGCGGCCGAGCGGGAGCGCGCGGCGCAGCGGGAGCAGATTGTGGCCTTGGAGGAAGCGGCCGAGCGGGAGCGCGCGGCGCAGCGGGATGACGAATGGGTATATGAACGCCTGATAGGCGCAGAAGAAACCATTCGGGGACTACGAGAAGAAGTTAGAGCGTTGCTCGAACGTTTTTCATTGCTGGAGAGTTCCGCACATCAGAGTACAGCTCTCTTAGAACAAAAAATACAGCAATATCAAGCCAGCCTGCATCACCTAGCTCAGCAATATCAGGTTAATCTAGACCAACTATGGCGTTGGCTTATCGCGCTCTCCAGTAATATTCAGGCAGTGTTCGGCTCTCTCACATGGCGAGGAGGCGATTTTCTAACTCGGGTTGCTTTGGCTGTGACATTCCGTAAGCCGGATCCAGGAGCGCGTGGCCAAATTCTCCACATTCTTAAAGGAATCGCGCTTCATCGACAACCCCTATTGGCTTTAGATCAACCGGTGCCTTTTGGGGAAGTTGACCCCAGGATTCCTTCCTCATCCAATGCATCGCCTCAGTCTGAGTCTACACCCCAACAGGAAAGAAGTTTGGGTCGCCACGCACATTTCCCAACCTTGACCCTTCCTGGAGCCTTAGCTTACAAAGCGTGGTATGCACGCCAAAAGTGTAAGCCCAAGGAATTAGCCCAGCAGGCCCAAGCTGTTCAGCAATGGACGAAAACACCAAAGATTTCACTGGCTGTTCCTTGCTATAACAGCCCACCTCAATGGTTGGATGAGCTGTTAAATAGCATTCATCAGCAGAGTTATCCTTTTTGGGAATGTATTTTAGTGGATGATGCTTCTTCTCAGACTGGCCCTTTAGAGATCATTGCCTCTTGGTGTAAGAAAGATGAGCGGTTTCACTTAATAACTAATCCGTCAAATCTAGGCGTAAGTGGCGCTTCACAAGTTGCATTGGAAGCAGCTCAAGGCGAGTATTTCGCGGTTGTGGATCATGATGACTTATTGGAACCAAACGCGCTTTTCGAAGTAGCTTTAGCTATCTGCGGGAACCATCCCGATGTAATCTATTCCGATGAAATGTTGATTCAATCTAATGGGAGAATAATTCGCTGCGAATTTAGACCGCAATTTAGCTACCATTTCTTGCTTTCTCACCCTTACATTGTTCACTTAACTGTATTTCGTCGTGAGTTACTGCATGAAGTAGGGGGATTTGATCCTGCTCTTCAGGTTAGCCAAGATTATGATCTCATACTGCGTGTTGCAGCAATGACTCACGAGTTTTATCATATCCCTAAAGTACTCTATCAATGGCGGATTCACTCGAACTCCACAGGGCATCAGCTGATGGATCGAGTTATGGAAAACTCGATTGCTGCTTTGAATCGGCATCTGGCTTTAGTCGGGTTTTCAGCTGATGAGGCGATCGCAGTACAAGGATTGTCCTTCAATTTTTTTCGAGTTCGCCACAAGCTGCAACCCGCTACAATCTCAGTGATTATTCCAACCCGAGACCGGGTGGATTTACTGAAAATGTGTGTAGAATCCTTGCTCTCAAGGACTCTTCTACCGAGTGGATTTAATTTGGACCTTATTGTTGTCAATAATGATTCCAGTGAACCTGAGATTTTGGATTTTTTTGCCCAATTACGTGAGCAAGGTCATACCGTCCTAGATGATCCAGAAACCTTTAATTTTTCTCGGCTCAATAATCGTGCAGTGGAAGTGGCAAAGGGTGAATTTCTTCTTTTTCTCAATAATGATATTGAAATTATAGAGTCGGATTGGCTAGAGGCGATGCTGGAGCTAATGGCCTTTCAAGATGTTGGCTTGGTGGGTGCCAAGCTGCTATACCCTGAAATTGGTTTAATTCAGCATGCTGGAGTTATCATCGGTCCTAATGGAACAGCCGGGCATAGTCACCAATTTTATGCCGAGCACGAACACGGCCATTGGTCCGCTGGTCACCAAAGCGGACTTTTAGTGGTGCGTGAATGTATGGCCGTAACTGCTGCTTGTATGCTGGTAAAGAGGAAAGTATTTAATGAGGCGGGTGGTTTTGATGAGGCATTACGTGTCGGATTTGGGGATACTGATCTTTGCCTGCGCGCTCATGAACTTGGTTATAAGTGCCTTTACACTCCTTACGCGAGACTCATCCATCACGAATCGGCAACCCGCGGGTATTCTCAACAAGATACTCATCCTGAAGATAGCCGGCTCTTTAAAAAGCGGTGGGAAAAACTGATTTCCGCGGGTGACCCTTATTATAATCGAAATTTAAGGTTAAATGGAAAATTGTTTGAGCCTAAGTAGAGATTTGCAACTAGAAATCAGCTTAATTTTACCCAAAAATTTAGTTTTTTCTGGAGCGAACAAATAAATCTAATAGTGCAGATTTTAGATATTTTTGTTCATAGAAAGAAGAGCTAATAAGTAGCTTGATTTGTTTTTTTTGAATTCTTATCTTGCTTTTTAGGTATTGGCGTTTTTGCCTTATGAGAGGGATTCGGTAAATAAAATCATGGTAAGTCTTCATTAGGACGGGAAGCTTACCTTTGACAGTATAGCGCATCAGTATAGCGCAGTGCAGCAGCACCATCCAGCCGAGATTTTTCAGTATTATGGTGAGAGGGATATTTTTTAATAATACAAATAGAGAATTACGAATGCCATGGTATAAGATAAAGTCGTTATTGGGACCGCCACTGGATAAAGAGCCTTTATGAAAAACCAAAGCATCTTGAGCATAACCCGCATCATAGCCAAGTAGTCTGGCCCGCCAAGCAAGGTCAGTATCTTCCGCATAGCAAAAAAAAGTATCGTCAAAATATTCACCAGTTTCTTGATAAACTTGGCGAAGCAGGTCGGTGGTGTATAGGGCGCAGCCGCCGCAGGGACCGAGTAATGGGTCATCAACCGATCTTCGATTAGAAGCAAGTCCAGATTTGTAGAATGTGATGCCAAGATTATCTATGATGGAGCGATTATCATATTTAATCATCTGAGCTGCAATCATTTCGATTCGCTGTTCTATATTAATTTTCTCTAGCATGTGTGTCAAAAATAGAGGGTCAACAACAGTATCATTATTGAGTAGCAATATGAATTGATAGTCATGGTTAGTAATAATGTATTCGATTAATCGATTGCATGCTCCAGTAAAGCCATAATTTTTAGGGAGGGCAGTAAAGTGGATAAGCTGAGGATAAAGATTTGCGTAGCTACGCAGCCGCATTTCTTCTGTAGCCCCAGACCCGTTATCAACCAGGAATACCTTAAAAAGCGGCTGGCTAACTTGCAATAGAGAATCTAGGCATTCCAAAGTATCGGCTACTCGGCCAAAATTAACGATAAGAATGGCTACCCTCGCTGATAGGTTTTTATTTTCGTGCATGATAGGCTAGTTTTAATAAACCCCTGCCAATTACACCGATAGCCTTTGCTAGAGAATGATGAGTCTGCCAGGAATTACGCAATTCAAAGGCAAGTGGCCGTAAATATCTCCAACGCAAACCAAAGGTTTCACAATTTAATGGCAAGTTAGGATTATAGTAGGGATCGCCATTTTTGAAAATGGCTGAATGACGGGCACGTAAATATTCTCTTTCTCGATAGAATTGCTGCTTTCTAATTGATGTTTTATCAAATCTTCGTGAGCGAGATTCATAGTGGTATAACTCACAATAAGGTGTAAAAACATTAAGGTAACCTTGTTCACGTATACGCAGACAGAAATCTATATCATTGAAAGATATAGGTAGATTTATTGGATCTAAACCCCCTAGTGCTTTATAGATTTCTTTTTTAACCATAAGACAGGCACCAGTAACTGCGCTGACATTTTGAATAACATCAAGGCGATTAAAATAACCGGGGTCTTGCCAATCAAGACATTTGTGCGCGTGGCCGGCACTTCCACCAATACCAACAATGACTCCAGCATGTTGGATTCTATGATTTGGATAGTATAGCTTTGCACCGACTGCGCCTACTTCAGGGCGTTGGGAATTTTCGAGCAGAGCCGCCAACCACCCAGGGTTAATTACTTCTGTATCATTATTAAGTAATAAAATATGTTTTCCCTGCGCTAAATTGACCGCAAAGTTATTAATAGCAGAAAAATTAAAATCATGTTCATAGTGGATGAAGCTAACCTGAGGATTCTTTTGATACTCAGCTATCAGAGCGAAAGTAGCAGGTTCCTGGCTTTGATTTGAAACACCGATGATTTCGAAAAAGGGATATTCTGTTTTAGTCAGAATAGAATCAATACATCGCTTGAGGACTTCTGATAAATCACGAAATGGAATGATAATGCTTACTGTTGGATTATTATGAATAGTGCGCTGAATCCGGTAGGTTCCAGCATGCTTGCCGAGGCTAACAGATCCGAAAATACAGCGCCGCTTAAGAGCGTTAGCTACAACCAGGCGACCAACTTCCCAGGCATAGTGTTTATTAGAAAAATGGCTCGCAGTAGAACCAGGAATTCGACGCCACTGGTAAAGTATTTTAGGAATGTGCGAGATTTTATTAGTACGCTCTAGACAGCGTAGCAATAAATCATGATCTTGGGATCCATCATAGCCTTCGCGTAGGCCTCCAACTTGATGTATCAGGCTATAACGATAAGCCGTCAAGTGACAAATATAATTGGTTGCTAATAGGAGGTCGGGTGAATAGTCCGGCTTAAAGTGTGCTGAATAGTGAGCACCATTGGGTTTAATATACTCTTCGTCAGAATAGATTATATCTGGATTAGACTGGTTAATAACTTGAGCTATTTCTTGCAGAGCTTCTGGTTTTAGTAGATCATCATGATCTAGGAAACATACAAACTCACTAGTTACCCTGGCCAAAGCGGCATTGGAAGCGGATGCAATACCTCGATTGTCGGGAAGAAACAGTGTCTCGATTCGTTGGTCAATGATTTGGTGGAGATAGTTTAAGGTTTCCTGTCGAGTGGAGCCGTCATCGACAATGAATAAGTTCCAGTAAGAATAATATTGATTGTACACAGAATCTAGTGCAGCTTTTAGCCACCTTATATCTGTATTGTACACCGGCATGATAATGGAAATTTTAGTGTTTCTCACAGGGGTTCTTTTATTAGCTATCGGTTCACGGATGATTGATAGGTCCTTTTTGCAGCGTTGTTGCATAAATGGGCTGTAGATGTATGGAAACTGATGAGTGCTATGGGCATCTCAAATAGACCACGGTCTTCAATGAACCTGGCCAGCGCACGATGCTTCTGACCGAATTCGGATCATATTGCCCAACGAATTGCCGTTTTTTCGAGCAGCACTCCCCTATTTTTACCCAGAATCGCCATGGGCGGGCGGCAATTCGGCCCATTTCGAGCGCTATACGGGGGGTACGATGTCCACACGCTGACATTGATCCTGCCCCGTTTGGTGGATACGGCGCTAAGCGCAACAGCATAGCTGCATGCTTGGACAGTCTGCACTAGCGCCAACCAGGCGTATTACCCGCCCGGTGCTACTGTGACAACACCCGACCCATCAGCCGCACCACAAACCTTAGCCTTTGTGCTGCTGCGCTTCCACAGCCTGTCTATACCGGCTCGCCCGGTCACGCCATGCGTAGAGCTAGCTGGGCGGGTTGCAAAACCGGCCCACCCACCACCGCCGACACACCATCCTACACCGCCCGCAGCAACGCCTGTTCTTTAGAACTCCGCACTGTACCACTGCCGCGTTGCCTTGCCTTCTACCTTTTTCTTCGTCGAGGTGTTCACCTCGGATCGCGATGGTGAGTCACTTAACCATGTGTCCGTGAAACAGGCGCAAGATCAGGAGGCGAGAATTTTAACTGGGCAGACACAGGCGTGGTTATTCAAGGTACCCTTTAGGTGAACATCCTCTTATTCTGAAAGAGGTGGCGTACGAAAGCCTACTCCTTCATAGCGAAACCAGGGATAATGCCTGATAACTGTATCTTTTTCCGACTCATCAATAGTAAAGAAGTGCCCGCCCGCGTTCATGTTATAAAAGCGGTAGATAGGATATGTCACGATAGTATCTGGACCACCGTAAGCACCTATAGTATTACGTGAATTGTCGGGATTATTGTATATGAAACTAGGGTTTCCTTGGTTTCTATATGGAGAATCACTTTTAAGGCGGAAGTCACCAACACTAGGTGCTGTAAATTTGGGGTCCGAACTGATATTGCCTACTATCGGGTTAAATGCACTTTGAATATTAACATAATGAGATTTATTATATGCGAATCCATTGTATAGAAGCTGGACTGTGGATGCGTTCGCAGAGATAGCTTCAGCGCTCGGTATACCGTAAAATATGTTATTTATTAGGGTCGAGTAAGATCTGTCAGATCTAATTGCTGACCCCCCAATTTCCATGGCTTGATTAATGTAAAAAGTATTATTAATAACTTGGGGAGAATTAGCTTTATGAATAACAAGACCTCCTCCAGAGTTTGCTTTGTTTTCCGCAAATATATTGTTTTTTATAATTGCATTAGTGTCACCATCAAGCATGATTCCACCGCCGGCTTGCGCAGTATTACTTTTAATCGTGTTGTGTAATATTTTTGGGCTGTATTCATTAGTATCAGCCTCATGGTCAACAGTTATAGCGATCCCGCCGCCATTAACAGATCTATTTTCTTGAATTATGTTGCCAAAAATGATAATGGGTGAGCCATACAAGTCAACTCCACCACCCCAATTCATAGCGCTATTTTGCAAGACTATATTGCTTCTAAAGGTAGAATTAGGAGATTGATCAAACAAAATTCCACCTCCACCATCATTTGCCGTATTTTGCTCAAATTTATTGCTAGAAATAACAGAAGACATATGCCATCCATAGAGACCACCTCCCCAGCGGGCTTCATTACCTGTAAAGGTATTTCCAGCAATGGTAGGATTAGATTCAACGACTGCCATACCACCGCCGTCTAGGCCAATATTATTGCGAAACAAATTATTTGAAACCGTAAAATTTTTCGAGTCGTAAATATACAGCCCGCCTCCATAATTTTGGGTTCCAGTAGCTTGGTTGTTAGAGAAGGTGTTATCTGATATAAAAAGGGAGGATCTTTGGATAAATAAACCGCCACCGGGTCCCATGGTAGGCCCACTGGTACTGTTTCCTGAAAAAACATTGTTAGAAATAACACCCTGGCTTTCGTAAAAAAAAGCGCCTCCCCCTCTGGCCTCTTTTGCACTTGACGCTTTGTTTGAATCAATAATATTATCGGAAAAGGTGATACTTGAATTTCGAGCAGCAAAGCCAGCACCATTTTCTGAATTATTGTTTGCTATTATGCATGAATAAGCCTTAATGTTATTTGAACCGTCTACAAATATACCACCTCCAATAGTTGGACTATAAGGGCTAGATTTGGGGTTGCCTTTAGTGACTGTTAGGTTACGGACTGTTACGTTATTTGTAATGAGGATACTAATACCTCGATTGGAACCGTTAGGATTAATGATCGTGGTCTTCTTATCAACCCCCTCTAATGTAATTCCCGATTTTTGTTTATCTAAAATAGTCACTGACTCATTATATATGCCAGGTTGAATTCTGATGATGTCTCCTGAAATTGCTATATTAACTGCTGCTTGAATTGTAGAGTATTCTGTTGGCACAAGAATAATCCTTCCTATAGCTAAGTTTTGCCCTAGAAAGAATAAGATTAATATCTTGAAGAGGGGTAATAAAATTGATTGTATTGCGTATCTTTGGCGATTAATGATCATAGTCAATCCTCAGTTGGGTTCAAGATTAAATAAGGTAGATTTCTAGTTAGCCGTTGGTGTTTATTAACCAACTGGTGCTGGTATAATATAGAAAGTCATTGATTCTTCTGAATTTTCGCCGTCTGGCGCTGGTGATATAATAATCATAATCCAATAATTTTCTTGATTTTAATGAACTAGCACCAATAGTTAATTATATCGTGTACACACTGTCTAAGAGTATTGATTTAGTATCATATTAGTAGCCCCCTTATTTTTGATGGATCCATGCTCTAACCAGATTACATTATCACATAATTGCTTAATTGATCCCATATTATGTGAAACCATTAATATAGTTGAGCCTTTATTATGGTACTCTGAAATTCTTGCTGCTGATTTCTGTTGGAATTCAGCGTCTCCTACGGACAGTATCTCATCAAGGATCAGGACTTCAGGCTGAATATCGGTGGCAATGGCAAAACCTAATCTTGCTACCATACCGCTTGAGTAAGTACGGACTGGCGCATCAATGAACCTATCAATACCAGAAAAATCTATAATTCTTTCTATTCTTTTTTTAATATCATTTCGGGTAAATCCAAGCACTGCACCATTCAAAAATATGTTCTCCCTGCCCGTCATTTCGTTATCGAAACCTGCTCCTAACTCTAGTAGTGGAGCTATTCGTCCTCTAAGAAAAACACGGCCCTTAGTGGGGTGTATAACTCTCGAGATTACCTTAAGTAAGGTGCTTTTCCCAGCTCCATTTGCACCAATAATTCCAATTGCTTCTCCTTGGCTAATTGAGAAACTAACGTTATTAAGGGCCTTAAAGTCAGAGTAGAATAATTTATTATTTTTTAGTCTCCGAATAAAATATTCTTGGAAAGTTAAAATTTTTTCACTGGAGAGTCGGAATTGTACAGTAACATCATTGATCTCAATAATTATTTTATTCATAAATAAGTACCAATTCAAATAGTTATCTGGTATTTTGACCCGAATTGATCGAGGATCAGTTGGATTTCGGTTTTGAGGTGCTCGAAGCTGAGATCAGCCAACCGCATAACTGCGCTTCCTCCACCGGCGTGTAAGTCAGGGGTCGTCCCGAACAGGGCTGGTCGTACAACACCCGTACAGGCCGTCCCGCTCTCACCCGTCTAGCCAGGCGCTGATCGTGTCCACATCCACTTCAAATAAGGAAGACAGCGCGATCCGCGCATAGCCCCGATGCGCCAAGTACACCGCCTGCGCCCGTTGCCGCACCCGACTGTTTCGGCCCGTCTTTCCACGCCGCGTCGCAGCGTCTCGCATTCTACGTCGCTCAAGAGTCCAATACGCTTCATCGCCACTGTTCTCCTCTTGTCAACTCGACAAAAGATATAACTTGATTTATTTTGATGGGTTACTTATGTCAAGTATTCGTAATAACAATGAGGAACTGATACCCAGTTTCTACATGAATCCTCAAAGAACCTATCCTTTTAAGCTGTTCTTCTAAATATGATAGACTAAACGATCGGCTTTATTGGTAAATATCAGCCACCCTGCTAGAAGGGTTAATATGGCTATTAAAGAACAAGATAAAAAAAGCTGGTTATCAGGCAGCGTATTTCCATATATTGGTATACGAAAGATTTCAATAAAATAATAAAATGGGTTCCATATTATTAGCTTGCTCCACTGGGGTGGTAGTGCTGTTATGGGATAAATAATTGGGGTTAGGAAAAAAAATGCTTGAATCACTACTTGATAAATATCAATAGAGTCGACAAAAAAGACTGCTGCCGCTGAGAGAAGCAATGCAAGACCAAGTGAAAATATAGTAATTAAGATGATGCTTATTGGGACAAAAAACCAACTAGACTGAATTGGGTGTCCTGAGAAAACGATGATAAGAAATAAAGAGAAAATTGAAATTAGAAAATTAACTAATCCATTTCCAATAGATGCAACAATATAAGTTGCCCTCGGTATATAGATTTTTTTTAGCAGTCCACTGCTTTGTGTCATAGTACTCATTGAATATTGGGTTGTTTGTGTAATGAAATTCCAAGCAATAAGTCCGCTTAATAAGTAGATATGATAACCAGGTACAGAGGATTTAAATAGCGTGCCAAAAGCGATTGCTAAAACGATAGTTTGCAGCAAGGGGTTTAGCAGCATCCATAAAACTCCCAATATAGAACGCTTATATCGATTTTTAAGGATATTGCCCGTCATCAAAATAATCAAATCGCGATAGTAGAATAACTGTATAAATTCATAAATAAATAAAGGCAATCTTTTGTTAGAGTCATATTCCATAATTGAATTGAGGTTTTTTTTCATGATCGATTATAGGTTCTTCGAGGGTTTCTGTGGGGCGGGTCTCTCAAGACAGATTCTGGCCCGCCGTGTCGGCTCACGGTTCGGTTATACCAATTTAGATCAATAGATTGTCCAAAAGCAACTCATTCAAAGTCATACTTATGAAGTGCTAGGCCCCAGTTTCCACAAGAACCCTCAAAGAACTTTCAAGGTTTTTAGATTATGAATTTGGTTATATTGGATAAGATAATAGCAATTTCCATCGCATATGGGATTGCTCTTTATTCAGTAAAGCATCCTTTTCAATGGGGTTTATTCGATTACCCTAATTCCCGCTCCCTGCATAGGTATCCTATTCCTTGCGTTGGGGGAATAGCGATTTTTGGAGGGATAATTGTCGGTAATCTAATGAGGATACAAGACACTCACATTATCATTACATGGCTACCAATACTGCTTTTCACAATGGGTCTAATGCCTTTAATGTTCATTGCCTTGTTGGATGATAGTCAAGGAGTAGCCACTCACTGGCGCATAATAACTCATCTCCTGGCCAGTGTCAGCCTATTGATAGCAGGGTTGTCGTTAGAGAAGATGGAGCTACCAGGCCTAAGCTCGTCACTCTCTCCTTGGGTTGATATCTCCTTAACCCTGTTATTCACCATCTGGATGATCAACCTTTACAACTTTATGGATGGTATGGATGGCTTCGCCGGTGGCATGGCAGTGATCGGTTTCTCGGCATTGGCTTGGTTAGGTCGCGCCGATGCTGATTTTGCCAGCTTTTGCCTCATTGTGGCGGCGGCTAGCGCGGGCTTCCTGGTCCATAATTTCCCGCCTGCTAAAATTTTTATGGGCGACACCGGTTCTACCACATTGGGTTTCCTGGTCGCAGCGTGCTGCCTGTGGGGCAACAAGGCCGGCTTATTTCCGCTGTGGACCGCACTTTTGGTCTTTTCACCGTTCATCGTGGATGCAACAGTTACGCTGCTGCGCCGACTGTTCCGGGGTGAGAAAATCTGGGAGGCCCACCGCAGCCATTACTATCAACGCCTGGTCTTGCTCGGCTGGGGCCATCGCCGTACGGTGTTGGCGGAGTACGTACTGATGCTGACCTGCGCGGGGTCCGCCATCAGTGCGGTGGCGCTACCGCCTTCCGGTCAGATCGCTTTGCTTATGGCGTGGGTCGTAATCTATCTTTTGCTGATGTGGGCGGTGGAGCGGCTTGAGCAGCGACATGTTACAATACCGGCCCCGTGAATCTTGAATCTCTGCTTAACCTCCCTTCGATTATTCGCCGCGCTTTGCTGCTGGTTGGCGATACGGTCGCCGTGCTGGTCGCGGTGTGGGCGGCCTTCGTGATTCGTCTTGGCGAACCCTGGCCGACCTTGTTGCAAGATGTGCTCTGGCTGTTCCCGCTGACCGTAGTCATCGTTATTCCCACCTTCGCCGCCGTCGGATTGTACCGACCCATCCTGCGCTACGCCGATGAAAGCCTGCTTTATACCATCGTGCTGGGCGTCAGTGCCGGTCTCTTACTATTGATGGCGGCTTGGGTGTTGTTGCGTCAGGGTTTCGTGCTGCGCTCGTTCTGGCCCATTCTATGGCTGGTGTTGGTGGCGCTGGTCGGTGGGGGGCGCTTGGTGCTGCGCCGCTGGCTGCGTCGGCGGTTGCGTCCAGGACCTCTGCGGGCGCGCGCCATTGTGTACGGTGCCGGTGAGGCCGGTGCTCAGTTGGTCAATGCCCTGCGCTATAGCGCTGCGTTTGAGCCTGTGGCTTTTGTGGATGACAATCAGCGGCTATGGGGCAGCGTGGTGTTGGGCCTCACCGTGCAGTCGCCGACCAAGTTATCGCGGTTGCTGACGCGCTACGCAGCAAAAACCATTCTGCTGGCGCTACCGGCCACTTCACACCGGCGGCGTCAAGAAATTCTGGATGCTTTAGCCCGTTTGCCGGCGCGGGTTATGGATTTGCCCACGCTGCGCGAGCTGACTAGCGGAGTGCGCCGCATTGATGAATTCCGCGAACTGGATGTGGCAGATATGCTCGGCCGCGACTCGGTGCAACCAAACGATACCCTGTTGCGCGCGTGTGTCAGCGGCAAGACCGTGCTGGTGACGGGCGCGGGTGGCTCGATTGGTGGCGAACTGTGCCGCCAGCTCTTGCCCTTGCGGCCACGGCGGTTAGTGCTCTTTGAGTATTCGGAATACGCCCTCTACGCCATTGAACAGGAATTAAGCGCCATGGTGGCCAACATGGGCCAGGCTCCAGTGGAACTGGTTCCCTTACTGGGGTCAGTTGGCCATCGCCGACGGCTGCAGATGGTGCTGGAGCGCTTCGCGGTCGATACGGTCTATCACGCCGCTGCCTATAAGCATGTTCCCATCGTGGAACAAAATGCGATGGAGGGCATTCTGAACAATGTGTTCGGCACCTGGCGCGCGGTTGAAGCCGCACTGGCCGCCAGAGTCGAGACCTTTGTGCTGATTTCTACGGACAAAGCAGTGCGACCGACCAATATCATGGGAGCTAGCAAGCGCCTGGCGGAACTCATTTTGCAGGCGCTGGCGAGTGAGGGTGGCGTAACCCGGCTGTGCATGGTGCGTTTTGGCAATGTCTTGGACTCTTCCGGTTCCGTGGCACCGCTGTTTCGCGCGCAAATCCGCCAGGGTGGTCCGGTCACGGTGACGCACCCGGAAGTGGAACGCTATTTCATGACCATACCGGAAGCCGCGCAACTGGTCATCCAGGCGGGTGCCCTTGCACAAGGGGGTGATGTATTTTTGCTCGATATGGGCGAGCCGGTGCGGATTCTCGATCTGGCCCGGCGGATGATCCATCTGTCGGGGTTGACGATCTGTGACGACGAACACCCCGACGGTGAGGTCGAAATTCACTTCACCGGTCTACGCAGTGGCGAAAAGCTGCGCGAGGAGCTGCTCATCGGGACCGCAGCGGTGGCTACGGAACATCCGATGATTCACCGCGCCTGCGAACAATACCTGCCCTGGGCGGCGCTGCGACCGGGCTTGGAGCGCCTGCTGGCTGCCGCGCGCTGTTTCGATTATCCGGCGATGCGCTTGATATTGTGCGAGTTGGTGGCGGAGTATCAGCCGGAAAACGGCATCGACGATTTAGTCTGGAAGGCCACTGCGCATTGGGGTTCACCGCCGGCCGCAAATGCCCTGAAGGAGGCGTAATTAATAGCGCCGCAGGATCAGTTCCAGCACCAGTTTGCTACCGAAATAGGCCAGCAGCAAAACGGCAAAACCGCTCAGGGTCCAACGAATCGCGGTGCGTCCGCGCCAGCCGAAGCGCCAGCGGCCCCAGAGCAACACTCCAAAGACGCCCCAGGCGATGAAGGACAGCGTCGCTTTATGCACCAGATGCTGGGCGAACCAGTCATGCAGAAAAAACAGGCCGCTGAGCAGAGTGATGCTGAGCAGGATGAATCCCGCGCCGATCATCTGAAAGAGCAGACTCTCCATAGTGGTCAAGGGTGGCATACCGCGTAGAAAGCCACCCGGCTGCCGTTGGCGCAAGCGGTACTCTTGCACCGCGAGTAAACCGGCCTGCACCGCCGCCAAGGTCAGCAGGGCGTAGGCCAGTGTGGCGATCAGGATATGCAGCTCCAGCGGCCACTGCCCGGTATCGGCCACGATCCGTTCCGAGGGGAACCACAAGCCGAGCGCCAGCATCAGGGCCACGAAGGGAAAGACCGCGATGCCGAGATTCTCAACCGGCCGCACCATGGCGGTCGCCAACAGTACGACGCCTACGAGCCAGCCGGTGAAAGAAAGCGCATTGAAGAAGGCGAGATTGAGTCCGGTGCTCTGAAACACAGTTTGCGCCAGAATCATGGCGTGCAAGAGGGCTGCGCCCCAACCCAGCGCCAGCGCCCCTCCCTTGGAACCGACGGAGCCCGCGCTGGCGCGACCCAGACGCGCGGCAAGCCAGCCACCCGCCAGTAGATAAAGCAAGGCGGCCAATCCGCCAAAGACCGTATTCATGGCCGTTCCACGACATTCCATAAGGCTTGATGGAGGGACCATGATGGCACGGAACATCACCCGCTTGAAGCGACCCGGTTGCTAGCTCACCGTCCCGCGTTGGATGCTCTTATAATCTTAATTCTGTAACCCATCCGGTTCCGACCGCAGCGAAGAAGGTGGATTGGCATGTTTGAAAATCTTAGTGAGCGCCTGTTGCGCACCGTCAAAAACCTGCGCGGCCAGGGTCGCCTGACCGAAGAAAACATCAAAGATGCCCTGCGCGAGGTGCGCATGGCGTTGCTGGAAGCGGATGTCGCTTTGTCTGTGGTGCGGGAATTTATCGAGCGGGTGCGGCAGCGGGCGGTCGGTCAGGAGGTGTTGTTGAGCCTGACGCCGGGTCAGGTGCTGATTAAGATCGTCAACGAAGAACTGATTCGCATCATGGGGGAAGCTAATGCCGAGTTGAATCTGCGGGTTCAGCCGCCGGCCGTGGTGCTCATGGCCGGCTTGCAAGGCTCTGGTAAGACTACCAGCGTCGCCAAGCTGGCTCGTTGGCTCAAGGAGCGGCAGCGCAAGAAGGTCATGGTCACCAGCTGCGATGTCTACCGACCGGCCGCCATTGAGCAGTTGCGCAAGCTGGCGACTGAAGTTGGCGCAGAATTTTTTCCCAGCACCGCCGAGCAAGAACCGGAAACCATCGCCCGCCGGGCGCTAGAGCAGGCGCGTCGCCAACTCTGTGACGTGTTGCTGGTCGATACCGCCGGGCGCTTACACGTCGACGAGGAGATGATGGCGGAAATCCAGCGCTTGCACGCTGTGCTGGAGCCGATTGAAACCCTGTTTGTCGTGGATAGCATGACCGGCCAGGATGCCGCCAACACCGCCCAAGCGTTCAATGCCGCCCTGCCGCTAACCGGTGTGGTGCTCACCAAAACCGATGGCGATGCACGGGGTGGAGCGGCGCTCTCCATCCGCCAAATCACTGGCAAGCCGATCAAATTTTTGGGCGTCGGCGAAAAGACTGCCGCCCTGGAGCCATTCTTTCCCGACCGGGTGGTGTCGCGCATTCTGGGTATGGGGGATGTGTTGAGTCTGGTTGAGGAGATGGAGCACAAGGTTGACAAAGAAAAGGCCCTCAAATTAGCGAAAAAGGTCCAAAAGGGCCGTGGCTTCGATCTGGCCGATTTCCGCGAGCAGATGGAGCAGATGATGAACATGGGGGGCATTGCCAGCCTGCTCGACAAAATGCCCGGCCTCAACGTGGCGGCGGGAGCCTTACAGGATCAGGCGGCGGATCGAGAGGTCAAGCGTTTGGTCGCCATCATCAACTCCATGACCCCGCAGGAACGACAGTTTCCTGACATCATTAAGGGTTCGCGCAAGCGCCGGATTGCTGCCGGTTCTGGTAACCAGATTCAGGATGTCAATCGTTTGCTCAAGCAGTTCGACCAAGCACAACGCCTGATGAAGAAAATGAAGGGCGGCGGCATGATGAAGATGCTGCGCGGCTTGCAGGGGAAATTGCCCAGCGGAGCGCTACCGCCTTTCAAGCCGTAGCGGTTTCAAATCGCGGCAAGTTCCGGTAACATCCCCCGTTTACCTGAGCCGCCCCATATGGAGGTGGCTTTATTCTTGCTGAATTCGCATTGAGGTACTTGCAGCGCATGGTCACCATCCGCTTGTCCCGCGGCGGCGCTAAGAAGCGCCCCTTTTACACTGTGGTCGTCACCGATAGCCGCAACCGGCGTGACGGTCGTTATATCGAACGCGTCGGTTTCTTCAATCCCATCGCGAGCGGTCAGGATGTTCGTCTGAGTCTGAATCAGGAGCGCCTGCAATACTGGCTGGGCACGGGCGCGCAGCCCTCGGATCGGGTGAGCAGCCTCATGAAGGAATACGCTCGTCAACAGCCGACTCAGTAAACGGGCCGTGAATCGCTCACTATGAGCGACTGGGTTGTGCTGGGCCGGGTGTCCGGTTTGTTTGGAGTCAACGGCTGGGTGCGGATTTTTTCCCATACGGTGCCGCGTGAGGGCATCTTGCGCTATGAGCCGCTGTTTCTAGAACATCAGGGCCAGTGGCGGGAATGCAAGGTGGAGGCGGGTCGAGTGCACGGTGCGGGTGTCGTGGCGAAGTTCGTCGACTGCGATGATCGCGATCAGGCGACTGCCCTGGTGCAAAGCGCGATTGCCGTGCGCCGCGCGCAACTGCCACCGCCCGCGCCGGGTGAGTACTACTGGACTGACCTGGAAGGCTTGCGCGTGGTGACGCTGGGAGGCGTAGAGTTGGGAGTGGTGTCGCACCTCCTGGCGACCGGGGCCAATGATGTGGTGGTGGTGCAGGGCGAACGCGAACGTCTGTTGCCGTTTATCAAGGAACAGGTGGTGATCGCCGTGGATCTTGCACAACGCCAAATGATCGTAGACTGGGATCCGGATTTCTGAGATTTCCTGGGTTTTGGAGAGCCTTGGAGTAAGGGGAAACGCCGTGCGCGTGGACGTCGTGACGCTATTTCCCGCCATGGTCGCGACCCTGCTGCGGTTTGGTGTCACCGGCCGGGCGGTGGAACGGGAATTATTGACGGTGGCGACCTGGGATCCGCGGGATGATGCGCAGGATCCCCATCGTACGGTGGACGACCGGCCCTACGGCGGCGGGCCGGGCATGGTGATGAAAGTCCAGCCGTTGCGCGCCACGCTGCGGCGCGCGCGCCAGGCGTCCAGTGTGTCCAGCAGAACGATTTATCTCAGCCCGCAAGGCCGACCGCTCAATCAGGACGGTGTGCAGGAATTGGCGCGCGCGCCGCGCCTGATCTTGTTGGCCGGTCGCTACGAAGGCATCGATGAGCGCCTGATCGAGGCTGAAGTGGACGAGGAATGGTCTATCGGCGATTACGTCCTCAGCGGGGGCGAGTTGGCGGCGCTGGTGGTGATCGATGCGGTGGCCCGACTGTTGCCAGGAGCCTTGAATGACCATGAGTCGGCTGTACAGGACTCGTTTATGGATGGCCTGCTGGACTGTCCGCATTATACTCGTCCCGAGAACATTGACGGGCGGCGAGCGCCGGCGGTGCTGTTAAGCGGCGATCATGCCGCCATTGCGCGTTGGCGACGGCGTCAGGCGCTGGGCCGGACTTGGTTGCGGCGGCCGGACTTGCTGGCGCTGCGGTCATTGGATGCCAGCGAACAAGCGCTATTAAACGATTTTATTCGCGAATACCAAGAGAGAACGGAGAGCGCCGGCAGCGCCGGGGATCTTACGGAGCAACGTGGAGCGTAGTGTCATGAGCAAACTGGTTGAAGAGTTCGAGCGGGAACAGATGAACCGTGTAATCCCGGCCTTCGGTCCCGGCGATACGGTGGTGGTACGGGTTAAGGTGAAGGAAGGCGATAAGGAGCGCTTGCAGGCGTTTGAGGGTATTGTCATCGCCAAGCGTAATCGCGGCCTGAACTCGGCGTTTACTGTGCGCAAGATTTCCCACGGCGAAGGCGTGGAACGGGTCTTTCAGTCCTACAGCCCGGTCATTGCCGATATTACCGTCAAGCGCCGGGGTGATGTGCGCCGCGCCAAGCTGTATTACCTGCGCGGTTTGGAAGGCAAGGCGGCGCGCATCAAGGAGAAGCTGTCTTAAGTCCTGGCACTACAGCTGCGACCGAAGGCGATCATTGCCCGATCGCCTTTTTTTGTTTGAAAACGCTCATTGCCCTCGTGTATCTCCCACCGGGTGGGGGTGGGCCGGGGTGAGGGTGTTTTCCATTGGAGAGGCGACATGCAGGACCAATGGGCGCGCTGGTTGGACCCAGTTCGGGCGCTAGCGGCCGAGGCTAGCGAACGGATTTTGGCGATTTACGCCACGGCGTTTGCAGTGACCGCCAAGGACGACCGCAGCCCGCTAACCGCTGCTGATCTTGCTGCGCATCGCGTCATTGTCGCTGGCTTGCACCGGTTGACGCCGGAGATCCCGGTTCTCTCCGAGGAATCCGCCGCTATCCCCTTTGCGGAACGGACAAACTGGCGGCGGTATTGGCTGGTGGACCCGCTGGATGGCACCAAGGAGTTCGTCCAACGCAACGGACAATTCACAGTCAATATCGCGTTGATTGAAGGTCATGAAGCGGTGTTCGGCGTGGTGCGGGCACCGGTGACCGGCGTTTGTTATTTCGCTGCGCGCGGCTTAGGCGCGTTTTGCCAAGAACCAGGCCAACCGCCGCAACCGATTGCGGTCAAGCCGCTACGAGCGGGCGAACCCGTGCACGTCGTGGGCAGCAAGTCGCATGGTGGACCGAAACTGCAAAAATTCGCCGCCAAGCTCCAAGCCCATGAATTGGTCACGCTCGGCAGTTCGCTCAAGTTCTGCCAAGTGGCGGCAGGATCGGCAGATGTGTATCCGCGTTTTGGACCGACCTCGGAATGGGACACCGCCGCCGCGCAAGCTATCGTCGAGGCTGCGGGCGGTCAGGTGGTGTCGATGGAAACCGGTCAGCCGTTGCGCTACAACACCAAAGAGCCCTTGCTGAATCCCCCTTTTATCGTTTACGGCGATGCGGGTTGCGATTGGTTGAGCTACGTTCCGCCTGAGGATCGAGTATGAGCAAGATATCTTCCTATCAAGCGATTATCGAAGCGCCGCTGGGCCGGATCGGCATTCGTATGACCGGCGATGCAGTCAACGCGCTGGATTACTTGCCTGCCGACGCGCCCGAACAGGCGCCGACGGACGCCGCGACTCGGGCAGTGGTCGAACAACTGGAAGCGTATTTCCGCGATCCTCGCTATCGGTTCGCGGCATCGCTGGCTTTAGCTGGGTCGGCGTTCCAGCAGCGGGTATGGAGCGCTCTGCAAGCCATTCCCGCAGGAACGGTATGGACCTACGGCGAACTGGCGCGGCAATTGGGCACGGCCGCACGCGCTGTCGGCGGCGCTTGCCGGAGCAATCCGATTCCGCTCCTGGTTCCCTGTCATCGTGTAGTGAGCCGGCAGGGTTTGGGTGGTTACGCCGGTGCAGTGACTGGCGACCCACTGGCGATTAAGCGCTGGCTATTGCGGCATGAAGGGGCCGAAATCCCTGGCTGAGCCGGGTGGAATGCGGCCAAAACCCTTGTTTTCGTTTTTCACTTGAAATCCCGCCGTTTGCCCGCATATCGGACTCCAACTCGCAAATTCACTCGATCAGGAGCCCGTCACCCATGACCGTCGAAGCCCACAAGGAAACCCTTGGTTTTCAGGCCGAAGTACAGCAGTTGTTGCGCTTGGTCGCGCACTCTTTGTACTCCCATAAAGAAGTCTTCCTCCGCGAATTGATCTCCAACGCCTCCGACGCCTGCGACAAGCTGCGCTTCGAGGCCCTAACCGACAGCGCGCTGTACGAAAACGACCCCGACCTGAAAATCCGCATCAGTTTCGACAAGGACGCCCGCACCATCACCGTCGCTGACAACGGTATTGGGATGGACCGGCAGGAAGTGATCGACAACATCGGCACCATCGCCCGCTCCGGCACCCGTCAATTCATGCAGAAGCTGACCGGCGATCAGGCCAAGGACGCCAACCTGATCGGTCAGTTTGGCGTCGGTTTTTATTCCAGCTTCATCGTTGCCGACAAGGTGGTTCTCTTGACCCGCCGCGCCGGCATGAGCGCCGAGGATGGGGTCCGCTGGGAGTCCAACGGCGAAGGTGAATACACGCTGGAAACGGTCAATAAGCCGACGCGCGGCACCGAGGTCATCCTGCACTTGCGCGAGGACGAGACCGACTTATTGGCCGAATGGCAGTTGCGCTCGATCATCACCAAGTATTCCGACCATATCACCTTGCCGGTCATCATGCCGGTGCAAAAATTTAGCGAGGACAAGGATGCGCCGCCGCAAATCGAGGACGAGCGGATCAACCAGGCAGCGGCGCTGTGGGCGCGGTCTAAGCAGGACATCAAGGAAGAGGAGTATAAGGAGTTCTATAAGCACGTCGGCCATGATTTCGAGGAGCCGCTGGCTTGGACCCACAACCGGGTCGAGGGCAAGCTGGAATACACTTCGCTACTGTTTTTGCCGGGGCGCGCGCCGTTCGATCTGTGGGATCGCGAGCAGCGCCACGGCGTCAAGCTGTACGTGCAGCGCGTCTTCATCATGGACGACGCCGAACACCTGATGCCGCGCTATCTGCGCTTCGTGCGCGGCGTGATCGACTCTAACGACCTGCCGCTGAACATTTCGCGCGAAATCCTGCAAAACAGCAAGGTGGTGGACGGCATCCGCGCCGGCTCGGTGAAGAAGGTGCTGGGCCTGTTGGAGGATATGGCCGCGAACGACGCTGAGAAGTACGGCAAATTTTGGAAGGAGTTCGGCCGGGTGCTGAAGGAAGGGCCGGCCGAGGATTACAGCAACCGCGAGCAGATCGCCAAGCTGCTGCGCTTTGCATCCACCCAGACCGACAGTGCCGAGCAAATCGTTTCGTTGACCGATTACATCGGCCGGATGAAAGAAGGTCAGGACAAGATTTATTACATTTCCGCCGAAAGCTTCGCCGCCGCCAAGAACAGCCCCCACCTGGAAATTTTCCGCAAGAAAGGTTTGGAGGTGTTGTTGCTGACCGACCGGGTGGACGAGTGGCTGATGTCGCACCTGACCGAGTTCGAGGGCAAGCCCCTGCAATCGGTGGCCAAGGGCGCGCTGGATTTGGACCAGATCGCCTCGGAAGAGGAAAAGCAGGAGCAAAAGCAGGCCGCGGAGCAGCACAAGGACTTGCTAGCGCGCGTCAAGGAAATCCTGGGCGATCAGGTTAAGGACGTGCGGATCTCGTCGCGGTTGACCGATTCGCCAGCCTGTTTGGTGGTGGACGAGCATGCCCTTAGCGCGCACCTGGAACGGATGTTGCGCGATGCCGGCCAGAACGTGCCGATCAGCAAGCCGTATCTGGAACTGAACCCGCAGCATCCCCTGGTAACACGCTTGCAGGGCGAGGCTGACGTCGGCCGTTTTGGCGATCTGACTCATTTGCTGTTCGAGCAGGCCGTGCTGGCCGAAGGGGGGCAATTGGAAGACCCGGCCAATTTTGTCAAGCGCTTGAATGGATTACTGCTGACTCTGGGACATTGAGCGGTTGCGCGCTGGCGGGCACCACTTTCCTTACATAAGGGCTGTGCGGTCCGCCGGTAATCGCTACTGACCAAAACCAATAATTTTGCTAGATTATTAGGGGTGACAAAGGCGTTGTTCGCCTAATGTGTTTAACCGTATTGAGGATGCGCGAATATGATGCAGTTGAAAATGATTCTGCAGAAAAAGGGTGGCCAGCCGGTGGCCATACCGCCAACAGCCACGGTCGCTGACGCCATTCGCGCCATGAGCGAGCATCGGGTCGGGTCGGTCATCGTATCGAATGCCGATGGCTCACCCGCTGGCATCTTTACCGAGCGCGATGTGCTGATCTTGTGCGCCGAAGGCCGCACCGACTTTGCCAAAATGTCGATTCGCCCGTGTATGACCTGCGATATGACCGTCGGTCATCCCGGGGATACGGTCGGCGAAGTGCTGGCCATCATGACCGTCAAGCGCTTTCGTCACATGCCCGTTGTTGAGGGAGAAGGCAAGATGGTGGGCGTGGTGTCCATCGGTGACCTGGTCAAAGCGCAGCTGGATGAACTGGCGCAGGAAGCGCAGGCTTTGCGTGATTATATTCATGCGTGAGTGTTGCGCGCTGCGCGCAGGGCAGTCTACGCCCTTGCGCGTAGACCGTGGATGGCCATGAGCGACGCATCCCAATTTTGGGAGACCAAGTCCCTGGCGCAGCTAACGCTCAGCGAGTGGGAAGCGTTGTGTGATGGCTGCGGCAGGTGCTGCCTGCACAAGCTGGAAGATGAAGACACGGGCGAGCTGTTTTATACCAATGTCGCCTGTCGGCTGCTCGACCTCACTACGGGTCGGTGCCGTCAGTACGCCGAGCGCTTTCGTTGGGTGCCGGATTGCACGCAGCTCACACCTGCCGAGATCGGGCAAGCCGGATGGTTGCCGGGTACTTGCGCCTACCGGTTACGGGCCGAGAATCGGCCGCTGCCAGCGTGGCACCCGCTGCGCACCGGTGATCCCGCCTCAACCCGTCGCGCGGGTGCCGGTGTCTGCGGTTGGGTCTTGCCGGAGCGGCGCGCCCGGCGCTTGGAAGATCACATCATCGAGTCTCTCCCATGAAGGTCCGCTGTCTTACGCTGGGCGCGTTTCAGGTCAACGCCTATCTTCTTGAAGACCCGGCCACTGGCCACTGCGCCGTAGTCGATACGGGCGACGGGCCGCAACTGGCCACGGCTCTGGCGCAATTGCAACCGCGCCCGGATTTGCGCGCCATCCTGCTGACTCACGCGCATTTCGATCATGCCGGCGGCCTGGTTGATGTGCAGCGGGAGTTTCCTGAGGCGCTCGCCTACCTGCCTGTGCTGGAGCGGCCGATGTTCGATACGCTGCCAAGGCAAGGTTCATTGCTGTTCGGCATGGCGGATTTTGACCGACCGGGTGGACGGATTGACCAGGAAATTCAGGATGGCGACACGGTGGCGGTAGGCGAATGGCATCTCCGCTTCCTATCCACTCCAGGACATACGCCCGGCCAGGGCTGCTACTACGACGATACCTATATTTTCGTGGGTGATACCCTGTTTGCCGGCAGCATTGGTCGCACCGATTTTCCCATGAGCGATCCGGAGTTGATGCAAGCTAGCTTGATCCGCTTGCTGGAATTGCCCGGCCATCTGCTGGTGTGCAGCGGTCATGGTCCAGTGACGACCCTGGAGCAGGAATTGAACAGCAACCCGTATTTGGAGCATGTGCGACGGGCGCGGGGCCTGGCCTCATCCAGGGCTTCAGCACCGCTGGGGCCGCGCTGGAGCTGAGCCGGAGTTTGCGTCATGTGCGAACTGCTGGGCATGAGCGCCAACGTGCCCACCGACATTTGTTTCAGCTTCACCGGTCTGATGCAGCGCGGCGGCAATACCGGCCCGCATCGCGACGGCTGGGGCATCGCCTTCTACGAAGGACGCGGCTGCCGTACTTTTCATGATCCCCACCCCAGCGCCGAGTCGGAAATCGCCCGGCTGGTGCAGCGCTACGCCATCAAAAGCCTGCTGGTGGTCAGCCACATTCGCCGCGCCAATCGCGGTCGGGTTTGTCTGGAAAATACCCATCCCTTCAGCCGAGAGCTGTGGGGGCGGCACTGGGTGTTCGCCCACAATGGCCAGTTACGCGGGGTCAAGCGGTTGCCGCTCGGTGTTTACCGGCCTGTCGGCAGCACCGATAGCGAATACGCCTTTTGCTGGATGCTGGATCGGATTCGCGCCCGATTTCCTGTCCCACCTCGACGCATGGCAGCCCTGTGGCGCTATGTGCTTGAGTTGTCGCAAGAGTTGAATCCGCGCGGTGTGCTGAATTATCTGCTCAGCGACGCCCAACATCTGTATGCCCATTGCGGTACGCAATTATCGTGGCTGACCCGGCGCGCTCCGTTCGGTGAGGCCCGCTTGATGGATGCGGAACTGGCAGTGGATTTTCAGCGGGAAACCACGCCCCGCGATGTGGTGACCGTGGTTGCGACTCGTCCCCTCACCGCCAATGAAGCCTGGACGATGATGCAGCCTGGGGCACTAGCGATCTTCAGCGCTGGCGCGCCTGTGGCTTTGTTGCGCGCCTAGCGATGCTGGGCCGGCTCCTCGCTTGCCGCTCAGCCCTGCGGGATTTCAGCCGTTGGCCATCGGCGCGTGACCGCCGGTTTCGGTCCACCCAGAAAGGTTGCTCCTCCCACCAGATGACGTCGCCAGTACGCTTGGCGCAAGCTGACTTTGCGGACCCGGTGGCTGCTGGAAGAGGCATGGATCATTTGTCCATCGCCCGCGTAGATGCCAACATGGGACACTTGACGGCTGGCGCTGGTGCGAAAGAACAGCAGATCACCGGGCAATACCTGGCGTTGCGGTTGTCCAGCCTGAAACTGCGCCGCCGCGCTCCGCGGCACCGCGATACCGGCTTGCCGATAGGTGTATTGCACCAGGCCACTGCAATCGACTCCACTGGGTGATTCGCCGCCCAATCGATAGGGAGTTCCCACCAGGCGCTCGGCTGTGCTCACAATGCGCTGCCGCGTGTTGGCGTGCTCATCCCGCCCCAGGGCACCTGGGGCGGGTGTAGCGCAGCCCCCCAGCCAGAATAAAGCAGCCAGCAAGCAAGAAGCCGAGAAAAAACGGATCGTTTGGTTTGGCATGGAGCGCATGTTGGCAGTCTCTCGCAATGCAGTTGAGTCAGCGCGCCACGGGCAGTTCGCGAGCTGCCTGTAAGGCAGCAGCTTAGGCATCCGTGCGGTTTTCGCGGCGCATGTGGAAAGAATGTTCTATAGTAATGCCATTTTTAGCCTCCAGGTATTTGCCATGAAAGCAGCACATGGCAGGGTGGTATCCCTGCACTACACGTTGACAGACGATCTGGGCGTGCAGATCGACTCCAGTCATGGACGCGAGCCATTTATTTATTTGCACGGTTTCGGCAACATTATTCGCGGCCTGGAAAACGCGCTGGAAGGGTGCGAGGCGGGCCATCGCTCGACGATACAGATTGCCCCCGCCGATGGCTATGGTGAATACGATCCCCAGGCCGTCTTTAACGCGCCGCGGGAAAAGTTTCCACCGCAGGAAGATATTCAGGTCGGCATGCGGATTCACGGGCAGAGTGATCAGGGTCTTCTGGAATTCACGGTGGTGAACGTGAGCGCGCAAGCGATTACGCTGGATGCCAACCACCCCTTGGCTGGTAAGAACCTGCATTTTGCGGTAGATGTGCTAGAGGTGCGGGATGCGACCGCACAAGAGCTGGCGCATGGTCATGTTCATGCCCATGGCCATGACCACTGACGCCATTTTATTTCGACGGCCGAACAGACCGGTTTTATCGGGACGGTTGCCGTGTAGAATAGACCGGAAAATCAATCGTTGAGACAGAGAAGTTCCTCCCGTCATGCTGCTGCGAGCCACACACTTCGATCAAGAGAGCGCGCCCTTTGAACTCAAGGGTAGTCTGTTTACCTTAACCGTTTTGCACTTGTTCCAGTTAGATCGCTCCGCCATTGAACGCCATTTAGCGGAAAAGGTAAAACAGGCACCCGGTTTTTTCAAAAACACTCCGGTCGTGATTGATTTGGAGGGTCTGGTGGAGCCGCAAGGCGCTAAGGAAGGCGCGGTGGCGTTCCCACTGGATTTTAACGGTCTTTATGAGCTGTTGCGTCAGCACGGCATGGCTCCCGTGGGTATTCGCAACGGCAGTCCGGACGTGCAAAAGGCCGCGTCTCAGGCCGGGTTGCCGGTTTTACCGGAAAGCCGGGTGGTCAATGCGGCTAAGAAACCACCCGAACGCCCCGAGCCGCCAACGCGCAACCGGGTGATTAACCATCCGGTGCGTTCAGGCCAGCAGATCTATGTGACGGGCGGCGATTTAATCATTCTGGGTACGGTGAGTCCAGGAGCTGAGGTACTCGCTGATGGGAATGTGCACGTCTACGGATCATTACGCGGGCGTGCCCTGGCAGGGGTGAAAGGTGATGCGGAAGCCTGGATTTTTTGCCAAAGTCTGGAAGCAGAACTGATTTCCATTGCGGGTTGTTATCTTATCAGCGAACAACTCGATTCTACGGAGCGTGGCAAGCCGGTACAGATTCATCTGGCGGGCGACCGGCCGGTTATTGAGCCTTTGTTGCGTTGAGCATGGATCCAGATGCAGATTCCAGAGCGAACAAACTCTTTGACTGTTTTTAATTTGATCACTTTTTAGGATAGCAACTTGGCTACTATTATCGTTGTGACTTCCGGCAAGGGAGGGGTGGGCAAGACCACAACCAGCGCCAGTTTCGCTACTGGCTTAGCGCAGCGTGGCCATCGCACGGCGGTGATTGATTTTGATGTGGGCTTGCGCAATCTGGATCTAATCATGGGTTGTGAGCGGCGGGTGGTCTATGATTTCGTTAACGTCATCAACGGCGAAGCGACGCTTAACCAGGCGCTGATTCGCGATAAGCGTGTGGAGAATTTGCACATCCTGCCGGCTTCGCAGACCCGTGATAAGGAGGCGCTGACTCAGGAAGGCGTGGAGCGGGTACTGAATGAACTGCGGGAGAGTTTTGAATATATCGTTTGTGATTCCCCGGCCGGCATTGAAAAAGGCGCGCTGATGGCGCTGTATTTCGCCGATGAAGCCCTGGTGGTCACGAATCCGGAGGTCTCCTCGGTGCGTGACTCGGATCGGATTCTCGGTATTTTGGCGAGTCGCTCACGCCGCTCCGAACACGGTGATCCACCGGTCAAGGAACATCTGGTGCTGGCGCGCTACGCGCCGGATCGGGCCGACCGAGGCGATATGTTGAGCGTCGAGGATGTCCTGGAAATCTTGGGCATTCCTTTACTGGGGGTGATTCCAGAATCGCAGGCTGTTTTGCAATCGTCAAATTCGGGCGTCCCGGTGATTCTGGAGTCGGGCAGTGAAGCGGGAGCCGCCTACAGTGATCTCGTGGACCGGTTTCTGGGTAAAAGCTTGCCGCACCGCTTTATTACCCCCCAGAAGAAAGGATTCCTCAAACGTTTATTTGGCGGAGGTTGAGCCATGGGTCTGTTCGAGAGCCTCTTTGGCGGATCGTCGAACAAGTCAGCCGCGCTGGCCAAGGAACGGCTGCAGATTATCGTGGCGCACGAGCGGGGCAGCCGGCGCAGTAGCCCCGACTACTTGCCGGCGCTCAAAAAAGAGCTGCTGGAGGTTGTGCGTAAATATGTGACGGTGGACCCCAATCAAATCAAGGTGCATCTGGATCGCGAAGGTGCCTACGAGGTGTTGGAGTTAAACATCACCCTGCCGGAAGATGAACCGCAGTCGGTGCGCAAGGTAGGAGGCGTTAGCCGGGCGCGGCTGGATTGACGGCGATGGAGGCTGTAGATAGCCAGGGCGGGATGCCGACCGGCGGGATGTCGGCGCGGGTTCGTCTGGATAAATGGTTGTGGGCGGCGCGTTTTTTCAAAACGCGGGCGCTGGCGGCGGAGGCGATCAGCGGCGGTAAGGTCCAAGTCGATGGGCGGCGCTGCAAACCCGCCCATGGTGTGCGCCTGCATGAGATGCTGCGTATTCAGCGGGGTGTGGAAGAATACTGCGTGATGGTCACCGGAGTCAGCGACCGGCGCGGTCCTGCCAGCGTAGCCATCGGGTTATACCAAGAGACCGCTGAAAGTGCTCAGCGGCGTGCTGCTTTGCGCGAGCAACGGCGTTTGGAGCATCCTTTTGCCGCCGAGTTGGTAGGCCGCCCCACCAAGCAAGATCGTCGTCGCATCATGCGATTTACTCAGGGAGATGGCTGAGAGCCACCCTGGCCTGCGGCAGTGGCCCTGCCAAGCGCTTCTTAGCCGAAGGCAACACGCTACCAACCCTTCCCTTGTTGATCTTCGTCGCCCCAGTTCAAGCCTTACATTGACCGTTCGCGGGTGGGAAGCTAACGTAAGCGCTGACTAAAGCGAGTGCATAGGCATGGCAGTCAAAAAAAATCCCCCGCGCGCTTTCGAGGCGGCGTTAGCGGAACTGGAGCAAGTCGTCGGCCAGCTTGAGCAGGGTGAACTTGGTTTGGAAGAAGCCCTGCAAGGCTTCGAGCGTGGCGTTGCTTTAGTGCGCAGCTGCCAGCATAGCTTGCGAGACGCGGAACAGAAGGTGGAACAGCTACTGGAGCGTAATGGCCGCCTGGTCGCTGCGCCGTTTGTGGTCGCGGCGGATTAGCGGCGATGGCTGTCGAGTGGATGGCGCAGTATCAGGCCCGTGTTGTCTCAGCTCTGGAGCAGCGCTTACCTGCCAGCGATCTGCACCCCAGTGAATTGCACCGCGCTATGCGTTATGCCGTGCTGGGTGGCGGCAAACGCATTCGACCGTTATTGGTCTACTTGAGTGGCGCAGCGGTTGGCGCAGCGCTCGAAACTTTGGATGGCCCGGCCTGCGCGGTGGAATGCATCCACGCCTATTCGCTCATTCACGACGATTTGCCCGTCATGGACGACGATGATTTGCGGCATGGCCAGCCGACCTGTCACAAGGCCTTCGGCGAGGCGCTGGCGCTGTTAGCGGGCGATGCGCTGCAAGCCCTGGCGTTTCAGGTACTTAGCCAGGATACCGCCATGGTCACCGATCCCGCCCTTCGCGTGCGGATGATCGGAATTCTGGCGCAAGCCGCCGGCTCGCGCGGCATGGCGGGCGGTCAGGCCATTGATCTGGCGGCGGTTGGCCAGCCATTGACCCTGGCCGAGCTGGAAAACATGCACATTCACAAAACGGGGGCGTTGATCCGCGCCAGTGTGCTGCTCGGCGCGCTCAGTCAACCCGCAGTGGAAGCTATGGTGCTGGAGCGTCTGGATCATTACGCCAAATGTATCGGACTGGCCTTTCAGATCCGCGATGACATTCTGGATGTGGTCGGCGATACCGCGCTTCTGGGCAAAGCCACCGGCGCGGATCGAGCGCTGGCCAAACCCACCTATCCGGCCCTGTTGGGACTAGAGGGCGCGCGCGAACACGCTCGCGCCTTGCGCGCGGAGGCTTTGTCCTGTCTGCAACCGCTGGGAGCCGAAGTGGAACCGCTGCGCTGGCTGGCATCCTATATCGTAGAACGCGCGTTCTGAGCAGCGCCTCCGCGGCTAATCTCCTCACTTAACCGCCGCACCCTGGCGGCAGTATGCCCTCAATCATGAAGCCTGGATCCCATTTCCCCCTTCTGGAACAGCTCATTACGCCGCTGGATTTGCGCGAGTTGCCGGAGGCGCGACTGCCGGTTTTAGCGCAAGAACTGCGCGAATTCCTGATCCAGACAGTCGCGCGCACCGGAGGTCATTTCGCCGCCAACCTGGGCACGGTGGAATTGGCTATCGCGCTGCATTACGTCTTCAATACGCCCGAAGACCGGCTGGTTTGGGATGTCGGCCACCAAAGCTATCCACACAAGATTCTCACCGGCCGCCGCGCCAGCATGGCGACGCTGCGCCGCAAGGGCGGCATTGGCGGCTTTCCCCGCCGCTGTGAAAGTCCTTACGATACCTTCGGCGTGGGTCATTCCAGCACCTCGCTGAGTGCGGCGCTGGGCATGGCGATCGCCGCCGAGCAGGTGGGTAGCCTACGCAAGATTGTGGCAGTGATCGGCGACGGCGCGCTCACCGCGGGCATGGCCTTTGAGGCGCTCAATCACGCCGGACACCTGAACCGGGACTTGCTGGTGGTGCTCAACGATAACGAGATGTCCATTTCGCCCAATGTAGGGGCGCTCTCGGCTCACTTAACCCGCTTGTTGTCAGGGCAGCTGTTTTCCACCATGCGGGAAGGGAGTAAAAAAGTGCTGAGCCACATGCCGCCGCCGATGCTGGAAGTCGCCCGGTTGGCCGAGGAGCACGTTAAAGGCCTGATTGCGCCGGACGGCACCCTGTTCGAGAAACTGGGGTTCAGCTATTTCGGGCCGGTGGACGGCCACGACCTGCCGACGCTGGTCCAAACCTTGCGCAATTTGCGGGCACTGGACGGGCCGCGCTTGCTGCATGTAGTGACGCGCAAGGGTAAGGGCTACAAACTGGCGGAGGATGAACCCATCGGCTATCACGGCGTGGGGGTCTTTGATCCCGCGCGCGGTTTGAAACCAGCGCCAGCCGGGGGTCGACCAACCTACACCCAGGTGTTTGGCGACTGGCTGTGCGAGATGGCAGCGCAGGACCAGCGCTTGGTCGGCATTACGCCCGCCATGCGGGAAGGCTCCGGGTTGGTGGAATTCGCCGAACGCTTCCCGGAGCGCTATTTTGACGTTGCCATTGCCGAGCAACACGCGGTTACCCTGGCGGCTGGTCTGGCCTGTGAGGGCCTCAAGCCGGTGGTGGCGATCTATTCCACCTTCCTGCAGCGGGCCTACGATCAACTGATTCACGATGTCGCCTTGCAGAACTTGCCGGTGCTGTTCGCCATTGACCGCGCCGGTTTAGTGGGGCCGGATGGCCCGACTCATGCGGGCAGCTTCGATATCAGCTTTTTGCGCTGCATTCCCAATATGGTAGTCATGGCCCCGGCCGATGAGAACGAGTGTCGGCACATGCTGTATACCGGTTTTCAACTCCATCAACCCGCAGCGGTGCGTTACCCACGGGGCCGGGGGCCTGGAGTGCCGCTGGAGCGTGAATGGCGCGCCCTGCCCTTGGGTAAGGCGGAAATCCGGCGGCGCGGTCAAGAGCTGGCGTTGCTAGCGTTTGGGAGTATGGTCAGCGTCGCCGAAGCGGTGGCAGAACGCTTGGATGCCACCGTCGTCAACATGCGTTTTATTAAGCCACTGGATGAAGCGACCTTGATGCAAGTCGCCGCCGACCATCAGCGATTGGTCACCCTGGAGGAAAACGTGGTCGCCGGTGGCGCGGGCAGCGCGGTGAATGAGTGTCTAGCAGCGCATGGCGTGCGGGTTTCAGTGCGCAACTTAGGCCTGCCGGATCGCTTTGTGGAGCAGGGCGAGCGCGAGGAATTGTTGGCTGAATGCGGTCTGGAT
>JBATSQ010000154.1:0-12564 GCA_049293375.1 Candidatus Contendibacter sp.
ACCGTCACGCCCGCCATCGCCCAGACGCAGGCGGTCGGCAGCAGGGCGGCGCTGATAATCAACGGCAACAGCAGCAGTGAAACGAAAGGATTACTGGCCCCACCGCTGAAATATAACAACCAGGCCAGCGCCAGTACGTCGAATTGCAAGTAAGCGAACCATCCCCAGGCGGTCGTCGGTTTGAAAGAGCGGGCGCGTGGGTGCGCAAGGATGAAAACAGGCGCGATCAGTCCCAAAAACAACAACATCGACCACCCCGGTAGCGGTTGTGCAGGCGTCAGCCCAAAGTACAACCAAAGCAGCATGATGGCCGGTCCCAGAACCACCAGCAGGCGGAGCAGCAGTAAGCGTCGGACATCTTCCATCGGCGATGTTCTTCGATGCAAAAAAGTTAGGTGTTATAGCAAGCAAGGCTAGTTTATCGGTTCTCTTTCGGCAATCGAGCACGGCGCGAGATTATTTCTCATAGCGATCAGTGAGCGCTGGTCTTGATCCCTGCGCAGACAACAAAACCGGAGGCCGCAGTCAATGCTCCAGCCGATAGGCGATAGGAATTTCCACTCTGCTCTCGCCAGGCGGTGATAGCTGACCGCGCAACGCGGCAATGGCGTTGTGTGCCAGCTGCTGCGCCGCCTGATCCAGCACCGGATGCCCCGAACTTTGTCGGACCGTTAGTCCACGCAAGTTGCCGTTCGCGTTCACTTCGATCAGAAGCGTCACAATGCCTTCCTGGCCCAAGCGGCGAGCGATGGGCGGATAAACGCGCATCTCCCGCAACTTGGTGCGCAGTACGGCATGCCAGTCTGCTGTCGGCTTAGGATTGGGTTTGGCGGGCGGCGCGGCATTGCGGGCCGGGGATTGATCGGTGCGGTGGCCTATCTCCGCCCGTCTTCCTGATGAGATTGCCTGCGTCTCTGTGAAAGCGGTCCGGGCTGAATCCAGGACTTCCTGCGGCGTCGGACGGGAAGGTGTCTCCAAAAATGATGACGCCGCCTGCTGTTGCGATGGCCGGGGCGTTGCTTTGGTAGTAACGGCTGGTGGCGACGCGGATGGTTTGCGTAGGGTTGCTACGGGTTTTTCAGGTATTGGGCGCGGCGGTTGCTTGAGTTGTGGCGGCGCTGTGCGCTTCGATGGTCGCTTGATGGCGGCGATGGGTGGTAATAGGGGGCGCTGCGCTGAAAGCGCTGGGACTGACTGCGCTATGGGCACAACCGGCGGCTGGAGTGGGGGTTGGGCGGGCACTTCGGTGGCGGTGGCCGGTGGCGTGGGCGTTGCTGGAAGTTCCGGCGGCGTGGCCGGTGCTATTTGTACTTCCCAGCGTGCGGGCCGGTCCGGGGAAGGATTGACCGTTGTAAGACTGAGCAGTAGGGCGACGAGAGCAGAATGCAGGACGATGGAGGCCGCCCAGGCCCGCCAGTTCATGTCCGCTTCACTTCCAGGCTCACCTGGGTGAATCCCAATGCTTTGACTTGTTCCACCAGATCAATGAAATCACGCAAGGCGAGACCGCCATCAGCGCGCACCACCACGGGGGTGGCGCGCGGCGCGGCGGCGAGCGCAGCAGCGAGATCGGTCACGAGTTGGTCGTTGAGGTAAACCGCACGTTGCAGGGTAAGCGTCAGCACCGTCGGACTGGGTTGGCTCGGCGCAGCGTGTTGCGCCTGGGCCAGATCGACCGGAATCTGGCCGGTGACGATGAAAGTGGCGGTAGTCAGCACAATCGTCAGCAGCACCAGCATGATGTCCACCAGCGGAATCACATTGATAGAGGCGATTTCCTCATCCATGATGCGCATCCCAGCGGGCCAGCAACAGCTTCACCTTCCGGCGCAAGGCATTGTTCAGCGCGACGCAGGGAATCGCCACCACCAGACCGGCAGCGGTGGCTTTCAGCGCCAGCGCCAGTCCGGTCATGATGCTTTTCACGTCGATGTCGCCCGTCGCGCCCAAAGTCTGGAAGGTCAGCATAATGCCCAGCACGGTGCCCAGCAGGCCGACGTAAGGCGCATTGGCCGCCACCGTGGCGATGGTGGTCAAGCCGGCGGTGAGGTCGGCTTCTAGTTCCACGCGCCTATCCCAGGCCGCAACGTTAATGCGGCGATAATGGTAAAAGCGGGCGATGGCGATGGCGACCGTCCAGATCGACAGCAGCAGCAGTAAACCCAGCACGCCGTATTCAACCAGCTCTTTTAAATTACTCATCGCATCCCCAACGCGAATCGATAGATTCCCAGCGCCAGCAGGCTCAGCGCGACGCCGCGCCTCAACCACACCCCCAGCCAGCGCTGTTCCGCCCGCAGCCGTGCGCCAAACGCGGACAGCAGCGGCAACACCAGCAACAAAGGCGTCACCGCCGCGCCCAGTCCAAACGCCAGGCCCTGAAGTGCGCCGGAACCGGCGGAATCGGATTGCGCCGCGAAGACCAGCAGGGACGCCAGCGGCGCACAGGGCGTCAGGCTCAGCGCAAAACCCAAAGCGAACGGCGGCGCTCCGGCGGTGCGCGATACCGTGCAGGCGCGTGACCGCCGTTCCGCCAGCAACAGCCAGCCGCCCGCCCCCATCGACGCTGCGCCAATCGCCAGATGACCGACGCCGTTTTGCAAAACGGCAATCAAGCGAGCACTGGTCAGAGCGGCCAGCAACCCTAATAGCGTGTAGGCGCTGACCCGACCGGCGAGAAATAAGCCGGTATCGACCCGCACCGCGCCCCGCTCACGGGCCATCACCCAGGAACCCATGAACGGCAGGCAGGTGACGGTGCAGGCGGTCAGCCCCACCGATAAACCGAGCAGCCCGGCCGAAAGCAGCGGGGCCGCTTCAAACATGGGGAACCCGACGCGGGAACCAGCGCACGATTTTGCTTTCCCCTTGCGGGTTTTCCTGCTTGATCCGTGCCTTGTAGTACGCGCGCGAGGAGCCAAACAGGCGGGCCGGACCGAATTTGATTTGGATGATGTCGTCGTCCGGGCAGAATTCGGCGCAGCGGCCGCACAGGGTGCAATCCTCGTTAAACGCTTTTTGGCCCGATTCGTGCCAGATTTCGGGAATATCCATCGGACAGGCTTTGGTGCAGATGCCGCACTTGGCGCATTTGTCGTGCGGTCGCTTGACCAGACGCAAGGGCGAGAGGCGCTGGAACGCGGCGTTCAGCGCCAGCAGCGGGCAGATGCGGCAAAACGGCTGGCGCACGGCCAAACTGGCGATCAGGATAAAGCCGAACAAGGTATTCGCCAGTGCGCCGAAAGCGAAATCGACGACGCCGCCGGTGCGAATCGCCGCCTGCTCGGTGTCGCCGGTCAGCAGCGTGGTCGCCAGTCGGGAAGGGCAAACCTGGCAGAAGGCATCGCCGGTGGCGTGCGGCGTCACCCCCAGACCCGCCGCCAGCGGCAAGCCCAGCACCAGCACCAGCAGCAACGCCCATTTCAGCGGGCGCAGCCGTTTCATCGCCGGTTCCGACAGGTGGCGGAACGGGCGGCGCAACACCCGGCCCAGCCGGTACAGTCCTTCCTGCACCGTGCCCAGCGGACACACCCAGCCGCAAAACGCCTTGCCGATGAAGAAATAAAACGCATAAAACGCCAACAGGGTAAACGCCAGCGGCAGCAGGAGATGCAAGGCGAAATGGCCGGTCTGCTGGATCATCTCGCCGACCCGGTGGTGCATCTGATGTTGCAGCGGAATCAGCACGCAATAAGCCCCGTTGCTGCGGTCATACGCGCACGAGAGCGCAGGCAGCGCCTTGGAGATTTTCTCGGCGGCGTAATGGCCGACCCAGGTTCCGCCCCAGACGGTCACAACCAGCATCAGCAACTGCACGCTCAGGCGCAGGCGGCTCAGGGTCAACACGGACGATGGCGCGGTTTCAGGCATGACGGTTTTCCTTGCGGCGCACGACCAGCGGCAATCCGAGCAGGCCGCCCAACACCAGAAAGCCGCCACCCCAGAACAGGCTGCGCTGGGCCAAGGCGTTTTCGCTGTAGTCGCCATTGAAGGCGGTGAGATAACGGCGACCCTCGGCGACATGCTCCACGGCCAAAACGAAACGGTTGGCCGCGCCCCGGCCATGCTGTGCTTCCTGGTTGGCGCGGGGTTTCACATCGGCGGGGAAACGGACTCGGACGCGACCCGCCGCATCGCTGGCGAAGCGGGCCTGCGTCCCCGCATCGCTGACCAGCCGCAGCGTCGCGCCAGCGAGCGGTTGGCCGCGAAAGCGCAGGGCAAAATCCCACTCCTCGCCAGCGCGATACCGGTTGTGTTCGCGCGGCAGCGGCGTCGGCACGATTTCCAGTTCGGTCTTGGCGCGCGCCAGCATCGCGGTCGGCGCGGGGCCGGGGTTGGAAAAAAAATGCGCCGTGCTGGCGACCTTGACGCCTTCCGGCGTTTCCTCGCGCGCTTGCAGCCAGTGGTAGTTGCCAACCCCGGTCGCTTCCAGGTTGAAGCGGCCATCCTGCACCGGCATCTCCCAGTCCAGGCGGTCGGTTTTGAAGCGGATCCCGTCTGGCAGCGGCGCTTGAGCGCCGGGGGCATAAGCCGTTACCGCGCCCGCCGCGAGATGGCTCAGGCGAAACGCGGCGTTGGTGCGGTCGCGTCCCGGCAACGCTTCGATCAGCGGTAAATCGGTCCAGGCGGGGGCGAGGTCTGACGCTGCCGGTTCAGTCTGGCCATGCCCGGCATGGTCAGGTTCAGCGGCGGAAACTGGGAAAAACCAGGCGCATAACACAGCGAAGACCAGCGCACGCATAACCACTGCCTCACTGAAAATCATAGCGATAGGTCAGCATCAGGGTACGCGGTGCGGCGGCGGAATAAGTGACCTTGCCGGCCGTGTCTTTCCTGACCTCCATCGCGTAGTGCTTGTCGAACAGATTATCGGCGTTGAAGGTGAGCGAGTGGCCTTTGTGCTCGTAACTGAGGGAGACATTGGTCACCCACTCCCAGCCCGGATATTTCTCGGTGTTGGCGTTATCCAGCCAATACTCGCCCCAGGTGTTGGACGACAAGCGCGCCTTCCAGCCCAGCGGCGATTGCCAGCCGAGAAATGCGCCGTACTGATTTTTCGGCACGAACGGCAACTGGTTACCGGCCCGATCTAGATTGACCCCGCCGACCGGCTCGCTAAAGCGCTTGTAGGTGTAATCGGCGTAGCCGTAATAGCCGCCGAGTTCAAAGCCGCCCGTCAGATTAAAAGCGCCGGACAGTTCCAAGCCCTTGCGCTCGGTTTCCCCGGCATTGACGAAATCGCTGACGCCGCCGGTGTTGATGGTGACGATTTCTTTCTTGACGTTGTTCAGATAAAGGCTGGCATCCAGCCGCCAGTCCCTTCCACGCCCCTTTAAGCCGATTTCATGATTGCGCGAAACCGGCGCATCCAGCTCAGGATTGTTGGAAAACTCGCTTTGCGAAGGCACCTGACCGGCCTGGGCGATCATACCGAACAGGTTGAAGGTATCCGTCAGCCGGTAAAGCACCGCCAGCTTGGGCGCGGGCAGGCGGTAGGTTTTTTCCGAATGAGTCACGCCTTCGCCGGGCAGATATTTGCCGGTGGGATAGTCATACCGCCAGAACTGCTGGTTGTCGTCGCTGAATTCGATGGCATCGTAGCGGATGCCCAAATCCACAATCCAGCGCTCGCTGGGCCGCCAGGATTCTTGCAGGTAAAGGCCGGTGAGCAGATTGGTGGCGTCATCGATTTCCGCCAGGCGGCCCTTGCCGTCGGAACAGGTGGCGAGGATGCGGCCGGTCGCCGTGGCCGAATCGATGCAGGCTCCCCGGCTGGTGGTGGTTTGCACCTGGCCATACTGATATTTGCGAGCATCCGGCGTTCGCTCCTGACGGGCGGTGACGCCGCCCACCAGCACACCGTTCGCGTGTTTCCACTGGCCTTCCAAATCCGCGCCCAGATTCCACACCCACGCCTCGCTCTCGTTGATGATGCCGGTCACGGGATGGTAGTGATACCAGGTGTTGTAGTAAATCCGGGGATTGAAGGCGAAATCACCGCGCTCGATTTCATATTTGCTGTTGAGAAACAGCACTTTGGAATAGCGCCCGGAATGCTTCCACGCCTCGGAGGTGGCGGTCTGCTTGCCGCTGGCGACAAACTGATCGTACAACGCCTTATCCATCGCGCCGGGCAGTTGCATATTGGCTTCGGCGTAGGAAATCTCGCTTTCCAGGCTGCCGCCGTCGAATAGCAGGCCGTGCTTGAGCGAAGTCTGGGTGGTGTCAAATTCATTCCAGATGCGCCAGTCGTTATCCATCCGGCGATGGGTGGCCGTCAGCGCCACCGCCTGGTTGTCAAAGGTTTTGCCGTAGCGCAGGTGGTAGTTTTGCGTGTTTTCGGTACCCAAACCCAGCTTGAGGTTATTGGCGCGGTCGTCGAACACCGATTTCGAGAAAATCTGGATCGCGCCGCCGCTGCTGCCAGCGGCAAACAGGTTGCCCGGCCCTTTGGCGATTTCGATGCGCTCAATGTCCTGGGTATCGACAAAATCCAGGCGGCTGAAACTGTCGGGGTCGGTCAGCGGCACGCCATCGCGCAGCACCATGATTTCGCGGATGCCGTAATTCGCCTTCAAGCCCGCGCCGCGAATGATCAGGCGGGCGTCAAAACCGCCGTTTTTGCTGTCCACGAACACGCCGGGGATTTCCTGTAGCGCTTCCTTGACGTTGAACAGCTTTTTATCCTGCAACTCGGCTTTGCCGACCACAGCGATAGCTTGCGGCACGTCGCCGCTGCTGCGTTCCTCGCGGGTGGCGGTGATAGAGATTTCGTCGAGGCGGGTTTCTTCGGTTTTATCCTGCGCTTGGACAGCAAAGGGAAAAGCGACCATGACCAGGATCAAGCGGTTCAGTTCCATTCATAGCATTCCTATCGAAAGAATTGCCTATTCTAGAAACATGGTTTCATCCGTGTGAATGTGACAAATTGCCGCACTAGCTGAGGCCAGAGTGTACGAAGGGCTGGTAGTGCTCCACGCATTTCTTCCATGAGAATTCAAGCTAAAGAGACTGATCAGTGAAGGGATTTTATGGAGAAGCAGCGCAAAATTCAGAACGTGGCGGGCAAGCCGATGATGCTATGGGCGGCGTTGAAATCGCCCAGATAACCGCTTGGAGGCTGTTGAATAAAGCGGCAGGGGCGAAGCTGTTAAAGTTGCATTGGGTACTGGAGCGCCTCTTTGCGTGCTTAACCGAAGACCGCTGCTTGCGCAAGGATGGCCAACGCTTGATCGCCGCCAGTTTAAGCGTCCTCTACAGCGCCACCGTGTGTCATTTGCTCTTGTGGCGCTTGGCTCAAAAATGACTTTTTTACCAGTCTCTAAAGCCTTCCATTACGTTTTTACCGCCAGGCGGCGGGCAGGTGCTTGAGGTCATCGGCCTGGTCGATGTCGTGCAAGCGGGCCGCCACGCGCACCGACCAGCCGCGTTCCTTCAGTCGGGCCAGCGTGACGGCGGCGACCGTGGCCGTGCTCCAGGCGATGTCGCTAAACAGTCCGGGATCGGTGCGGGTCAAACCCAGCAGGGCATACCCTCCGTCGGCGGTCGGATGCAGCACAGCATCCACCCGCTGCAACGCGGCGGCGGCGGCGCACAGCCGCGTCGGCGTTAGGGCGGGGCAATCCGTGCCCACCAATAGCACCGCCTCACCGGCGGCGGTGCAGCGATGCGCCGCGCGGGCGAGCCGCGCACCGAGATCGCCTGTCCCCTGATCGCTCGTCATGACCCCCGGCGGAATGGGAATGCCTCGCCATTCCGGCGCAGTGGGCCCAGGCGTCATGCACAGTTCAATGGGGCCGAGCGCGGCAACGAGTGCGTTACGCAAGGTCTGTTCCAGCATCCGGCGCGCCAAACGTGCAGCGCCGACGGTCCCCAATACAGGTATCAGCCGGGTTTTGGCCAGACCCGGCCAGGGAGCTTTAGCGAAAATGAGGATGCGCACCGATTGCATGAGTCTGTCGCCAGGGGGCCGCCATTGGGCAGGGCTTTAGCGCTTGGCTGGCCTACGCAGGCTTTGAGGAGACGGTTTACTGTGGGGGCTATGCCAAGCCGTTACAGCGGCGCATTCGAGTTAAGCACCCTACTATTCTTCTTTCGTGCTGATTCTGCTTTCGCGCCGACTCATCCAGAGCGTGGGTCGTGCTTTGAAACGCGGTTGCGCCAGCGCCGCCATCGGTTCCAAACCCAATCGACCAACGGTCGTAGCCGCAAGTCGAGCCAATCCATCCAGCGTGCCCCCAAGAACGACTCTTGAGCAACCAGCATGGCTCCCAACAGAAAGATGAGCATGCCAGGCCCCGGGGCTAACAGAAAAAAAAGTCCAGCGCCCATAATGAGGATACCGCCGCCGATGGCGAGGATCTTCTTGTGTAAAGCGCTCGGCCGCTGCTGCTGCCGTTGTTGGTAGTGCGCTTTGAAGCGTTGTCCGGGGGCGGGCAGGGCGAATTCATGCCAGCGTTGTTTCAGTTTATCAAGCATGGAGAACCCATTGATGGGTGGATGGAAGGTCAAGCGGATGCGGGTCAGCGATCCACGGTGGCTGCGCTTTCAGGGTGAACGGGTACTACGACCGTCGATTCACGCGCCTGTTGCAAGCCGCGCAGTTCAGCACCGTCCTAAAAATAGCGGGCAACGTAGTCAAAGCCAGCAGACCCGGCATGGAATGACTATAAGAAACCCATAGGCTGCTAGATTTGCACGATCTGACGCCAAGCGGTCTGCAATGCGCATAGCGCCCTGCAAGTGGGTAGCAAGGGAGAATTGACTCCAACACGCATTCCGAATTTCGTTATTTCCTGCTAGGTTAAAGGAGATTCTGATGGGATTCATGCAAAATTATGACAATCTGCCGATGAACTGGGTGGGCGATTGGGCGGGACGGCGCGCAACTTTGACGCCCCAGCGCACGGCGTTGTATGACTCTGCCACCCAAACGTCCTATACCTTTCAGGACATGAACGACCGCGCGTGCCGCGTCGGGACTTATCTGGTCGAGCAATGGGGCCTTGGCAAGGGTGATATCGTAGCCTTGATCTGTCGCAATCGGATCGAAGCCATCGATCTGTATCTGGCCTGCGGAAAACTAGGCGTGATCCTGGCACCGTTGAGCCAGCGCTTGAAAAAACCGGAACTGGACGATTTGCTGGCGCGGCTCAAGCCTCGCGCTCTGGTTTACGAAAATACCTTTGCCGAGCTGGTCGCTGGCCTGGCGCTTCCCGCATCCGTACAAACCGCACTGAATATCGATGATGCCCAACAGCAGTTTGCAAACAGCGTTCTAAAGACCGATGCCCGCGAGGTAAATATTCCGCTGGCGTTAAACGATCCCTGTCTGTATGTCCACACGGGCGGCACGACCGCCGTGCCGAAAATTTGCATCGTCTCGCATCGGCAAATGGTCTGGAACTCGTTTGACATTCTTGCTACCGGCCTGACCGGTTCATTTCGTAATGTATTGATTACGTTTCCGTTCTTCCATATTGGCGGTTGGAATACCTTTACCCCGCTGTTCCACGCCGGCATTACCAGCGTCCTGCTGCGTGAATTCAATCCTGGACTGATCCTGGAATTGATTCACGAAGGGCGCGTTGAAAACTTCGGTGCAGTCGAAGCCATGTTGCAGTTCCTCATCGCCCATCCCAAATTCGCGGAAACCGATTTTTCCCAAGTGAAGGCCATTACCACCGCTGCCGCGCCGTGCTCAAAAGCGGTGATGCAAGTATTTCTGGATAAAGGCATTCCCATCAGTCAGACCTACGGCATGACCGAGGCTGGCCCTTCCAACTTTGCCTACATCGCCCGTTCCGATTCCTTGGAAGACTTGCTAACCCATTCGGCCAGCATTGGAACGTCGATGTTTCATTGCGACGCTAAGATCATCGATCAGGAATCAGGCCGCGAGGTCGAGCCAGGGCAAGTCGGCGTCCTGTGTTTGCGCAGTCCGCACAACTTCGATGGCTATCTCCACGATCCAGGGCGCACCGAGCGCGTCATGAGCCAAGACGGCTGGGTTTATACCGGAGATTTGGCGCTGCGGGATCAGGACGGCCTGGTTTACATCAAGGGCCGGGCGGACAACATGTTCATCTCCGGCGGCGAAAATATTTCCCCAGAGGAGATCGAACAAGCCTTGATGAAACACGCCGCTGTCGCCGGCGTGATTTGCGCGGGCGTTCCCGATCCGCAATGGGGCCAAGCACCGGTCGCTCTTGTGGTTTTCCATGCAGGAAAAAGCGCTACGGAAGAAGAGCTCAAGAGCCTGTGCCGAGCCTGCCTGGCTGGGTACAAGGTTCCCAAGCATATTCGCCCGGTTGCTGAATTGCCGCTTACCGGGGCTGGCAAATTGAACCGTCATGCCGTGGTAGCGCTGTTTTCCTAAGGCAACCCGGATAACCCGATCTGCATCCGCTTTCTGCTCCAATGGGGCGGGAAGCGTCCACAGGAGCAGCCTCTATGCGAGATACCTTTCCCCTGCTGGTCAAGACAGATTTCCCCAGAATTCAGCGCGGCCCTCTAACCGCAGTTCAAGCCAACCTGGGCTATCGCTGCAACCAGTCCTGCACGCATTGCCATGTGGCGGCCGGGCCGCAGCGCACCGAGGAGATGTCTTGGGAAATTATGGATGTGTTGCTGCGCTATCTCTCGGCGCACCAGGTAAAGACGTTGGATCTCACCGGCGGGGCGCCGGAGCTTAATCCCCATTTCCGCACCCTGGTCGCCCAGGCGCGCGCCTGCGGGGTCCAGATCATCGACCGCTGTAACCTGACCATTCTCAGCGAGGCGGGCCAGGAGGATTTGGCGTCATTCCTAGCCTGCAACGCAGTTGCGATCACCGCTTCGCTGCCCTGTTATCTAGAGGAAAACGTCGATCGACAGCGCGGCAAGGGGGTATTTGAATCCAGCTTGGTCGGCTTACGGCAACTCAATACCTTAGGCTACGGTCACCCAGATACCAGCTTGGTGCTGAATCTGGTCTACAACCCACTCGGACCAGTATTGCCGCCGGATCAAATGGCTTTGGAAGCGGCTTACAAACGGCAATTGGCTGATCGCTACGGTGTCGTCTTTAATCGGCTGCTGGCACTGGCCAACATGCCGATCCAACGTTTCGGCAGTCAATTGATGGCCAAGGGGCAATTCAAACCGTACATGGAATTGTTGAAAGCAGCCCATCACCCTGAGAATCTGGATGCGGTGATGTGCCGCTACTTAATTTCGGTAGACTGGCAGGGCTACGTCTACGACTGCGATTTCAACCAGATGCTGAAGCTGCCACTCGGCGCCGGTGGAGCGAAACCCGTGCATCTTGCCGCGCTGCTGGAGCGGGAGTTGACCGGCGCGCGCATCCGGGTTGCCGATCATTGTTACGGCTGCACCGCCGGACAGGGCAGCAGTTGCGGCGGGGCGCTTGATAACGCTGCTTGAGCTTTTAGCGCTCGACAAAAGCCCGTTCGATCACATACTGGCCCGGCTCGCCGATGTGCGGCGAGATGCGGAAACCGCGCTCATTCAACAACACGCAAGTATCTTTCAGTAACCCGGGACTGCCGCAGATCATGACCCGATCCTGAGCTGGATCGAGCGGTGGCAGGCCGAGGTCCGCAAACAATTTGCCGCTCTCGATCAGGTGAGTTAGCCGTCCACGGTTATGAAAAGGATCGCGGGTCACGGTGGGATAATACCTCAGCTGTGCGCGAATCAGTTCCCCCAGGAACTCATTGTTCGGCAGTTCTTCTTGAATGAAATCCGCGTAAGCCAGTTCGCTGATGTGGCGCACGCCATGCACCAGGATCACCCGTTCGAAGCGAGCATAGGTGTCCGGGTCCTTGATGATGCTGAGGAACGGAGCCAGGCCGGTGCCAGAACCGAGCAAATACAGCCGCTGGCCGGGTAGCAAATCGTCGATTACCAAGGTGCCGACCGGTTTACGCCCGACCAGGAGCGGATCGCCTACCTTGAGATGTTGCAGCCGCGAGGTGAGCGGGCCGTTGTTGACCTTGATGCTGAAAAATTCGAGGTGTTCTTCGTAGTTGGCGCTGGCGATGCTATAGGCGCGCATCAATGGGCGACCCTCTACCTCTAGCCCGATCATCACGAAATGTCCATTACGAAAGCGCAGCGCCGGATCTCGCGTGGTTTTGAAACTAAAAAGTGTCTCGTTCCAATGATGGACATCCAGTACACGTTCGACGTTGAAAGCTTGCATGAGTAAGTCGCCAAAAATCGACTGCCCAGCCGACTACGGTAGCAGGCTGGGCAGGTTAAAAACGATGGCCGACGCGCAGTCGGCGGTTAAACGCTCGGGGAGATTACCACAGTCTTATTGGACACCCAGCAAGGCCAACAGGATTCCGCCGGAAATAGCGGTGCCAAACACGCCGGCTAGATTCGGCCCCATCGCGTGGAAAATCAAGTGATTGTACGGATTGGCCTGATTGGCGACGATATGGGAAACGCGAGCCGCAATCGGCACCGAGGCGATGCCCGCCGAACCGATCAGCGGATTGATCTTATCCTTGAGAAACAGGTTCATGATCTTGGCGGTGATGACGCCGGAGGCGGTGC
>JBATSQ010000155.1:0-15176 GCA_049293375.1 Candidatus Contendibacter sp.
CTTGTATTAGTCGACCCCTGATACGCCCCGAAAGGCTCCAAACCTTACAAGCAAGTTTTGGTCAGGGGCTGGCGGCCTCAAGCCGCCAGAGCGTAGCTGTCGTCGTTGGCAACTATGATTTGCAGCCAGATTAACGAGGCGAGCTGCATCCTCGGCATGCGCCTTGGGTTTTGCAATCCACGTCGAAACCGGATCGCCCCCATTAAGCGCTGTTATGATAGCGCAGCAACGGCAAAGTTCCCAGCGGACTACCGCTCCCGCATCACGCGCTGCTTGTCGCGTTCCCAATCGCGATCCTTATCGGCCGCCCGTTTGTCGTGTTCCTTCTTGCCGCGCGCCAGGCCGATGTCTAGCTTGGCGCGGTTGCGCTTCCAGTACATCGCCAGCGGGATCAGGGTGTAGCCCTTGCGCTCCACTGAGCCAACCAGTCGGCCAATCTCTTCCTTGTGCAGCAACAGCTTGCGGGTGCGGGTCGGGTCCGCTTGGACGTGGGTTGAAGCCGAGATCAGCGGCGAAATGTGACAGCCAAATAGAAATGCCTCCCCGCCGCGCAGTAGTACGTAGCTCTCCTTAAGATGGGCGCGGCTGGCGCGCAGACTCTTGACTTCCCAGCCTTCGAGGGCCAAGCCAGCCTCGTAGTGCTCCTCAATAAAGTACTCGTGATACGCCTTTTTGTTACTGGCGATCCGGGGTTGTCCTGAAGTCGTTTTTTTGTTCATAACCGTTGCTGAAGTAGTCGAAGCACCAGGCCCGGCGCGCATTGCTTGAGGATCAGCGCGGATTCAACCAAACTTGTCTGATAAAAGTCCAATAAATGTAGTCCAATGGCCAATCCTTCCGCCGCACTGGAGGCATGTCGTGGCGACCGTCAAGAAAAGCGCCCTGGTTTGGTACTCGGCGCCCGAAATGTATACGCTAGTCAACGACATTGAAGCCTACCCGCAGTTTTTGCCGTGGTGCCGTTCCGCGCACATCGTGCCTTACGGCCCAAACGAGTTACGGGCGACCATCGAAATGGCTAAGGGGGGAATCCATAAATCCTTTACCACTCACAACCGGATGCAGGCCCCGGCCATGATTGACATTCGGTTGTTGGAAGGCCCGTTCCGGCAGCTAGAGGGCCACTGGCGCTTTGAAGCCTTACGCGCCAACGCCTGCAAAGTATTGTTGGATATGGAATTTGAATTTTCTAATGCCTTGTTGCGCATGACCATTGAGCCAGTGTTTAAGCAGATCGCCAACACGCTGGTGGATGCGTTTTGCCAGCGCGCGGTGCAAGTTTATGGTCCACGCTGAACCCACTAGTATTCTAGTCGAAGTCGCCTACGCCCGATCCGATGAGCAACTGATCGTGCCAGTGCAAGCCCCTCCAGGTGCGACCGTGGAACAGGTGATCGTGCTGTCGCGCATTTGCGACCGCTTCTCGGAAATCGACCCGGCGACCGCCAAGGTGGGCATCTTTGGCAAACTGAGTAAACTCACAGCCACCGTGCGCCCCGGCGACCGCGTGGAAATTTACCGGCCCTTGCTCGCAGATCCCAAGGCAGTGCGCAAGCAACGCGCCGCCGAAGGGAAGCAGATGCGCAAGGGGGGTGGCGACCTGGGGTCGGCTGATGATTAAGGCCGCGCGCTATCCACGCGGTCCAAGGTGTCACCGGTGAAAAACAGCGCAATATGGCGCTGTTCAGGCGCTGTCCCGCGCTGGCGGTAGCTGTAATAGTAATCCCAGCGATTCTGATGGAACGGATCAGCCACCAGCGGCGTTCCCAGCAGTTGCTGCACCTGTTGGCGCGTCATGCCGGGACGCAACTGGTCGATGAGCGCCTGGTCGATATAATTACCTTGGCGAAGCGGAACGGAGTAAAAGCTGGGCAGCAGGGATTCACAACCGGCAGTCGCAACAAGCAGCAGAGCGCCGACGGCGCAAAGGGAGCGGTGCAGCATGGAAGGCTCAATCCGGGTTGCCTGAACAGGGAATTATGATAGCGTACCTGGCAGCCTATGGGGTAAACGCAAGCCGGGTGAACGTCATCCCTGGGGAGTTCCGCATGGGATCAAAAGAACTGAAGCAGGCAGGTTTGAAGGTCACGCTGCCGCGTATGAAGATTCTTGATTTATTGCAGCAGGATAGCCCGCATCTGAGCGCGGAGGCTATTTATCGGGCCTTGGTGGATTCCGGCGAGGAGGTGGGTCTGGCGACCGTGTATCGGGTGCTCACCCAATTTGAGGCCGCTGGGCTGGTCAAGCGCCATCACTTTGAAGGCGGTCAATCGGTCTTTGAACTCAACCATGGACAACACCACGATCATATCCTGTGTCTGGACTGTGGGCGGATCGAAGAATTTTACGATGAAGACATTGAGCGGCGGCAGCGCCTCATTGCCCAGCAGCTCGGTTACACGCTGGCCGAACACAGCCTGATCCTCTACGGACGCTGCGCCCACGCCGAATGCGCGCACCACTCGCAAGATGACGATGTGCTAGATGAACACCTGGTACGGGGCGATAACTAGCAGCCTAGCAGGCTAAGAACCCTGGGAATCCACAGCGTCGCGCGGCTTTTCCGCCGCTGCCGAGCGGGAACTTGCGATACACTAGCTCGACCCAACCTTGCGCGCTTGATGGCGATATGCTCCTGCGTTCTTTTTCTTACTGCCGATCCGGAACCCGCCGCCCATGGCCAAGAAAAGCCACTACAACATCACCGTCGCCGCGCAAGCGTTCTATATGGAAGAACAATCCAGTCCCGATCAGGATCGTTATGTGTTCGCCTACACCATCGTGATTCAAAACCAAGGCACGATTCCCGCCAAGCTGCTAAGCCGCCACTGGATTATCACCGACGCGAACGGCAAGGTGGAAGAGGTGCGTGGTGAAGGCGTGGTCGGCGAACAACCTTATCTGCGTCCGGGCGAAGGGTTTCAATACACGAGCGGCGCGATTTTGGAAACGGTGGTCGGCAGCATGAAGGGCAGCTATCAGATGCTGGCGGATGATGGCGTGACCTTCGACGCCGAAATTCCGGCCTTTGTGCTGTCCATTCCCCGCACCCTGCACTGAAGCGCCATGCTGCGTTACAGCTATACGCTATTCGCACCCATTTACGATGCGTTGGTCGCTCCCTTCACCGTGGCCGCGCGGCGGCGTAGTCTGGAACAGTTACCGGCGGAATCCGTAGCGGATGCGCTATTAATCGGGGTCGGCAGCGGTTTGGATTTTCCGTGGCTGCCGCGAGGGCCGCGCTACACCGGCTTGGATCTGACGCCGGCCATGCTGGCGCGCGCTCGGCGCAAGGCCCGCGCCAGCGGACTGGAAATTCATCTGGATGGCGGCGATGCCCGCCGCCTGCCGTATGACGACGCGGCCTTCGATGCGGTGGTGTTGCATCTGATTCTGGCGGTCACGCCGCATCCCGAACGGGTGTTGCTGGAAGCAGCGCGCGTGTTGCGGCCTGGTGGCCGGATGCTGATCTTCGATAAATTTCTGCGCGCCGACCAACGCGCGCCGGTGCGGCGCTGGCTTAGCCCACTGCTGGGTTTGCTGGCGAGCCGCACCGATGTGGTCTTTGAGCAGGTTTTGGCGCACACGCCCAGTCTGACCGTGCTTTCGGACCAGCCGGCGCTGGCCGGCGGTTGGTTCCGCCACATCACGCTGCGCAAAGCCAGGGCGTAAGCGCGCCGGGCTTTTAGCAGTGCGACTCCCGCTCCATCTGGCCTAAAGACGCTCTGGAGAAGCGCACGATGACGCTGGAATCGCACGCCGACCTTCCGCTATGGACTCCCGATCCCGCCTGGAGCGCCACGACCCGAATGGCCGCTTTCCACGCCCTGGCCGAAACCCTGGCCGGCCAGCGCTTCGGGTCCTACGCGGACCTGCACCACTGGTCGGTGACCGCGCCCGAACAGTTCTGGACGGCGGTTTGGGACTTTTGCGGAGTTCTGGGCGAACGCGGCGACGGCCCGGCCCTGGTCGACGGAGACAAGATGCCCGGCGCGACCTGGTTCCCCAACGCCCGGCTCAACTTCGCCGAGAACCTGTTGCGGGACCGCGGCAATCCGGACGCGCTGGTGTTCTGGGGCGAGAACAAGGTCAAGCGCGCGGTGTCGCGGGCCGAGTTGCGCCAGCAGGTCGCCCGGTTCGCCGCCGCGCTGCGGGCGGCGGGCGTCGTCTCCGGCGACCGGGTGGCCGCCTATCTGCCCAACCTGCCGGAAACCATCGTGGCGATGCTGGCGACGGCCAGCCTGGGCGCGGTGTTCACCAGCGCCTCGCCGGATTTCGGCGTCCAGGGTGTGCTGGACCGCTTCGGCCAGACCCAACCCAAGATCCTGATCGCCTGCGACGGCTACTGGTACAACGGCAAGGCAGTCGACATTCAGGCCAAGCTGGCCGAACTCGCGCCGCGCCTGCCCAGCGTCTGGTATCTGGTCCTGGTTCCCTATCTGCGCTCCAAGACGGAAGCGGACGCCTCGGCGGCCCGGTTGCCCAAGGGCGTGACCTGGGACCGCTTCATCGCGCCGCACGCGGCGGAGACCGCCCTCGCCTTCGCGCCGCTGCCCTTCGCCCATCCGCTGTACATCATGTACTCGTCTGGCACGACTGGCATTCCCAAGTGCATCGTCCACGGCGCGGGCGGGTCGCTGCTGCAGCACCTCAAGGAGCACCAACTGCATACCGACGTCCGCGAGGGCGACCGGCTGTTCTACTTCACCACCTGCGGCTGGATGATGTGGAACTGGCTGGCGTCCGGCCTGGCCTCCGGCGCGACCCTGCTGCTCTACGACGGCAACCCCTTCGTCCAACGGGGCCGGATCCTGTGGGAGTACGCCCAGAGCGAGCGCATGACCCACTTCGGCACGTCGGCCAAGTATCTCGACGCCTTGCTCAAGACCGGCCTCAAGCCCCGCCAGGAATACGACCTGGGCGCGCTGCGGGTCATGACCTCGACCGGCAGCCCGCTGGCGCCCGAACGCTTCGACGACGTGTACGCCGACATCAAGGCCGATCTGCAACTGGCGTCCATCTCCGGCGGCACCGACCTGCTGTCCTGTTTCGTGCTGGGCAATCCCCTGTTGCCGGTCTGGCGCGGCGAGATTCAATGCAAGGGCCTGGGCCTGGCGGTCGATGTGTGGGATGAAGGCGGCCGTCCGGTTCGGGGCGAGAAAGGCGAGCTGGTCTGCACCCGGCCGTTCCCCTGTATGCCGGTCGGCTTCTGGAACGATCCCGACGGCAAGAAATACCGGGCCGCCTATTTCGAGCGCTTCCCCGGCGTCTGGCATCACGGCGATTTCTGCGAGATCACCGTGCACGACGGCCTGATCATCCATGGCCGCTCCGACGCCACCCTGAATCCAGGTGGGGTACGGATCGGCACCGCCGAAATCTACCGGCAGGTCGAAAAGCTGCCGGAAGTGGTGGAATCCATCGTCATCGGCCAGGAATGGGACCATGACGTGCGGGTGGTCCTGTTCGTCAAGCTACAAGACGGCCTGGATCTCGACGAGGAACTCATCGCCCGCATCAAACGCCTGATCCGCGACAACGCCACTCCGCGCCATGTTCCGGCCAAGGTGCTGCAAGTCGCCGACATCCCCCGCACCAAGAGCGGCAAGATCGTCGAACTGGCGGTGCGCAACGTGGTCCACGGCCAGCCGGTCAAGAACATTGAGGCGCTGGCCAACCCGGAAGCCCTGACCGAGTTCGCCGACCGCAGCGAATTGGCCGAATGAACTCCCGCTGACCATCCCGTTCCCGGTCACAGCAACCGCTCTTATCGCCAGCGGCTCGCGCGCTCGCGCCGCGCGGTCGCTCCCGGCCCGCCTCCGCCTGACGACCCGACCCTTGATAATGGCCCGCCTCGCCCGCATCTAGGGCTAAACTTCCCTTTAGCCGCGAGAACCAGCATGACCGATCACGAAGTCGAGGCCCTGGAGGCGGAAGTCGTGCGCGAGGAAGATGCCGCCGAGACGCCCGCCGCCAATCCTATCGTCGCCGCCAGCGACATCCTGCCGGGCACCCTTTACCTGTTGCCGCTGTCCGAACGGCCGTTTTTTCCGGCGCAGGCGCTGCCGTTGCTGCTGAACGAAGAACCGTGGTTGCCCACGGTCGAGGCCGCCGTTCAGCTCGAGCAGCGGGTGATCGGTCTTATTTTGGTCAAACCCGACAGCGCGGAGAAAGCCACCGGCCCCGCCGATTTTCATGACGTGGGCACCGTCGCGCGGATGCACCAGTTGGCCCGCAACGAAGGCCGCTTGCAATTCATCGCCCAGGGCTTGAAACGGTTCCGCGTTCAAAGCTGGCTGTCCACCACCGCGCCGTATCACGTTCAGGTCGAGTATCTGAACGAGGAGGACGAGGCCGGCGTCGAGGAGTTGCGCGCCTATTCGCTGGCGATCATCAACACCCTGAAAGAGCTGATCCCGCTCAACCCGCTGTATTCCGAGGAATTGAAGTTCTTCCTCAACCGCTTCAACACCCACGATCCCTCGCCGCTGGCCGATTTCGCCGCCAGCCTGACCACGGCCAACAAGGACGAATTGCAGGACATCCTGGCCACCGCGCCGATTCTGGAGCGGATGAAAAAGGTCATCGTGCTGATCAAGAAGGAACTGGAAGTCGCCCAGCTCCAGACCCACATCCGCAAGCAGGTCGAGGAAAAGATGAGCGAGCACCAGCGCAAGTTCTTCTTGCGCGAGCAGCTCAAGACCATCCAGCAGGAACTGGGCATCGCCAAGGACGACCGCACCGCCGACGTGGACCGCTTTCGCGAGCGACTGGCCAGCAAAACCGTTCCCGAAGCCTCCATGAAGCGGATCGAGGAGGAACTGGAGAAGCTGGCGATCCTGGAAACCGGCTCGCCGGAATACGCCGTCACCCGCAACTATCTGGACGTGATGACCGAACTGCCGTGGGGGGTTTATTCCACCGATAATCTGGACCTGAAGCACGGCCGCGAAATCCTCGACCGCGACCACGACGGGCTGGGCGACGTGAAAGACCGCATCATCGAGTTTCTGGCGGTGGGCGCGCTGAAAGGTCAGGTCGGCGGTTCCATCATCCTGCTGGTCGGCCCGCCCGGCGTCGGCAAGACCTCCATCGGCCGCTCGGTAGCCGACGCGCTGGACCGCAAATTTTACCGCTTCAGCCTGGGCGGGATGCGCGACGAGGCCGAAATCAAGGGCCACCGCCGCACCTACATCGGCGCGCTGCCCGGCAAGTTCATCCAGGCGCTGCGGGAATCCAAGACCGCCAACCCGATCATCATGTTGGACGAGATCGACAAGATCGGCGCGTCGTTCCGGGGTGATCCGGCGTCTGCTTTGCTTGAAGTGCTTGATCCAGAACAGAATACCGAGTTTCTGGATCATTACCTGGATGTGCGTTTCGACCTGTCCAAAGTATTGTTCATCTGCACCGCCAACCAGCTCGACACCATTCCGGGGCCGCTGCTGGATCGGATGGAAACCATCCGGCTGTCCGGCTACATCACCGACGAAAAGGTGCAGATCGCCCGCAACCACCTGTGGCCGAAACTGCTGGAGCGCAGCGGGCTGGATCGCGACCGCATCCAGCTCGATGACGCGGCGTTGCGCCAGATCATCGAGGGTTACGCCCGCGAGGCCGGCGTGCGCAACCTGGAAAAACAACTGGGCCGGATCGTGCGCAAGATCGCGGTGGAAATCGTCCAGGGCCGCGAAGGGGCGATCACGGTGGACGCCGCGCAGCTCGACGACTACCTGGGCAAGCCCCCGTTCAAGCTGGAAACGCTGATGTCCGGCGTCGGCGTGATCACCGGTTTGGCGTGGACCGCCATGGGCGGGGCGACGCTCAGCATCGAAGCCAGCCTGATCCACACCAAGAACCGGGGCTTCAAACTGACCGGCCGGCTGGGCGAGGTGATGCAGGAATCGGCCAACATCGCTTACAGTTACATCAGCGCGCATTTGGAGGGCTATCAGGCCGATCCCAAGTTCTTCGACGAGGCGTTTGTCCACCTGCACGTCCCGGAAGGGGCGACGCCCAAGGACGGCCCCAGCGCCGGTATCACCATGGCGACCGCCCTGCTGTCGCTGGCGCGCGGCCAGCAGCCGGGCCGGCCCTTGGCGATGACCGGCGAGCTGACCCTGACCGGACAGGTGTTGCCGGTGGGCGGGATTCGCGAGAAAGTGATCGCCGCCCGCCGGGTTGGCCTGTTCGAGCTGATTTTGCCGGAAGGCTGCCGGGGCGATGTCGAGGAACTGCCCGATCACATCAAAGAAGGCTTGACCGTTCACTTTGTGGAGCGCTTCCAGCAAGTCGTCGATTTGGTGTTCGATGCCAAAGCAGCGTAATGGGAGGACGATTGTGACGCTTTGCCGCCCGGCTAGCGCTTTGCTACCGCCGTTTTTGTCGATCTTGCTGTATTGGCCCGCTCTCGGTTGGAGCGCCTGCGACGACCCGCCGGCGCGGCGGGTCAACTGGTTGCACTGCGACAAACAGGGTATCGATTTGCAGGGGGCGGACTTGCGTGAGGCGGTGCTGACCCAGATCAATCTGAGCGACGCCAAGCTCAACGGCGCGCGCTTGAGCGGCGCAGATTTGGGCGGCGCGACGCTGAGTCGGGCCGATTTCTCCGGCGCGGCGCTGGTCGGTTCGCGCTTGGTCTCGGCAAAACTGGAGCAAGCGATCCTCGCCAACGCCAGCATGGCCGGCGCGCGGCTGGAGCGCGCCGCGTTGGCGCAAGCGAATCTGAGCAACGCCGATTTGAGCGGGGCGCGGTTGGATCAGGCCGATCTCACCGCGGCCGATTTGAGCGGCGCAAACCTGAGTAAAGCCGTCTTGGCGCAGGCGAACCTGACCGACGCCAAGCTACCCGACGCCGATTTGAGCGGGGCGACGCTCAGCCGGGCGGTTCTGGAAAATGCGGTCATGACCCATTCCAAACTCCGGGGGGCCAAACTGGATGGCGCAAACCTGCTGGCGGCCGATTTCACCGGTGCGGAACTGTCGGAAGCGACGCTGGCCGACGCCCGCATCGACGGCGCGCACTTCACCGACGCCAAGCTCGACAGCACGATTTGGGTGAACCGCCAGCGCTGCCGGCCGGGTTCGGTCGGGGAGTGTCGCTAAGTGATGACTGCCTGTATTACTAAGCTGATTAGCGTTTTATGCGGTCGTTTAGCATGACTTTCATGCAAAATATCGATAAGCATTTCAATTTATATTCGTTAACCGAATAAAAAAAACGCCGTAAATTACTCCAAGTCCTCAAACGATTTGGAGCCAGCGGCAAAATGAAAAAAACTCGTTTCTTCTCAACACTGCTTGCCCTCGCGCTGACGACGGCCACCCTTCCGGTCGCAGTTGCGGAAATTCAACTACTCAACGTTTCCTACGACCCCACGCGCGAGCTTTATCAGGACTTCAACGCGGCCTTCGCCGAGCACTGGAAAAGCCAGACCGGCGAAACCGTGACCGTCCAGCAATCGCACGGCGGCTCCGGCAAGCAGGCGCGGGCGGTGATCGACGGGCTGGAAGCCGACGTGGTGACCCTGGCCTTGGCCTACGACATCGACGCCTTGGCCGAGAAGGGCAAGCTGATCCCGAAGGATTGGCAGAAGCGGTTGCCGAACAACAGCGCGCCCTACACCTCGACCATCGTGTTTCTGGTGCGCAAGGGCAACCCCAAGGGGATCAAGGACTGGGACGATCTGGTGAAGCCGGGCATCTCGGTCGTCACGCCCAACCCGAAAACCTCCGGCGGCGCCCGCTGGAACTACCTCGCCGCCTGGGGCTACGTCCTCAAAAAGCAGGGCAACGACGAGGCCAAGGCGCGCGAGTTCGTCACCAAGCTATACAAGAACGTCCCGGTGCTCGATTCCGGCGCGCGGGGTTCTCTGACCACCTTCACCGAGCGCGGCATCGGCGACGTGTTCCTGTCTTGGGAAAACGAGGCATTTCTCGCTACCAAGGAACTCGGGCCGGACCAATTCGAAATCGTGACGCCTTCGCTATCGATCTTGGCGGAACCGCCGGTGACCGTGGTGGACAAAGTGGTGGACAAAAAGGGAACCCGCAAGACCGCCGAGGCGTATCTGCAATACCTCTACAGCGAGGAGGGGCAGAAACTGGCCGGCAAGCATTACTACCGGCCGCGCGATCCCAAGATCGCGGCCCAATACGTCGGGCAATTCTCCAAGGTGAATCTCTTCACCATCGACGAACTATTCGGTGGCTGGCAAACCGCGCAAAAAACCCACTTTGCCGACGGCGGTGTCTTCGATCAACTCTATCAACCTGCCGCGAAGTGATGGGGTGACGATGATGACTCACTGGTATGAAGACAACTCCACATCCATTGGCCGCACGCCGCTGGTGCGGCTCAACCGAATCACCGACGGCGCGCCGGCCACGGTGCTGGCGAAAATCGAGGGCCGCAATCCGGCGTATTCGGTCAAATGTCGGATTGGCGCGGCGATGATCTGGGATGCCGAGCGCCGGGGCTTGCTGGGACCGGGCAAGGAACTGGTGGAGCCGACCAGCGGCAATACCGGCATCGCGCTAGCCTTTGTCGCCGCTGCGCGCGGCATCCCGTTGACCCTGACCATGCCGGAAACCATGAGTCTGGAGCGGCGTAAGCTTTTGATCGCTTACGGCGCGCAATTGGTGTTGACTGAAGGGGGGCGGGGCATGAGCGGCGCGGTGGCGAAAGCTGAGGAAATCGCGGCGTCTGACCCCGCTCGTTACGTGCTGCTTCAGCAGTTCAAGAATCCAGCGAATCCAGCGATTCACGAGAAAACTACCGGCCCAGAAATTTGGCACGATACCGGTGGTGCGGTCGATATATTCATCTCCGGGGTCGGTACCGGTGGCACCATCACCGGCGTCTCGCGCTACCTCAAGCACGCCCAGCGCAAGCCCATCGTGTCGGTGGCGGTCGAACCCAGCGCAAGTCCGGTCTTGACCCAGAAACGCGCCGGCGAAGTGCTGAAACCCGCGCCCCACAAGATTCAAGGCATCGGCGCGGGCTTTGTGCCGGATGTTCTGGACTTGTCTTTGGTGGACGAAATCGAACAGGTCAGCAACGAAGAGGCGATCCATTACGCACACCGTCTGGCGCGCGAGGAGGGCATCCTGTCAGGCATCTCTTGCGGGGCGGCGGTGGCCGTGGCCGTTCGTCTCGCCAAACGCCCGCAAAACGCCGGTAAAACCTTTGTTGTCATCTTGCCGGATTCTGGCGAGCGGTACCTCAGCTCGATTTTGTTCGAAGGGGTGTTCGACGCCAAAGGGTTGGCGGCATGAGCGCGCGCTTGCAACCGCTGGGTCCGCCAGCCAGTTCCAGCGTATGTTGGCAGCTGGATACCATCGTCTCCGAACTGCGCGCCGTGCGCGACCGGTCTCTGGCCAGTCGCCACCAGTCAGCCACCTGTCCACCCCGCCTGCCTTCGCGTAAAACGCTGGCCCAGATGGTGGATGGGCTCGGCACGGTGCTCTTTCCGAACCGCTTGGGCAACGCCGAATTGACCGATGAAACCGTCGATTATTTCGTGGGCCACGCCCTGGAGCTAAACCTGCGCAAGCTGCTGGAGGCCGTGCGCCGGGAACTGCGCTATGTCTCCGGTCAGGAGCGCTTTGAAACAGCCGAGCGGGAACGGGCCGTCGAAATCGTCCGCGCCTTCGCCGCGCGGTTGCCCGAAGTGCGGAAGCTTTTAGACAGTGACATCCACGCTGCCTTTGAAGGCGATCCGGCCGCACGCAGTATTGATGAAGTGCTGGTTTGTTACCCCGGCATCACCGCCACCATCCATCATCGCCTTGCGCATGTCTTGCAGCAGTTGGGCGTGCCGCTCATCGCACGGATCATTGCGGAGATCGCGCACTCGCAGACCGGGATTGATATTCATCCAGGCGCGCAGATCGGCGGTAGTTTCTTCATCGATCACGGTACCGGCGTCGTGATTGGAGAAACTGCAGTTATTGGCCAGCGGGTACGACTGTATCAGGCTGTGACCCTGGGAGCTAAACGGTTTCCCGCCCAAGAGAACGGTGCTTTAGTTAAGGGCAATGCTCGCCATCCCTTCGTTGAAGACGACGTGGTGATCTATGCCGGCGCGACGATTTTGGGCCGAGTTACCATCGGACGCGGCTCGATCATCGGCGGTAATGTTTGGCTCACTCGCAGCGTACCGCCCGGCAGCAACATCTCGCAGGCGCAAGTGCGCAGCGAGGCGTTCGACGGCGGTGCTGGGATTTGAGCGGATCCGGCGCTCATAGCTGCGAGGACTCCTACCGATGAACGATCAAGCACCCGTTATTTTTTCCAATGGAAACGAGAAGTTGCCATTCTCGCATTATAGCGGGGAAACACCGTGGGCCGGGGCGGTCGGCGCAGGAGCAACGACAAGCCCTTTGGCCATCGTGATTGGCGACAACGTCCGTATGCAGCGCAAGCGGCACGGACTATCGTTGGAAAAGCTCGCGCGGCAGTCGGGTGTCAGCCGGGCGATGTTGAGCCAGATCGAATTGGGGCGCAGCACGCCAACTGTTCTGGTGTTATGGAAAATTGCCTGCGCCTTGAAGACACCCTTACAAGCTTTTTTGAGCGAGGTACACCCGCGCAACGTGCGCTTGTTGCCGGCGGTGGAGGCGCGGAGACTCCTGTCTGGGGACGGAAGCTGTTGCTTGCGGGCCCTGTTTCCGGCCGACCATCCAGTGCGACGGGTGGAGTTTTATGAGTTGCGGCTCAAAAGCTGCGCTAAGGAAGTGGCGAAGCCGCACCCGCCGGGGACCCTGGAAAATCTGGTGGTCGGTGGCGGCATGGTAGAAATTGCCATCGACAAGGTCCTCCACCTCCTGACAGCAGGCGACGCCATTGAGTTTGCGGCAGATGTAGCGCACAGCTATCGCAATGTTGGCCCCGCCGAAGCCATTTTGTATCTGGTAATGACTTACAGCTCTGAAGGAGAATAACCCATGCCTAAAGCCTTTGCTGCACAACGATCCCATCTGCGTTCAGTGGAAACTCAAACCCGCCCCGCGCCAGATTTGCACCCCGCGCCCGGCGGCTTCGGCGGTCACGTCAGCGCTACCGAAACCTGGCGGCGACTGCAAGAACAGTCGGATGCCGTTTTAGTGGATATCCGCACCCACGCCGAGTGGGCGTTTGTCGGTTTTCCCGACCTCGCCGACCTCGACAGCGCGTTGCTGCAAGTCGAATGGCAACAGTTTCCGGGGATGGAGCGCAACCCACGCTTTTTGCGGGAGCTGCAAGCGCAAGGCGTGACCCGACGCCATAGCGTTTATTTAATCTGCCGCAGCGGCATCCGCTCGCGTGCCGCCGCCGAATTTCTGGCCCAGCAAGGCTATATCACCTACAACGTCGCCGACGGTTTCGAGGGGCCGCTCGACGAGCGCGGCCATCGCGGCGGGAGTGGCTGGCGGGCCGAAGGTTTACCCTGGAAGCAGAGTTAAGCCCCTGCGCTGGTTTGCCCGCCCTTAGGAAACCCATCATTGCGATGGGTTTCTAGTTTGGGAAGATGTGGCTGGTCATTTGCTGGCTTCGCCAGCACTCGTCACACTGCCCGTCGGCTATGGTTAACCCGAATGCGCCCCAGGGCGGCGACCAGCGCGTCGATTTCCTCGCGCAGGTTGTAGAGGGCCAACGAGGGCCGGACGGTGCTTTCCAAGCCGAAACGGCGCAGGATCGGCTGGGCGCAATGGTGGCCAGCGCGCACCGCAATCCCTTCCCGATCCAGCGCTTGGCCGACATCCTCACTGCGGAAACCGTCCAGCACAAACGACAGCACGCCCGCCTTTTCGCGCGCGGTGCCGATCAACCGCAAACCGGGAATCTCCGCCAGCGCCGCCGTGGCGTAAACCAACAGCTCGTGCTCGTACCGGCTCACGTTTTCCATACCGATTTGATCGAGGTAATCGAGCGCCGCGCCCAGCCCCACCGCATCAGCGATGTTGCCGGTGCCGGCCTCGAAGCGAGCCGGAGCCGACTGGTAGATCGTCTTTTCGAAGGTGACATCCGCGATCATGTTGCCGCCGCCCTGCCACGGCGGCGTGGTGTCGAGCAGCTCTTCCTTGCCGAACACGGCACCGATGCCGGTGGGGCCGAACACTTTATGGCCGGAAAAAACGTACCAGTCACAATCGAGCGCCTGGACGTCCACGGCCATGTGGGAAACCGCCTGCGCGCCATCGACCAACACCCGCGCCCCGTAGCGGTGGGCGATTTCTACCATCTCCCGCGCCGGGGTCACGGTGCCGAGCGCGTTCGACACTTGACTGAGCGCCACCAGCCGGGTGCGCGGGCCGAGCAGTTTTTCGTATTCCTCCAGAATTACCTGGCCGTGATCGTCCACTGGCGCGACCCGCAACCGCGCGCCTTTCTCCGCGCACAACTGCTGCCACGGCACGATGTTGGCGTGATGTTCCAACCAGGTGATGACGATTTCATCATCCCGCTCGACATGACGGCGACCCCAGCTTTGCGCGACTAAATTGATGCCTTCGGTGGTGCCGCGCACGAAGACGATTTCATTGCCGGAGGGCGCGTTGAGGAAGCGGCGCACTTTCTCGCGCGCCGCTTCATAAGCATCGGTGGCCCGCGCTGCGAGGGTGTGGGCGGCCCGATGGATGTTGGAATTCTCGCGCTGGTAAAACTCGGAAAGCCGCTCAATGACCGCGTTGGGCTTTTGCGTGGTGGCGGCGTTGTCGAGCCAGATCAGCGGTCGGCCGTGCACCCGTTCCTGCAGGATCGGAAAATCACGCCGGATCGCCCGCGGATCGAACGGCCGGGAGACGAGCGCTAAATCCGGTATCCGCTCGGCGCGCAATTCCAGAAATTCGAACGGAGAGAGGAGATGATCGACCGTTGAAGGTGTGGCCGGAACGGGAGTCGGGGATTGGTCTCCGGTTGCCCCAGCCATGCTGGCATCAAGAAAATACGGCGCGCTCGCTGTCGGAAAGACCGGCTCTGACGCACGGACCGGCAGTGTTGATGCCGCGTCGAGAAAATAAAATGACGGTGCGCCGCCGGATGCGGTCGCGCCGGGCTGCCGCGCCAGCGGTGGCGACGGCTGCGCGAGAGCGGCGGGCAAGGTGTGCAGTTCGGCGATGCTCAGCCCGGCATTAGCCGGTTCTCCGGGCGCGACGGACAGCAACCCGGTTTCGACCGGCGGCACCATCGGCGG
>JBATSQ010000156.1:0-30749 GCA_049293375.1 Candidatus Contendibacter sp.
CGACAACGGGGCGGCGGATACGATCCGCTGCTTGCGCGGCGCGAAGCGCCGCACAACCACGCGGATCAAGCCGACTTCGGGCGGAAAAGCTTGCGGCTTTACCGCCTCTCGCGGCTTATCCGCCGCCCCGTTAGAGCGTCCATGTCACGACCGATGATAACCCGTCTTATCTTTGTTCTTTGCTTGCTACCCATGATTGCTGAGGGGCAAACTCATTGTATACGGGGCGAGAAGGTATTGTTCAGCTGCCGCCTATCGAGAAGCAGCAAAATTGCCTCTGTATGTGCCTCGGCAGATCTCACAAAAACAGAGGGCTACTTTGCAGTATCGTTTTGGCGTCCCGGGAAAACTGGAGTTCGTCTACCCTCCGACAAAGGCTGCGACACAGGATCAATTCTATTGGCGAGAACTTCGCGGTATTCACGAGCTGATCTTTCAAAGCGGCGACTATTACTACACTATTTCAACCTACGATGTTGGGGAGGAATTGGTTAATATTCCCGGAGGTTCTCATTTTGGGCAAATTGAAGCCGTCTAGATTGAGTTGCCATCTTCTTAGCAACCCAACATTTAATCAACCGGGGCCTAACTGGGGCTTGCACCTGACCCCACTACGCGGCCCCGGTGAGCAAAGACGTTAGAACGAAATTTCTCATAAACCAATTCGGAGTTTATTTACATGAGAAACTACACAGCTATTGTTGAGCGTTGTCAAGACACAGGGCTTTATGTAGGTTTTATTCCTGGATTCCAAGGTGCTCATACACAAGGAGAAACTTTGGATGAATTAAATCAGAATCTTCGAGAAGTCGTTGAGATGTTACTTGAAGATGGTGACCCCATACTAGAAGCTGAATTCATCGGCACTCAAAATATTGCTGTGGCTTGAACATGGGAAACTTGCCTATTCTGAAACCTCGCGAGGTTGTTACGTTGCTTGAAGCATTGGGATTTACTGAGGTTCGACAACGTGGCTCTCATAAGCAGTTTCGTCATTCTGATGGCAGGTGTACTACAGTGCCGTTCCATGCGGGGCGCGATGTGTCACCGATCTTGCTTCGACAAATTGCGAAAGATATTGGCTTAACAGTTGATGAACTTCTCAACGCTAGAGCCTAACTGGGCGTTGCACCTGACCGTACGCACGGCAGGTGAACGAAGTCGTTACCGAGGAAGGATACAGCGTGTATATATCGAAGCAATTTGAAGAGACGAGAATTGATGTCATGCATGAGCTTATCCATGCATATCCGTTAGCGACCTTGGTTACTCACTCTCCAAATGGGCTAAACGCAAATCACATTCCGCTACATTTGTCCCAATTGTCGGCTCCCTATGGGACGTTGCAGGGCCATATTGCCCGCGCAAATCCATTGTATGACGAAATCGCCGAAGGTATTGAAATATTGGCCATCTTCCATGGTCCCAACTCCTACATAACGCCTTCGTGGTATACCACAAAGAAAGAAACCGGAAAGGTCGTACCCACCTGGAGTTATGCTGTCGTCCATGCTTATGGTGTTCTGCGCATCGTAGATGATGCGTCGTGGTTGCGTGCACAACTCGACACTCTTACCGAGCACAGTGAATCACCCTTTCCAGAACCATGGGCGGTCGCCGATGCACCGCCTGAATACATCGAAAAAATCATGGCGGCCATAGTTGGTGTAGAAATAGTCATCACAAAGTTGCTTGGTAAATGGAAAGCCAGTCAGAACCAACCAACAAAAAATCGAGTCGGCGTAATTTCAGGTTTGAAGGCAAGAGGTCTTTCGGAATCAGAAGCAATGGCCGCTTTGGTGGAAGCTGGAGTGAACGATGCTCGCTAACAGCACCATCAACACGGACAGTGAAAAGTGGCGATCTTTCGTCGCACCACTTTTCAATGCCGATTATGGCAATCGTTAGGCATATAAGTCGCCGCTCATGAAAATTGACAGCCTTGATCACTTGGTGCTGACCGTCAAAGATATTGACGCCACCGCGTCTTTCTATTCTAAAGTGTTGGGCATGGACATCATGACTTTTGGTGGCGGTCGAAAAGCTCTTTCTTTTGGTGCGCAGAAAATCAACCTACATCAGCACAAAAAAGAGTTTGAACCAAAAGCGCAACAGCCCACGCCTGGCTCGGCTGATTTGTGCTTTCTTACATCAGTCCCATTACCTGAAGTCGTAAGCCATCTCACTTCGTGCAACGTGACAGTCATTGAGGGGCCGATTCAGCGTACAGGTGCAACAGGCCCAATTCTTTCTGTTTATTTCCGCGATCCAGACATGAACCTGATTGAGGTTTCAAATCGTGTCCATGCCTAAGCCAGATTCTGAAGGGACGCAGCGATACTGAGCCTTAAATGGCTGACCATCACCAAACTCCGTACCCATTTGGTCGATTTGTTGACAGACCATCTTAGGAATCTTATCTTACCTTCATCTTACTTTAATGAGGTGCGATCATGGAAACCACCCGGCTTTCCAGTAAGGGCCAAGTTATTATTCCAAAAGCAATTCGGGCCTCACATCGCTGGGAAAGTGGCTTGGAGTTAGTAGTGATTGATACTGGCGATGGAGTCTTGTTAAAGCCAAAAGCGCCCTTTGAGGAGACGCTTCTAGAGGATGCCGCAGGCTGTCTCAAGCGCCCCCAAAAGGCATTGAGTCAGGATGAAATAGCACAAGCCATCTGTAATGGAGTGCGGAGAGTGTGGTGTGATTGCAATTGATACCAATGTTCTCGTTAGATTTCTGGTGCAAGACGATGAAGTGCAGTACAAAAGGTCATTAAATCTATTTCAAGGAAACCAAATTTTCGTTGCTGATTCGGTTGTACTTGAAACAGAGTGGGTATTGCGGTTTGCCTATGACTATTCACCCACGGAAATCTGTACTGCGTTTAGGCGCGTTTTTGGCTTAAAAAACGTCATGCTTGCCGAGCCACTATTAATCGCAAAGGCTATTGTGTGGCATGAATCGGGACTTGATTTTGCTGATGCCCTACATCTCGCGAAGTGTCAACACCTGAAATCATTGAGAACATTTGACGATAAGTTCGTAAAGCGTTCTAGAGGGTTGTCTGAGTGCAAAGTAACAGTCCCCTAAATGGCGCGGCGCGTACTGCAATGCGGTAAGTACTCCATTACCTAGCTGGTGATCTGGCCATGATTGCATTGATCTGTCTGCGCTTAGCTGCTGTTTCACGCTTTGCAACGCTTCTCGTACTCGCCTGGCTTGTCGGCTGTGCAGGATTGCCGGACGCACAAACGCAGCGAATCGGCACCCGACAGCTTGAATTCGTAGCGCATTTACGCACTGGCCCCGTCGTCGTCTTTGAAAACGGACTCGGCGGACACATGGAATGGTGGAGTAAAGTGTTGCCCGCCATTGCGAGCGATACGACCTACTTCGCCTACAACCGTCCTGGCTATGGACAAAGCGCATCCACCGATACCCCGCGCGACGGCGATCACATCGTCGAAGAACTACGCACGGCTTTGCTGAATCAGGGGCTGAAGCCTCCCTACGTGCTGGTAGGCCATTCCCTCGGCGGACTCTACATGCAACTGTTCGCGCGTAAGCATCCGCAAGAGGTGGCGGCGCTGATTCTGGTGGACTCAACTCATCCCAGGCAACTAGAAGGCGCGGGTGCCCTAGAAAAACAATCTTTTTTCGTTCGCGGCCTGATCGGCGTTTTGGTCACCGGAACCGCACAGGACGAGCTTGACCTGTTGGCTCAGACGGGTGAACAAGTGCTGAGACTCCCCACGTTTTCAGGCAAACCCGTCATGGTGTTGAGTGCTGCGGAGCCGATGAAAGAAACTTCAGAACTGGCGCACTTTAGCAATGAAAAGCGGGTCGATATTGCACACCTCTATCCCGGCGCGAAGCAGATATGGGTCGAAAGTAGTCACGCGATTCCACTGGAAAAGCCGGAGGCTGTCGTCGATGCCATCCGCTCCGTTTTGGCGGAAGTTCGGAAAGCGAATTAAATTTGCTCCTACAATTGGCACTACCTAACCATTCAATAAGCTAAAGAAGCAGAGTCATCGATCATGCACAACACACTGACTGGCAAACGAGTCTTGATCACCCAAGCCAGCGAATTCATGGGGCCTGTGTTGTGCGAGGTATTTGCCGAACAAGGCGCTGAGGTGATCGCCAATGCTGAACCACTCGCCGCGCCAGAATCCGCCGCCAGAGTTGTGCAGGAGGCCGGTTCAATCGATGTATTAGTCGCTAATCTCGCTTTGACTGCGCCTACCACTCCAGCGGTGGACGTGGGTGATAATGAATGGCGGCAGGTTTTCGCCGCCTTGGTTGATCCGCTGCCCCGACTGGTGAGCGCTGCGCTTCCGGCGATGATCGCCCGCAAGTCTGGAAAAATTCTGGTGATGGGCAGCGCCTCGGCGCTGCGGGGGATGAAACGAGCATCAACTTATAGCGCCGCGCGTGGCGCACAACTAGCCTATGTGCAAGCCGTCGGGGTCGAAGTTGCGCCGCACAACATTCAAATCAACGCCATCGCCCAAAATTTCGTCGATAATCCCACCTACTTTCCCGCTGAAGTCCAAGCCAATCCGCGCTTCCAGGAACGCTTGCAACGCGAAGTCCCACTCGGTCGCTTGGTGTCGGCGCGAGAAGATGCGCAATTTGCCGCCTACCTTTGTAGCGAGGCCGCCAACTGCTTTGTCGGACAGGTGTTTCCGGTCTGTGGCGGTTGGGTGGTGCGCTAAACACGATGCCGTTAACGAACAACGATCTCTGCTCACAATTTCTTGAGGCGATTGGTGATGACTCCTAGCGACTCGCTTGATTATTTAAAATTATTGGCCCGGCAATATCCGTCCATTCAAGCCGCTTCGGCCGCTATCATCACCTTAAGCGCCCAGCTTCATTTGCCCAAAGGCACTGAACACTTCCTGTCCGATATTCACGGCGAATACGAAGCGTTTCGGCATGTGCTCAAAAATGGTTCCGGCTCCATTCGGCGTAAAATCGAAGAAATCTTCGCCGACACCCTCACGGAAGCGGAAAAAAGAACGCTCGCCACACTGATCTATTACCCGGAGTAATCGTGATCGATGGCGGCTTTTCCAAAGCCTATCACCAGAAAACCGGCATTGCGGGCTATACCCTGGTGGATCATTCTTATGGGATGTATCTGGTCGCCCACTATCCGTTCGATTCCACGCAGAAAGCGATTGAGGATGAGCTGGATACCGTGCCTGAAACCATCATTTTGGAGAAGGCAACTGCCCGCCAGCACGTCAAGGACACTGACCTGGGGCGAGAAACCCAGCAGCGTATCGACGAATTGAAAGCCTTGGTGGGCGCTTATCGGGCAGGGCTGGTCAAGGAAGCTTAATGAGCGGTGAGGTTAGTTCTGATCAAGCGGATAAGCCGAGCATCCCAAATCCAGCGAAACGGCGCGGCCAGCGGCAATAGTCATGGCGGCATAGTCCTCTTTCCTGGCCGAATCGAAGCGAAATTGCGGGAACGAGATACTTAAAGCCGCCGCAACATTATTCCAATGATCGAAGATGGGTGCGGCGATGCAGACCATATGCTCCTCAAACTCTTCGGCATCGAAGCCATATTTCCGCTGACGAGTCAGCGCCAGTTCTTCCAGAAATGCCGCTGAACTGGCGATGCTATTCTCACGAAAACGGGTAAAGGTCGTATTGGCAATCAATTTATCGCGCCGCTCCGGCGTTTCCCAAGCGAGCAGCGCTTTGCCCAAAGCGGTGGCATGTAGCGGTGCACGCCGACCAATTTTGGAATACATGCCAAGGTTGTACTGAGCATCGATTTTATGGATGTAGATCACTTCATTGTCAGCTAACACGCCAAGATGAATAGTCTCTCCAGTATTGTTGGACAAGACCTGCATCTGCCGCTGAGCGATCTCAATCAGATCGAGATATTGCAACGATTTCGCGCCTAGCTCGAACATCTTCATGGTCAAGCCATAGCGTTCGCTTTCCAATTCCTGACGAACGAATCCCAGCGCTTTCATGGTCTGAAGAAATCGGTATACGGTCGCTTTCGGCAACGCGAGTCGCGCCGACAGTTCGGAAACGCTGGTTTCCTTGCGCTCGCTGAGCGCCGTCAAAATACTGAATACCCGCAACACCGCTGATACCGAGTCTGGTTGCTTGCTGTTGGGGTTATAATCGTCTACTTCGGTTTGCTGCTTCATTTTCTTAATTCACTCATCTAGCCTCATGACGCCCACCGACGAGAGTAAAGCACAGGCACATATTACCGCGCCAGCCAGCCGCCATCGACGGCCAGCGTATAACCATTCACATAATCGGAAGCAGATGAGGCCAGAAATACCACCGGCCCCGCCAAATCCTCCGGCGTTCCCCAACGCTGGGCGGGGATGCGTCCCAGAATGTCGGCGTTGCGTTTCTCATCCTCGCGCAAGGCAGCCGTGTTATTCGTGACCATGTAGCCTGGCGCTATGGCATTGACATTGATGCGTTTTGCCGCCCACTCACAAGCCAGCAACCGGGTCAGGCCTAGCACGCCGCTTTTCGATGCCGTGTAGGACGGCACCCGCACCCCACCCTGAAAAGACAGCATCGAGGCGATGTTGATGATCTTGCCGGGTGAATCCTGAGCGATGAAGCGTCGCGCCACCGCCTGCGACAGAAAAAACACGGACTTGAGATTGAGATCGATCACTTCATCCCAATCCTGCTCAGAGAACTCCAGCGCATCGGCGCGGCGGATGATTCCAGCGTTGTTGACCAAGATGTCGATCTGACCGAACGCTTGGCAGGCTTCCTCGACGACCGGCTGCAACACCGCCATATCCGATAGTTCAGCGCGAATCTCATGAAACCGTCGGCCTACTGCCGTAATAGCGGCGTGGGTTTCAGTGGCGGCGCTGCGATTCACGCCCACCACATCCGCCCCGGCCTCGGCTAGCGCCACCGCCATCCCTTGGCCCAAGCCGGTGTTGCAGCCGGTGACGATGGCCACCTTTCCCGACAGATCAAATCGATTCAGCATCCCATTCTCTCCAATAGCAACAGCGCCAAGGCCGCTCAATACAGGTCCGTCATGGCCACATGATCCATGTCGTCAAAGGTCTGATTCTCGCCGACCATACCCCAGATGAAGGTGTAATTTTGCGAGCCGACCCCGGAGTGAATCGACCAACTGGGCGCGATCACCGCTTGCTCGTTGCGCACCACCACATGGCGGGTCTCATCGGGCCGACCGAGTAGATGGAACACCACTGCATCCGGCTCCATCGCAAAGTAGAAATACACTTCCATCCGTCGTTCATGGGTGTGGCAGGGCATGGTATTCCAGACGCTGCCGGGTTCGAGCACCGTCATCCCCATCGTCAATTGGCAAGACTGCACCACGCCCGGCACGATGAATTTGTAAATGGTGCGTCGATTGCTGGTTGCAGCGTCGCCCAACGTCGCGGGAGACGCCTGTTCCAGCGTGATCTTGCGGTGCGGATAGGCACAATGCGCCGGGGCACTGTTGAGATACAGCTTGGCGGGTTGCTGGGGATCGAGGCTGTGAAAGATAACTTCTCTGGCTCCCGCGCCGACATACAGGGCCTCCCGCGAGGCCAGTTCAAAGAATTCACTATCCACCTGAACCCGCGCTGGGCCGCCGATATTGATCAGCCCCAACTCGCGCCGTGCCAGAAAAAACGCCGCGCCAATTTGCTTGGCCAAGGCTTCGTCGAAGGCGAGCGGTTGCCCTACTGGCATCGCCCCACCCGCGATGATGCGATCCACATGGCTGTAGGTTAAGGCGATGCGATCCGCTGCAAACAAGCGTTCAATCAAAAACTCACGACGCAATGCGCTCGTATCCAGCGTTTTGAAATGGGCGCTGTGGATAGCCTGTCTGATTTCCATACGTATTCTCCAATCACTCTGCGATCTTCGCATCGTTTAGGTTTTCTGAAACGATGTTTACATTTTTTAAGACAACCCTGTCAATGTAAAGTTTTGTTAAGCGGTCACCTATCAATTTTTTTGAAACGCCGTTTACATTTTTTAATACGCTATTCTATAGTATTAGCTATGACAAACAATTTTTATGAGGAGGCGGCAGATTCCTGGACGGACGTTGAACCGGGAATCTGCCGCAAGATCATCGGCCACACGCCCAACCTGCTGGCTGCCGAAGTGCGGTTCGCGCAAGGTGCCATCGGTACGCCGCATGGCCACGCCGATCACGAACAAATCGCCTATGTGCTGGCCGGTTCGTTTGCAGTCACCGTGGCGGGCGAAAAGCGCATCCTGCGGGCTGGGGATGCTTTTATCGCTGATAAAAATATCGTGCATAGCGTGATTGCTCTCGAACCCGATAGTCGGTTGCTCGACATTTTCTCGCCCCGGCGCGATGAATTTCTCCAATCCGTGTGAAATGTAAAACTGCGATGAGCGCACTCAACCGTTCCAGCCACCCCGACCCGCTGCCGGCTTCTGCTCTGCCACCGGTCGGCATCCTCCAAATCGGTGACGGCAATTTTCTCCGTGCTTTCGCCGACTGGATGATTGATGTCGCTAACGAAGCCGGTTTGTTGAACGCCCGTATCGTCATCGCGCCACCGCGTTCGGCGGGCATCGTCGAACGGCTCAACGGCCAGGATGGGTTATTCACGGTGCTGGTGCGCGGCATTCAGAACGGAGTACCGGTCAACACACGGCGCATCGTGCGTTGCGTGACGGGCGGGGTTAATCCGCGCCACCATCCCGAAGCACTGTTGACCCACGCCCGCAACTCCCAAACCCGCTTTGTCATTTCCAACACGACTGAAGCAGGCATTACCTACGTCGAGCAACCCCACCACCCCAACCAATGGCCGCGCAGCTTTCCGGCTCAGGTCGCCACTTTGCTGTGGGAGCGATTTCAAACGCTCGGTGGCGGGCCGAAAACCGGCTTGCTCTTTCTGCCGACGGAACTGATTGAAGCGAACGGCGTCACCCTGCGCGACATCGTGCTGCGCCATGCCAACGACTGGGCGCTACCGCAAGCCTTTAGCGATTGGGTGCAACAACATAATCATTTCCTCAATACACTGGTGGATCGCATCGTGCCGGGTTATCCGGCAACTGAGGCGGACAGCCTGTTCGCTGAATTGGGCTACACCGATTCGCTGCTGGTCGCTGCTGAACCGTTCCATCTCTGGGTGATTGAGGGGCCACCGGCGCTGGCGGACGAGTTCCCACTCCATAAAGCGGGCCTCAACGTCATCTGGACGGAAGACTTGAAGCCATATCGCGCCAGCAAGGTACGCATCCTCAACGGCGGGCATACCGCCAGCGTGCTGGCAGCGTTCTGCGGTGGCCTGGATACCGTCGGCGAGATGATGAATCACGCGGTCACGGCGGATTTTCTTCGGCGCGTAGTATTCGAGGAAATCGTCCCCTTCGTGCCGCTGCCGGAGGCTGAACGCCGTCAATATGCCGAAAGCGTGCTGGAACGCTTCGCCAATCCCTCCATCCGTCACGAACTGCTGTCCATTGCCCTTAACTCGGTTGCCAAGTGGAAAGTCCGGGTGCTGCCTTCGGTACTCGACTACGCCAACCAACACGGCAACGCCCCCGCCGGACTGGCGTTTTCGCTGGCGGCGTTGCTGTGGTTTTATCGAGGTCAGCTCGATGCGGCGGGTGAATTCATTGGCCAACGTGAAGCAGGTGCTTACCCGATACGCGATGACCGGGCCGTGCTGGAGATTTTCGCTGCCGCCTGGCGCGAGCCGGTCAATGTCGCATCAACGCTGTTAGCCGATAAGCGACTGTGGGGTATGGATTTGACCAGCGTGCCGGAATTGACGCCGCGGGTTGGCGACGCGCTGGATCGAATCGCCACCGTCGGCCTGATGCCCGCGCTAGCCTATTTACTCGCTCACGCTCCCAACTAACCCGGAGAACCCGTCATGACCGCGCCGCGCCGCATCGTGCTGTTTGGGGAATGCATGATTGAACTGCGCGGTCAGGTGTTCGGGGCGATGCAGCAAAGCTTTGGCGGCGATACTTTAAATACGGCCATCTATCTGGCCCGGCTGTGCGCTGGTCAGGACCTGAAGATTTCTTACGCCACTGCGCTGGGCGTAGACGTCTTCAGCGAACACATGATTGCCGCGTGGCGAGCCGAAGGGATTGATACCGCACTGGTACGGCTACTCGATAGCCACCTGCCGGGCCTTTACGCCATCCAGGTCGATGCCAGCGGCGAGCGCCATTTCTTTTATTGGCGTGATACCAGCACCGCCCGCAGCTATTTCGACGCCGTCACCACGCCGCTGGAAGACGCCATCGGCGGCGTGGCGATGCTCTACCTCAGCGGTATCAGCCTGGCGATTCTGCCCCCCGATGGCCGGGAGCGCTTGCTCAGTGCGATGGCGCGGGTACGGGCCAACGGTGGACAGGTGGCCTTCGACAACAATTTCCGTCCCCGCTTGTGGCCCCATCTCGACCAGGCTCGCGCACTCTACGACCGCGCCTATGCGTTAAGTGACCTGGTGCTGATTACCCTGGACGATGAAATGGCGCTGCGCAGCGAGACCTCGGCCGAGAGCGCCTTGTCTAAGGTATTGGCGTTGGCCATACCAGAGGTGGTGGTGAAGCGTGGCGTCCAACCCACGCTGGTTAGAATTGCGGGCCATGAACCCATCACGGTGCCGGTCGAACCGGTGGCTCAGATTGTGGATACCACAGCGGCGGGTGATTCCTTCGCTGGCGGTTATCTGGCGATGCGCCTGACCGGTGCAGAACCCGCCGTCGCCGCTCGCGCCGCCAACCGCACCGCAGCGGCTGTTATCCAATATCCCGGTGCCATCATTCCGCGGGATGCCATGCCCACGCGGAATACGTTACTCGCTTAAACCAGTCCACCGGAGGAGAACCCTATGAAGATGTCATTTCGTTGGTACGGTGATTCCGACCCTGTATCGCTGGACTACATCCGCCAGATTCCCGGCGTCGAGCAGATTGTCTCGGCGGTTTATGACGTGCCGGTCGGCGAGGTGTGGCCCGTTGCCAACATTCAGGCGCTCAAGGACAAGATTGAGTCTCGCGGCCTCAAGCTGGAAGTCATCGAAAGTGTGCCGGTGCACGAGGACATCAAACTTGGCAAACCGACCCGCGACAAGCTGATTGAAAACTACTGCCAATCGCTGCGCCACCTGGCCCAATGCGGCATCAAGGTGGTCTGCTACAACTTCATGCCGGTGTTCGACTGGACGCGCACCACGCTGGAAAAGGAATTGCCAGACGGCTCCAAGACCCTCTCGTTTGATATGGAGATCGTCAACAAGATTGATCCTTCGGAAGGTATCCAGTTGCCAGGTTGGGATACCAGCTACCAGCCGGATGAGTTGAAAGCCTTGCTGACCGAATACAGCAAGATTGACGAGGAAAAACTGTGGAGCCACCTTGAATATTTCCTGCACAAGGTGATTCCGATCGCCAAGGAAGTCGGCATCAAGATGGCGATTCACCCGGACGACCCGCCCCGTCCCATTTTTGGTCTGCCGCGTATCGTCAAGAACCGCAACGACCTGGCCCGCCTGCTGGCCATCGAAGACACCCCCGCTAACGGCTTGACGCTGTGCTCCGGCTCGCTGGGCGGCGACTTCTATAACGACATCGCGGCGATGGTGCGGGAATTCGCCGGTCAGGGCCGCATCCATTTCGCTCACTTGCGCAACGTCAAGGTCAACGAAGCAGGCGATTTCTACGAAACCGGCCACCGTTCCGAGGACGGTTCGCTGGATATGGCGGACATCATGAAAGCCTATTACGAGGCGGGCTACGACGGCTACGTCCGGCCCGATCATGGCCGGATGATTTGGGGTGAAACCGGCAAGCCCGGCTATGGCCTGTATGACCGCGCCTTGGGTGCGGTGTATCTGAACGGCCTTTGGGAAGGCATCGCCAAAGCCGAAACCGCCAAATCCGCTTGAGAACGCCGATGAAATTGCCTTTCAAGATTGACCTCAGTAACAGGGTGGCGGTTGTCACCGGTGGCAGTGGCGTGTTGTGCTCTGAACTGGCAGCGGCATTGGCCGCTAGCGGGGCCAAGGTCGCTATATTGGGTCGCAACGCGGCGGCAGCAGAAGAAACCGCCGCTCAACTCAGAGCGTTCGGAGGGGCTACCATCGGGGTCAGTGCCAATGTCCTGGATCGTCCCTCGCTGGAAGCAGCAGCGGAACGGGTGCTGAAAGAACTTGGCCCCTGTGACTTGCTGCTAAACGGGGCGGGCGGCAACGACCCAAAGGCCACCACCAGCAAAGAGTGGTTTGAGCAGGACGATTTGCGCCAAGAGTCGCTAGTGACGTTCTTCAATCTTGATCCGAAGAGCGTGGAGTTTGTCTTTAACCTCAACTTTTTGGGAACCCTGCTGCCAACCCAGGTGTTCGCCCGCCAAATGTTAGGGCGCTCCGGCTGTTCGATCATCAACATTTCATCCATGAACGCGCTGCGCCCGCTAACCAAAATTCCGGCCTACAGCGGGGCCAAGGCAGCGGTCAGCAACTTTACCCAATGGCTGGCGGTACATTTTGCCAAAGCGGGCATCCGCGTCAACGCCATTGCGCCCGGCTTTTTCCTCTCCGAGCAAAACCGCAAGCTTCTGATTGACGAAGCCACCGGCGAATTGACCGCACGGGCGAAAAAGATTGTCGATCACACCCCGATGGGTCGCTTTGGCGAATCCCGCGAATTGGTCGGCACCTTGCTCTGGCTGGCGTCCGAGGAAGGCTCCGGCTTCGTCAACGGTGTAGTGGTGCCGGTGGATGGCGCATTCTCGGCCTATGCCGGGGTGTGATTCACGCATCCCTTTTTGATCAACCCCGTAGCCAATAAAACGTTTCAACCACTCAATCACAGCACCAAGGAGAACAGTATGCGTCGTCGTCAATTCCTCTCTCGCGTTTGCATGGCCGCTTGCGCTGCCGGTCTGCTCACTACGCCGTTGATGGCTCAAAGCGCCACCACCTTCAAGGCCGCCGACGTGCATCCCAAGGGCTACCCCAATGTGGTGGCGGTTGAGAATCTGGGCAAGAAGTTGGAGAAAGCCACCGATGGCCGCCTGAAAATCCAGATGTTCCCCGGCGGCGTCCTCGGTGATGAGAAAACCATGATCGAGCAAACCCAAATCGGCGCGATTCACCTCTATCGGGTTTCGGTGGGTGGGCTGAGTGTGGTGGTTCCTGATGTCAACGCCTTCAGCCTGCCGTATATCTTCCGCGACCAGGACCATATGCGCAAAGTGATTGATGGCCCGGTCGGTCAGGAAATGCTCGACAAGATCACCAACAATCCGGCGTCCAGAGTGGTCGGGCTGGCTTGGATGGATAGCGGCACCCGCAATGTGTACGCCAAGAAAGCGATCAAAACGCCCGCTGATCTCAAAGGGCTGAAAATTCGGATGCAAGGCAATCCGCTGTTCGTTGACACCATGAATGCAATGGGTGGCAATGCTATTTCCATGCCCTTTGGCGAACTCTACACCGCCCTGCAAACCGGCGTGGTGGACGGTGCGGAAAACAATGAACCCAGCTATTACAGCCAAAACCACTACACGGTGGCCAATTTCTTCTCGCGCACCGGCCATTTGATCATTCCCGAAATTCTGGTGTTCTCGAAGGTGGCCTGGGACAAGCTGGAAAAGGCGGATCAAGACCTCATCAAGAAGCTGGCTCGTGAGGCGCAAATGGAACAGCGTGAGCTGTGGAACAAGACCGTGGCCGATGACATCGCCAAGCTCAAGGAAAAAGGCGTGACCATCGTTGAGGATGTCGATGTCAAGGCGTTCATCGACGCCACCGCGCCAATCCGCGAGAAGTACGGCGCGCCTTACGCCGAAATGGTCAAGAAGGTACAAGCCGTCCAATAACGGCATTGACCGCAGGCTCGCACCCTCTTCCCCGCTCTCCCCGCTCTCCCGTTGATGGGAGAGTGGTGGGAATCCAAGCGTGTGGCGGCTCAGCTCATACCGTCACGCTCTGGACTACTCCTCCTGACGCGAGAGCACCGAGGGGGCGGAACTGCATCGCTCCAGACCTCCTTATAAGGATTCCAAAATGGTCGCTACCTACATGCGATTTCTGGATGCTGTCTATCTCGCGTGCATCTGGGTCTCTGGCATTGCGCTGTTTGCCATGACCATCATCATTCCCTGGGGCATCATCAATCGCTATATCCTGGGAGCTGGCTCGGCTTGGCCGGAACCGATGGCGATTTTGTGCATGGTGTTGTTCACCTTCGTCGGCGCTGCCGCCAGCTACCGCGCTAACGCCCACATCGCCGTCACCATGTTCACGGACCGCCTGCCCCAATCCTGGCTGCCCGCCCTGCGTTGGATTGTCGATATCCTCATGGCATTGTTAGCGATTTTTATCGTGATTTGGGGAATCAAGCTGTGCGCGGGCACCTGGAACCAACCGGTCGCCCAGTTTCCAGTATTGAGCGTTGGCCTCACCTATTTGCCGCTGCCGCTCGGCAGTGCGCTCACCCTGTTATTTATCATCGAACGGATGCTCGCTGGTCCCCAAAACAAACGCCCCGTGGTGGATTTCGGTCAGGAACCGGACCCCGTGGCCGAAGCAAAAGCGGCGGAGGTGAACTAGATGGACGGATTCGTCTTACTCGGCAGTTTGGCCATTCTGGTGGCCATTGGCGTACCGGTCGCCTATGCCCTGGGCTTGGCTACCATCATCGGCGCGATTTGGATTGAGTTGCCGCTCGATGCGGTGATGATTCAAATCGCCAGCGGGGTCAATAAATTCTCGCTGTTGGCGATTCCTTTCTTCGTGCTGGCTGGCGCGATTATGGCCGAAGGCGGCATGGCCGGGCGGCTGGTGTCATTTGCAGCGGTGTTGGTGGGCTTCATTCGCGGTGGTTTGTCGCTGGTCAACGTCATGGCCTCGACCTTCTTTGGCGCGATTTCCGGCTCCTCGGTGGCCGACACCGCCTCAATCGGTAGCGTATTGATTCCCGAAATGGAAAAGAAAGGCTACCCGCGCACCTTCGCCACGGCGGTCACCGTAGCCGGTTCGGTGCAGGCGATTCTGATTCCGCCCAGCCATAACTCGGTCATTTATTCGCTAGCCGCTGGCGGTTCAGTCTCCATTGCCAGTTTGTTCATCGCGGGCGTGGTGCCCGGCCTGGTGCTCGGTATGACGGTGGCGGGCATCTGTTTGTACACCGCCCACAAAAACAATTACCCCAAAGGCGAAAAAATTCCGTTCGAGCAAGCACTCAAAATCACCCTTGACGCGCTGTGGGGCCTGATGACTATGGTCATCATTCTGGGCGGTATCCTCTCTGGGGTGTTTACCGCCACCGAATCGGCAGCGGTTGCCTGCGTCTGGGCTTTCTTCGTCACCATGTTCATCTACCGTGATTATAAATGGCATGACTTGCCCAAGCTGGTGCACCGCACCGTCAAGACCGTCACTATCGTTATGATTTTGATTGGTTTTGCCGCCAGCTTTGGTTACATCATGACGCTGATGCAGTTGCCCGACAAAGTGACGGAATTTTTTACCTCCATCTCGGATAACAAGTACGTCATTCTGTTCTCGATCAACATCATGTTGCTGATGCTCGGCACCTTGATGGACATGGCCCCGCTCATCCTGATCCTTACCCCGATTCTATTGCCAGTGGTGCAAAACCTCGGCGTCCATCCGGTGCATTTCGGCATGATCATGATGGTGAATCTGGGCATGGGTTTGATTACCCCGCCGGTCGGCTCGGTGCTGTTCGTCGGCAGCGCGGTGGCCAAGTTGCCGATGGAAACAGTCGTCAAGTCGCTTTATCCGTTCTTTATCGGGCTGTTTCTGGTGCTGATGGCGGTGACCTATATTCCGGGCCTGTCGCTGTGGTTGCCCGCTCTATTCGGGCTTTAAACCCTCGACCACGGTCGTTTTCTCCGTTCTCAATCCACCCGCTGCGTGAGGCGGCGGGTGACTGCTGAATCCTGCCTTGGAGACCGTCATGGCCAAAGCGTTTATGGACAAGGACTTCCTCCTCGAAACCCCGACCGCGCGTCGGCTTTATCACGACTACGCCGCGCCACAACCGATTCTCGATTACCACTGCCATTTGCCACCGGCGGAAATCGCCGAAAATAAGCGATTTCGCAATATTACCGAGGTGTGGCTGGGCGGCGATCATTACAAATGGCGCTTCATGCGCTCCTCTGGCGTGACCGAGGATTTCATCACCGGCAAGCAGCCGGATCAGGAAAAATTCCGCCGCTTTTGCCAGGTGTTGCCGCTGGCGGTGGGCAATCCGCTGTATCACTGGTGCCATCTGGAACTGCGCCGTTTCTTCGGCACCGATTTAATCGTCAACGAAGCCAACGCCGACGCCTTGTGGGAACTGTGCAATGCCAAGCTCCAGCAGCCAGAATTTTTTGCGCGGGGCCTGATGGTGGGCGCGAACGTGCGCGGCGTTTGCACCACCGACGACCCCATCGACAACTTGGCCAATCACGCTGCCATCGCTGCCGATAGCAGCTTTTCCATCAAGGTGTTGCCGACCTTCCGGCCCGACCGCTCCTTTAATATCGACCGGCCCGATTTCCCCGATTACATCGGCAAACTGAGCGCCGTCAGCCATGTGCTTATTCACAACTTTGCGGATGTGTTGCGGGCGCTGGACCAGCGCATGGATTACTTCGCCGAGCGCGGCTGCCGCCTGTCCGATCACGGCATCGACATCGCCATGTTTTACGAGGAAGCGACCGAGGCGGAACTCGACGCCATTCTGGCCAAGCGGATGAGCGGCGCGACGCTGACGCCACACGAAATCGAGCAGTACAAAACCCGTGTGTTGCTGCATCTGGGCCGCGCCTACGCCCAACGCGATTGGGCCATGCAGTTGCACATGAGCGCCCTACGCAACAACAACAGCCGCATGTTCCACCAGCTTGGCCCCGACACCGGCTGGGATTCGATTGCCGATGGATTGGTCGCGGCCAAACTGTCTCGCTATCTCGATGCGCTCGACCGCGATAACCTGCTGCCGCGCACCATCCTCTATGGCCTCAACCCGACCCACAACGAAGTGCTGGGCACGATGATTGGCAATTTCCAAGACGGGCGGGTGATCGGCAAGATGCAGTTCGGTTCCGGCTGGTGGTTCAACGACCAGAAGGACGGCATGATTCGGCAGATGACCGCCTTGGCCAATCTCGGCAATCTCGGTGCGTTCGTCGGGATGCTGACCGATTCGCGCAGCTTCCTGTCCTATACCCGCCATGAGTATTTCCGCCGAATCCTGTGCAATTTGATTGGCGGTTGGGTGGAGAACGGCGAATACCCGCAGGATTGGCCGCAGTTGCAACGTATCGTCGAAGGGATTTGTTACGGCAACGCCAACCGTTATTTCGGGCTGGGGACTTGAGCGATGCGTGCGCTGTCTCCCGTCATCCGACTTCATCCCCAAGATGATGTAGTCATCGCCCGTCGCCAACTGCTCGGCGGCGAGCAGGTCCCTGAAGAGAATCTGACGGTAGCCGGTTTGATTCCACCGGCGCATAAGGTGGCGACGCGAGCGATTGCCAAGGGTGAGCCGGTGCGCCGTTACAATCAGATTATCGGCGTTGCGACTCAGGATATTGCAGCGGGCCAGCACGTCCATACGCAAAATCTGGCGATGGCGGCATTTAGCCGTGACTATGCGTTTTGCGTGGATGCCCAACCGACCGAATACGTCGCGGAACCGGCCACGTTTCAGGGCATCGTCCGTGCCGATGGGCGAGTCGCCACCCGCAACTACATCGGGATTTTGAGCAGCGTCAACTGTTCGGCGACGGTGGTGCGGGCGATTGCCGATCACTTCCGCCGTGACTACAACCCGGCGGCGCTGGCCGATTATCCCAACGTCGATGGCGTGGTGGCGCTGACCCACAGCGGCGGTTGCGGCATCGACCCGCAAGGGTTGGGCTTGGCGCTGTTACGGCGCACGCTGGCCGGTTACGCCCGTCATCCCAATTTCGCCGCCGTGCTCATGGTCGGTCTGGGCTGCGAAACCAACCAAATCGGCGGCGTATTTCAGGCACATAACCTGAATGAAAACGAGCAGTTACGCGCCTTCACCATCCAAGACACCGGCGGCACCGCCAAAACCGTTCAACGCGGCATTGAGGCCATCAAACAGATGCTGCCGACTGCCAACGCCGTGACACGGCAAGCGGTACCAGCCCGTCATTTAGTGGTCGGGCTGCAATGTGGCGGTTCAGACGGGTATTCCGGCATCACCGCCAATCCGGCGCTGGGCGCGGCGGTAGATTGGCTGGTGCGGCACGGTGGCACCGCCATTTTGTCGGAAACACCGGAAATCTACGGGGCGGAACATCTGCTGACCCGTCGCGCCGTCTCACAGGAAATCGGCGCCAAACTCATCCGGCGGCTGGATTGGTGGGAGGAGTATTGCACCCGCAATCATGCCGAATTGAACAACAACCCGTCTGCTGGCAACAAGGCCGGAGGGCTGACCACCATTCTGGAAAAATCGCTCGGCGCGGTGGCCAAGGCAGGCACCACCCATCTGGTCGAAGTCTACGAATACGCCGAACCGGTGACGGCTCAAGGGTTCGTGTTTATGGACACGCCCGGCTATGACCCGATGTCGGCTACCGGTCAGGTCGCGGGCGGCGCGAATCTGGTGTGCTTCACGACCGGACGCGGTTCCGCTTACGGTTGCCAGCCCACGCCGTCGCTGAAGCTGGCAACCAATACCGCGCTGTGGCAGCGGCAGGAAGAAGATATGGACATCAACTGCGGCGACATCATTGACGGTACGGTAACCATTGCCGAGGTCGGTGCGCGGATTTTTCAAATGATGCTGGATTGCGCCTCTGGTCAGCCCTCGAAAAGCGAGTTGCACGGTTACGGTCAGAATGAATTTGTGCCCTGGCCGATTTCGGTGGTGACCTAACACTTCAAAAAGAGAGTTATCCCATGAATGTCCTCGAAGTCATGCGTAACGGGCCGGTGATTCCGGTGATCGCCATTGAAGATTTAGCCCACGCGGTTCCGCTGGCTAAGGCGCTGGTTGCCGGTGGGGTGCGGGTGCTGGAAGTGACTTTGCGCACGGCGGTCGGACTGGATGCAATTCGCGCTATCGCCAAAGAAGTGCCGGATGCCATCGTCGGGGTCGGCACCCTCACCCGCCCAGAAGAATTCGCCAAGGCGCAGGATGCCGGTGCGCGTTTCGGGGTCAGCCCCGGCCTCACGCCCAGCATGATTGAAGCCGCCCACCAGACCGGCTTGCCGCTACTGCCCGGTGTGATGACACCTTCGGACGTGATCGCCGCCCGGTTGGCGGGATTCCAGCAATTGAAGCTGTTCCCAGCCCAACAGGCGGGCGGGATTGGCATGTTGAAGGCGCTGGGCGGGCCGTTCCCGGATGTGATGTTCTGCCCGACCGGTGGCGTATCGGCGGAAAATGCCCCCGATTTTCTGGCGTTGCCGAATGTGGCCTGCGTCGGTGGTTCCTGGCTGGTGCCGAAAGCGGCGGTCGTGGCGGGCGATTGGGGCAAGATTACCGCGCTGGCCAAAGAGGCGAGCGCGTTGAAGCCGCGTTGAATGCGCCCTCACCCTCAGTCCCTCTCCCGCAAGGGGCGAGGGGAGAAAATTAGAGGATTAAAAAATGGCCGAATTAGTCATCAAATCCGCTGCTGAAACCCAGTGGGATTGTGTTGCGTTTGGGGAAGTGATGCTGCGCTTCGACCCCGGTTTTGGTCGGGTGCGTAACGCCCGCACGTTCCAGGTCTGGGAAGGCGGTGGCGAATACAACGTCGCTCGCGCCATGCGCAAGTGCTGGGGCAAGCGCGCCGCCGTGGTCACCGCGCTGCCCAAAAACGATCTGGGCTGGTTGGTGGAAGATTTCATCATGCAAGGCGGCGTGGATATGTCGCACGTCATCTGGCGCGATTTCGACGGTCTGGGCCGCAATACCCGCGTCGGCTTGAACTTTACCGAAAAAGGCTTCGGCATCCGCCCGGCGCTGGGCTGCTCCGACCGGGGCCATTCGGCAGCCTCGCAAATCCGTCCCGGTGAAGTGAACTGGGAAAAGCTGTTCGGCGAGGAAGGCGTGCGTTGGTTCCAGACCGGCGGCATCTTCGCCGCGCTGGCCTCCAACACCGCCGAAGCCGTGCTGGAAGCGGTGCAGGTCGCCAAGAAATACGGCACGGTGGTCGCCTACGATCTGAACTTCCGCGCCTCGCTGTGGAAGAGCCAGGGCGGCAAGGAAGGCGCGCAGAAAATCAACCGCGCAATCGCCAAATATGTCGATGTGATGATCGGCAACGAGGAGGATTTCACCGCCTGTCTGGGCTTCGCGGTGGAAGGGGCCGACGAGCACCTGACCAACATCCAGACCGAATCCTTCGCCAACATGATCAAGAGCGCGGTGAAGGACTATCCCAACTTCAAGGTTGCCGCCACCACGCTGCGCAACGCCAAGACCGCCACCGTCAACGACTGGGCCGCCATCCTTTGGTACGACGGCAAAATCTACGAGTCGATGAAGCGCGACAACCTGGAAATCTACGACCGGGTAGGCGGCGGCGACGGCTTTGCCTCCGGCTTGGCTTACGGCTTTTTGGAAGGCAAAGGCCCGCAAGCGGCAGTCGAGTACGGCGCGGCCCACGGCGCACTGGCGATGACCACGCCGGGCGATACCTCGATGGTGCGGGTGGAGGAAGTTGAAGCGGCGATGAAAGGCAAAGGCGCGCGCGTGATTCGCTGAGACTTCCTGGGGCGGCCAAGTGCTCGCCCTTTCACCTCACGATCTCGCTCCGCACAACAGGAGACACTTTTGAACCCTCCGCCAGATTCTTTCTGCAGCCTCGTTCCGGGCGCTGGCAATCTACCCAAACAGGTACTGGTCGCGCCGGATGGCGCACGCGCTGAAATTTATCTGCACGGCGCACAGGTCACCTCGTGGATTCCCGCTAGTGGCTCGGAACGCTTTTTCCTCAGTCGATTATCCCAATTCACCACGGATGCCACGATTCGTGGCGGTATTCCGGTCGTCTTCCCGCAATTCGGTATGACCGGGCCGTTACCGCTGCATGGACTGGTGCGGCTGATGCCTTGGGAATTGAGTGACGCTAAAAATTCCACGGATACCGCGTCGGCGACATTCCGCCTGCGTGATACCGACGACAGCCGTCGGCATTGGCCTCATGCCTTTTTGGCGGAATTAACGGTTGTAGTCAGTGGCAACCAGTTGGCGGTCACGCTGGCGATCACCAACACCAGCGCCGAGCCATTCGCGTTTACCAGCGGCTTGCATACCTATTTCAGTATCGCCGACCTTGCCGCCACCACCGTTGCAGGGCTGACGGGCTTGCGCTATTGCGATGCGGCGGCCGGTTGGGTCGATCATCGGGAAACGGCGGCACACATCGAATTTACCGGCGAAGTCAACCGCATCTATTTCGACGCCCCCGCTGAAGTGCGGCTGGTAGAACCGCATCGGACGACGTTGATTCGCGCCGCTGGTTTTGCCGATACGGTGGTCTGGAATCCGGCGGCCGCCAAATGCGCAACCTTTTCTGATCTGGAACCGGACGACTACCGGCGTTTCGTCTGCATCGAAGCAGCCGCCATCGCCAACCCGATCCAGCTTGCCCCCGGCGAACGCTGGCAGGGTTCGCAAACCTTGCTGGCCTGACCCTCCGCCGCTCAGGAGATTGCCATGATTGCCGATCATATCGCCAACGCCGAACGCTATGCCGTCCTTGGCCCGCTGTTCAAACAGGCGTTCGATTTCCTACGCAACCAGAAGCTCGATGCCCTGGCCGACGGTCGCCATGATCTGGCGGGCGATAGCCTGTTTGCGCTGGTGCAAGGCTATGACACCAAACCCCAGAGCGAGGGGTTTTGGGAAGCGCATCGCCGTTATATCGACTTGCAGTTCATCGTCCGGGGCGTCGAGCGCATCGGCTACGCCCCGCTGCACCGCATGACGCTGGACTCGCACGATGAAAGCCGCGACCTCTCGGTGCTGCACGGGGATGGCGATTTCCTGACCCTGACCGAAGGCTGTTTCATGCTGCTGTGGCCGGAAGATGCGCACATGCCGGGGCTGCAAGTGGCGCAATCCGCGCCGGTGCGCAAGATCGTATTCAAGATCGCCAAGTAACCCTTTTCCCAGTTCATTCCAATTCTTGTCGGCTTAACTTCCTCATGCAGATTTTCTATCTTGTCCCGACCCGCCAGAGCGTCGGCTTGACTTCCATCGCCCTTGGCCTGGTTCGCGCCCTGCAACATCAAGGCTTTCGGGTGGGCTTCACCAAACCCGTGGCCGAAGATCAGCCGACTAATGAACACTCGGCCCACTTCGCCCGTGAGATTTGCCTGATCGAAGCCCCCGATCCGATTCCGATCTCCCAGGCTGATGAGCGGCTGACGGCGGGACTGGAATCGGAGTTGCTCGAAGAAATCGTCGGTTTGTGTATGCGTGCAGCCGAGGGCAACGATGTGTTGGTCGCCGAGGGGATGCACACGGATGCCATTCATCCCTTCACACCCCGCCTGAACGCCGAGATCGCCCGCAGCCTGAAAGCGGAAATCGTCCTGGTCGCCAGCGCCAAACGGGGTAACGTGCTAGACGAAATCAGCCACATGGCGCAGCGGATGAGCAAGGTCGGCTGCCACATTGCTGGCGCCATCATCAACAAGGCGCCGCCCTCATTCGAGGTGGAAGCAACCCGTGAGGCGCTGGGTGATCTCACGTTGTGGGGGGTGGTGCCTTACGACGCCAGCTTGCTGGCTCCAAGGACTCTGGACATCGCCCGCCACCTGAACGCCCGCGTGCTGGTCGCAGGTGAAATCGCCACCCGCCGGGTGCTGGAAACCGTCATCACCGCCCGTTCCGCCGCCGAGATGATCCATCGCCTCACGCCGGGGGCGCTGATCATGGTCGCGGGTGATCGTGACGATGTGATGCTGGCCACCGCCTTGGCGGCCAGCAACGGCGTACAGCTAGCCGGCCTCATACTGACCCACGGCTCGGAAATCGACCCGCGTGTCCGCAAATTGGCCGCCCACGCCTTTAGCGGCGGCTTGCCGATTCTCAGTGTTGCAACCGATAGCTTTGCCACCGCGACCCGCATCGACCACCTTCCGGGCGCCGTACCAGCCGACGATACCGCGCGGATGAATACCGTGCTGGATACGGTGGCGGATCAACTTTGGGCGGGTGTGCTCACCGATAGCGTCAGAATGCCCGCGTCGATCCAGATGTCGCCGCCAGCCTTCCGTTACCGGCTGATCCAAACCGCCCGCATGGCCAACCGGCGGATCGTGCTGCCGGAAGGCGACGAGCCGCGCACCATTCGCGCCGCCGTGCTTTGCACCGAAAAGGAAATTGCCCACTGCGTGCTGCTCGGCAAGCGTGCCGCCATTGAGGCCGTTGCCGCCGCGCAGGGCGTCACTTTGCCGCCCGCGCTGGAAATCATCGATCCAGACACCGTGCGCGAACAGTATGTAGAACCGTTGGTGAATATACGCCGCAATAAGGGCCTTACTCCCGCCCAGGCGCGCGATCAACTTCAAGATACCGTCGTGCTCGGCACGATGATGCTGGCGATGGATACCGTTGATGGCCTGGTTTCCGGCGCGGTGCACACCACCGCCAGCACGGTGCGACCGGCCTTGCAACTGATTAAGACCGAGCCGGGTTCCTCCATCGTCTCCTCGGTGTTTTTTATGCTGATGCCCGATCAGGTGCTGGTCTACGGCGACTGCGCCATCAACCCCGATCCCAACGCCGCCGAACTGGCGGAAATTGCGCTCCAAAGCGCGGCCAGCGCGCGGGCTTTTGGCGTCGAGCCAAAAGTGGCGATGATCAGCTATTCCACCGGTAGTTCCGGGACCGGGGCGGACGTGGAAAAGGTGCGCCAAGCGACCGAACTCGCCAGGACGAAGGCTCCCGATCTAGCCATCGACGGCCCATTGCAATACGACGCCGCTTCGGTGCGCGAGGTCGGTCAGCAAAAAGCGCCCGGCTCGAAGGTGGCCGGCGAGGCTACAGTCTTCGTCTTTCCCGATCTCAACACCGGCAACACCACGTACAAAGCCGTGCAACGCAGCGCCCATGTCATCTCGCTTGGTCCCATGCTACAAGGCTTGAACAAGCCGGTGAACGATCTTTCACGCGGTGCGCTGGTGGACGATATCGTGTTCACCATCGCCCTAACCGCGATTCAGGCTGACGCCCGCAGAGATTGAGTGAGTGGGGCAGGGGGCTAATCCGCGCGGGAACAGCGCCATTCTGCGCCGCTCTCCCCAAGGTTTGCTTCAATCTGCGTCTGGGCGATGCGCCTTGCGGCTGGAAGTTCGCCATTGCCTTTTTGCAGGGTAGCGGCGATATTCGCATCCGGCACGGGGCAGCGCATCTACGCCTCCACCGTCTGCCGTATGCACCGGTTCCAAGCGGCGGGGCGGTTGCTCTGGCTCGGCTGCTCTGGTTCGTGAGCAGCCGATGGGTTTTTTTGAATTAAAGGGGTTATTGCTGCGACCGATGCAAGCACGATTTCACTTCACCCCATTGACTCGCCGTCGTTTAGCCCAGTTTCGCGCCAACCGGCGCGGGTGGTGGTCGTTGTGGTTGTTCCTGCTGCTGTTCGGATTAAGTCTGAGCGCCGAGTGGATCGCCAATGACCGCCCGTTGCTGGTGAAGCATCAGGGTTCATTTTATTTCCCGGTCTTCCGGGATTACGCCGAAACTGATTTTGGCGGTATTTTTCCCAGCCAGGCGAATTATCGGGATCCTTTTCTGGCCGACTTAATCCAGCAGAATGGCTGGATGCTCTGGCCGCCCGTCCGCTTCCGCCACGACACCGTAAATTACCACCTCCCAGTGCCCGCGCCTGCGCCGCCCTCCGCCGAAAATTGGCTCGGTACTGACGATCAAGGCCGCGATGTGCTGGCGCGACTGCTCTACGGGTTGCGGATTTCGGTGCTGTTTGGCTTGCTATTAACCTTGACCTCCTCGGTGATTGGCGTGGCGGCAGGTGCGGTGCAGGGTTATTTCGGCGGGCGCGTCGATCTATTGTTCCAGCGCTTTCTGGAAATCTGGGGTGGGCTGCCGCAACTGTTTATTCTCATCATCGTCTCCAGCATAGTGACGCCGGGCTTCTGGACCTTGTTGCTGGTGCTAATGCTCTTTAGTTGGACCTCGCTGGTGGGCGTGGTGCGGGCTGAATTCCTGCGCGCCCGCAATTTCGATTACGTGCGCGCCGCCCGCGCCCTGGGGATGACGGACGGGCGGATCATGTTCAAGCATGTGTTGCCAAACGCGATGGTGGCGACGCTCACGTTCATGCCCTTCATTCTGTCCGGCTCCATCGTCGCTCTGACTGCCCTGGATTTTTTGGGGCTGGGCCTACCACCGGGTTCGGCTTCGCTGGGCGACTTACTGCGCCAGGGCAAGGAGAATCTGCAAGCGCCGTGGTTGGGGATTGCCGGATTTGTGGTGGTGGCATTGCTGCTGAGCTTGTTGGTGTTCGTGGGCGAGGCGGTGCGTGATGCCTTCGATCCGCGCAAGCAGGTCGGCTGAAATGCCAGAAGACGGCACTCGGCCAGCGGTGCGCATCACCATCATTAGTCTCACTGATCCTGGCTTTGTGTTGGCAAAGCGCTTGCGGGCGGCGCTGCCAAATGCCGAGCACTGGCATCGTCCGCAACCGTTTCAGCAGGCGGTACGTGAGCGATTCCTGGCGGGCCACCGGCTGGTTTTGCTGTGCGCGGCTGGTATTGCGGTGCGAACGCTGGGACCTGTGTTGCGTGACAAATACCAAGATCCAGCGGTGTTGGTGGTAGACGAACATGGTCGCTTCGTGGTGCCGATCCTGTCGGGCCATGAGGGTGGTGCCAATGAATGGGCACGGCAGGTCGCCACCTTCTTGGGCGCGCAGGCGGTGATTACCGGGGCGCAACGCTATACCCAGCCGGTGCTGGTGGCCGGCCTGGGCTGCAATCGCGGCTGCTCACTGGACGCATTGCTGGCGCTGCTGGAGCAAACCCTGTCCAGTCACGGCTTGCGCCGTACTGATCTTCAGGCCCTAGCCAGCATCGAACTCAAGCAGGATGAGGTGGGGCTGCATCAGTTGGCTGCAATGTTGGAGGTGCCGATTCGCTTTTATCCTGCCGCTGTATTACGCGACTACGACGACCGACTGAGCCAGAAATCTGCGGTAGTTTTTCGGGAAACGGGTTGCTATGGGGTAGCAGAAGCCGCCGCGCTGGCCCACGCCGAGCGGATGGTCCATCATAGCTTTAAGGCCGAGTTGATTATTCCGAAGCAGAAAAATGCTGATGCTACGCTGGCAGTGGCTCGGATTTACGGTAATCGGGATGACGGTGACGCCCCGTGTTCAGGCTCTGATTAGAAATCAAGTAAAAGCCTGTTTACAAAGTTTTAGGATTTAGAGTATTCAACAGCTGCTTCTTTCACGACTTGCGGAGAAGGGCATGGGCTACGCCAGCGACCTAAGCGATGAAGAATGGGTGATTTTGGAGCCTTTCCTTGAATCGAACCAAACAGGGCGGCCACGCAAGCATTCATGACGAGCGATTGGTAACGCTATTGGCTCTGTGCAGAGAACCAGGTGTCAGTGGCGGTGGTTACCGTCCGAGTTTCCACCTTGGCTCGTGGTTTATTCAGCCTATTTAACCGGAGATTACCCGCATGAGTGGACTGCGAGGCAAAGTCGTCATCGCCCAGGGTGGTGGCCCCACGGCGGTCATCAATCAGAGTCTGGTCGGCGCGGTGCTGGAAGCGCGTAAATTCCCCGATGTCACCCGCGTCTGGGGTGCGCGGCACGGGGTGCGCGGCATCGTCAACCAACACTTTATCGACCTGTCCGAAGCCACCACGCATAACCTCGAACGAGTCGCCCAAACCCCCTCATCGGCGCTCGGTTCGACCCGCGACAAGCCCGATGCCGCGTATTGCCAGAACATCCTCAACGTCTTCAAAAAACACGAGGTGCGCTATTTCTTCTACATCGGTGGCAACGATTCCTCCGACACGGTGCGGATCGTCGGCGAGTACGCCGCGAAAGAAGGCTACGACTTACGGGCCGTGCATATCCCAAAAACGGTAGATAACGATTTACCGATCACTGATCACTGTCCCGGCTATCCGTCCGCCGCTCGCTTCGTCGCCAGCGCCTTTGCCGGAGCTAACGCCGATAACATGGCCTTGCAAGGGGTCTACATCGCCATCATCATGGGTCGGCACGCCGGTTGGCTCACCGCTTCGTCCGCTCTGGCCCGCCAGCACGACGATGACGGCCCGCACCTGATTTATCTGCCGGAACGGCCATTCTCCATTGAGCGCTATCTGGCCGACATCGACCGTGTTTACAAGCAGCATGGCCGCTGCATCGTGGCGATTTCTGAAGGGGTCTGGGCGAATCGGGACGCCAAGGGCAAGGAGATTCCGCTGGCGGCTGACCTGATGCGCAAGGCGGGCCGTGAGCCGGAAGTCGACGCGCACGGCAACGTGCAGCTTTCCGGTGGGGCGCTGGCCGATGAACTGGCGGCAACCGTGCAAAGCAGCCTCGGCATCAAGCGGGTGCGCTCGGATACGTTCGGCTATCTGCAACGCTCCTTTGCCGGCGTGGTGTCCGATGTGGACGCCCGCGAGGCGCGCGAGGTGGGCGAGAAAGCGGCGCATTACGCCTGCGGGCAGGGCGTCAGCGGCTCGGTGGTCATCAAGCGCGTCGGCGACTACGCGGTGCGCTATGAACTGGCGGACGTGAAAGCCATCGCCGCCAAAACCCGGCACATGCCCGACGAGTTCATCAACACCGAGGGTAACCATGTCACGGAAGCCTTCCGCGCCTATCTACAGCCGTTGCTGGGTAGCGACCGGCCGATTCTGGAACGGTTGTGGGCGCCGGCGGTGAACTTTACTGAAGACTCAACCCACCAGCTTTAGCTGGTGGTTCTTTAGTGAGCTTCAGTGAGCTTTGAAGCTTCGCTGAATGCTTTTTCGAACGTTGTGTCATAAGCCCTAAGTTGTAAGAGAGTCCTAATCGAAGATAGACGTTATCAAGAAGTTTGTGAGGTATGGCAAGGAGTTAGGTCACAGCGGATACTGCTAACTTACCAGTATTTAATACTTTGTTATATTTAGTATTTTACGTTTTTCCTCTATCTTTGGTTAGGACTCTCAGTTGTAAAAATACTGGCTTAATGTTGGAGTTCAGCGGCGCGCGGCTTCATGCGCGTCCGCAGGGACGATTTGTTAGGTCGCATGGTATGGACCAAGGAAACGCACGCCGTTAAAGTGAATCAAGTGGGACGGCGCATCCGCTACCCACACCTCTGTTTCCCATGCGATTTCGCCAAGGTAACGGCCCATGATCGCCCGGTTCGGAAAGGCGGTCACATAGACCAGCCCGGCAGTCGATCCGGCAAAGAGCGTTGCCAGTTCGGCGTGTCTTTTGCCATCGACGGGGCCATGACTGGTAACGGATTCAATCAGCAGCAGCCAATTTTTCGCGGTGAAGTGCAACACCACATCAGGCATCTTTCCGTGTGAATCCACATCAACACCCAGCCCCGCCAGCAAGGGCGCGTCAAAATAACCCCATTTGTCGCCAGTATCCCCGGCATAGACCAGCACGCTAGTCGGCGCGAAGCGCGGGGCGAAGTCCGAGATGATGGCCCGGATTAGTTCACTATGTTCGCCGGGACTGAGAGTGATTTCCCTTCCCGGCGCGATCTCAACCGGGATGCGGTTCTGCTTCCGCTCCATCGCGTAGCGGGCAACCAGCGTTTCACGCTCGGCCAGATAGGCCGCAAGACTTTCATGCCATGCCGGTGTACCAAAGGTTCGCAGCAAAGCCAGCGCAGCAGGCTCTACCTGATAGACCGCCTTCGGGCTATTCACCGGACGGCCTGGATTATCCGGGTTGTACAATGCAATTCCGGCATCGCAGAACTGGCGCATCGTCTGACGGCGGATGGTTTCTCGTGTGTTCGGCGCATATTCCTTGTCGTAGTATTCCCGTACCCAATCCATGATTGGCGTGATGCCCACAAGCGGGTTTTGCGCATCGGCCCACGCCGTGCCAGGCATGAGGTTCAATAAAGCCAGCAGACAAAGGGCAGAACGCTCGTTCTGTTGCGCCCGAGGCAGGCCCAAAGAAATGATGATCTGGTGCGCAGCCTTGATGTAATCGTCCTTGTTGTTCATGCCGTGAGTGTTCCTAATTTTTTATCAATCAGGGTTTGCGTGAGATCGCTTTGTTGCATCGCCCATTCTCCAAGCTCAATCAGGGCTGCGCGACTCGGGTATTTCATTTGTTTTAGGTCGGTTGCATTGACCTGCGTATGGCCGCTAAAGCGCCTGAAATTGTCGTCTACAATGGTCGAGTTCAGGAACACAGCTAGCCCACGCGCCAACGCTTGCGGCAAGCCACGTTTGTTTTCATGGAACAGGTTTAGATGATTTTCGAAGCCCAACACGGTCGCACCATCAAATGAATCAGGGGAAACCACGCCCGCAACTACCCGCCGCTTTTCCTCCTTCGATGAAAAGCGGCGTACCACGCAATAAAAACCGTTTGGATATAACCACCTTTCGGTTTCGCTATTGCGCTGGATGGCGTTCGGCTTCTTCATGCCAGCTTTCGGCCACGCCGTGGCACGGCTGCTGAAATGGCCGGGGTAAAGCAAAGGAACGGTACCGGGTTCTGGCATGTCTCGCAGATGCGCCTTCAGCCGAAAATCGACTATTGGCCCGGTCGAAACCTTAATGCCAAGATCGGCTAGCGCATGACGGATGATCGGAGATAGCTCGGTGGATGTTTCGGCCAAAGTAGGTATATGAATAAACCGCTCGGAGTCATCCGGGAACACTATGCGGTCGAACTGGTGTTCATGGGTTTCACTGTCGGAAAAGCTGTCGTCCGTCGATGTGGAAACCGTTACTGGCCCTTGCTGGCCGCCACGCTCAAGCCGAATAATGATGTTCTCTTGCAGAACATCATCATCTTTGAATGCCTTGCTACGAGACTCGAACAGGTGTATGTGTCGGATGGCTGTACGCTCAAGGATGAAGTTACGAAACGGGCGGTAATACGGCCCATTACAGAAGCTACGCGGGATGATCGCCACGATCTGCCCGCCCGGTGCTGCCATCGCCACGGCTAGTGCTACAAAGGCGGAATAGAGATTGACGGTTTCAATTCCGGTTTCACGAAGAAGCAAGCGGCATCTTGAATTACTTCCGATTTTTTTGTAGGGCGGATTCAGTATGGCGTGAGTGAAACTGTGTTGATGAAATTGAATTGCATTAACTGCTTTCTCAATAAAATCACCTCCAATCACGTCAAAGGAGAAATTGCATTTTTTAATGTAAGAAGAAAGAGAGTGCTGAAGCTCGTTATGTAGGGAATCGTCAAGCTCAAATGCTTTTAGGTGTATTTTTTCAAAGTTTAGATTTCCAGTTACGCACCGTTCAAGAAATGCGCTCGATAGGGAACCAATTCCTGCCCCAGCATCCAGTAGATAGCATTCACCGCTTGAGGCGGAGAAAAGCCATGCCATAAATGAGGCGATGTTTGCAGGCGTAAGAAATTGCCCAAGCTGCGATTTTTTCTTCGCGTCGGTTCGTCCTAAGACTTTCAAACGGCTTTGTTCAACAACTGATAGCAATGTCGCGCCTCCTAAAATGCGCTCTAACGGGGCGGCGGATCGTATCCGCCGCCCCGTTGTGGCGGGGGCG
>JBATSQ010000157.1:0-2973 GCA_049293375.1 Candidatus Contendibacter sp.
AGAAGATCAATATCCAGTTCGTTGCGTTCCGGGGCCGCGACCAGCATAATAAACCTTGCAAAATATAGACTGAAATACTCCCCACGCCGCAAGGGCGTTACTGTGGATTTTCAGCGATCGCGTTGGCTGACCGGGTTGGGATGACCCGCCGAGGCCATCAAAAACGCCAGAAGAATAGAGAAGTGAGCTGCATGAGCGAGAATCACCCGCAGTCCCCGCCGACCGCACCACCGGTCGCGCCTTCCGAGCCACTGCAAGACCTGAAAACACCTGAAAGACCCAAGGAATATGGCGGCCCCAAAGGCCCGGAACCCACCCGCTATGGGGATTGGGAAAAAGCCGGGCGCTGCATTGATTTTTAGCCGGTCTGCCCCTCCTGATGGATGAGGGTGGCAAAAAGGCGCGCGGAGTGCAGCGTTCCTTTGTCTTCCCTGGTTATTTCTCCGGAAATCGGGTCGGCGTTCGGTTACTATTGCATCGCACCAATTCCAACCGCTCTTCTTTTGCCAATCAATAAAACGAGGAGAAACGCATGTCAGCCAAACAACGGCCCTTGTCGCCGTTCATGATCGGCCCTTACTACAAGCCACAAATGACCTCGGTTTTGTCCATCACCCACCGCGCCACCGGGGCGGGGCTGGTGGTGGGAACCCTGCTGCTGGTGTACTGGTTAACCGCCGCCGCTGCCGGCCCGGAAGCGTACCATCATGCGCAGGCGGTGCTGGGTTCCATGCTGGGGCAACTGTTCCTGTTCCTGTGGACCTGGGCCTTGTTTTATCACCTGGCCAATGGCATTCGCCACTTGTTTTGGGATGCGGGCTACGGCTTCGAGATGCAGGATGCCACCAAGTCCGGCTGGTGGGTGGTGTCGTCTTCCATCATCTTGACTTTTCTATGCTGGCTGATCGCCGCGCCCTGAGGAGAAATGATATGAGCATTCGCACCCCGCTCGCTCGCGTTCGCGGCTTGGGCACCGCCAAAGACGGTACCCATCATTGGTGGTTGCAGCGCGTCACCTCGGTGGCGCTTATCCCCCTGGTGCTGTGGTTTGTGATTTCTTTGCTGAGCGTTTCCCACGCCGATTACGAAACAGTCCAGCACTGGCTCGGTCACCCGGTAAACGCCGGGTTGATGGTGGCCCTGCTCGTGGCCATGTTCTACCACGCCAGTTTGGGAATGCAGGTCATTTACGAAGATTATGTCCGGCCTGAAGGCCGGAAGATTGTCGTGCTGCTGATCACCCAACTCGTCCTGTTTCTGCTGGGCGCCATTTCCATCGTTGCTGTGCTCAAAATCGCACTGGCTTGACGCCCGCTACTGGAGGCTGAGGTTTCATGTCTAACGCATACAAACTGATTCATCATAACTACGATGTGATCGTCGTGGGCGCGGGCGGCGCTGGGCTGCGCGCGACTTTTGGCATGGCGCAACAGGGTTTGAAGACCGCGTGCTTGACCAAGGTGTTCCCCACCCGTAGCCATACCGTGGCGGCGCAGGGCGGCATGTCGGCGGCGCTGGCCAACATGGGCCAGGACCTCTGGCAATGGCACATGTATGACACCGTGAAGGGTTCCGACTGGCTGGGCGACCAAGACGCCATTGAGTACATGTGCCGCGAGGCGGTGCCGGCGGTGATCGAACTGGAGCATTACGGGGTGCCCTTCTCCCGCACTGAGGAAGGCAAGATTTACCAACGGCCGTTCGGTGGCATGACCACCAATTACGGTGAGGGCATTGCCCAGCGCACCTGCGCCGCTGCTGACCGTACTGGCCATGCCATTCTACACACGCTCTACCAGCAGGCGCTCAAGCACAGCGCCGAGTTTTTCATCGAATACTTCGCGCTGGATTTAATCATGGATGACAGCGGCGCGTGTCGCGGCGTGGTGGCCTGGGATTTGGCCGATGGCACGTTGCATGTCTTTAACGCCCACCAAACCGTGTTGGCGACCGGTGGTTATGGCCGCGCCTACTTCTCGGCGACTTCGGCCCACACCTGCACCGGCGACGGCAATGGGATGGTATTACGGGCCGGTCTGCCCTTGCAGGATATGGAGTTCACCCAATTCCACCCGACCGGCATCTACGGTTCGGGCTGTCTGATGACCGAGGGTTGTCGGGGTGAGGGTGGCTATCTGACCAACTCCAACGGCGAGCGCTTTATGGAGCGTTATGCTCCCAACGCCAAGGATTTGGCTTCCCGCGATGTGGTCAGTCGCTCCATGACCATCGAAATCCGCGAAGGGCGCGGGGTGGGCGAGCACAAGGATCATATCTATTTGCATCTGGAACATCTGGGCGCGGATGTCATCAACGAGCGCTTGCCAGGCATCGCCGAAACCGCCCAAATTTTTGCTGGCGTGGATGTGACCAAGGAGCCTGCGCCGGTGTTGCCGACGGTGCATTACAACATGGGTGGCATCCCAACCAACTATCGCGGCGAAGTCGTGATCCTCAAGGATGGCAATCCCGATACCATTGTTCCCGGCCTGATGGCGATTGGCGAGGCGGCCTGCGTATCGGTGCACGGTGCCAACCGTTTGGGCTCCAATTCGTTGCTGGATATTGTGGTGTTTGGCCGCGCCGCCGCCATCCGCTGCGCCGAGCTGATCCGGCCCAACAGCGCGCACGGCGCAGTGCCGCAAGCGGCGGTGGACAAGATCGTCGCCCGCTTCGACAAACTGCGTAACGCCAAGGGTGAGAACCCGACCGCCGGCTTGCGACTGCGGATGCAGCGCACCATGCAGAATCACGCGGCGGTGTTCCGCACTGGCGAATCCATGGCCGAAGGGATCAAGCTGCTAGAGGATGTTTACGCGGGCTTCGAGCATATCGGCGTCACTGATCGCGGCATGGTCTGGAATTCCGATTTGGTCGAGACGCTGGAGCTGGATAACCTGCTGGGTTGCGCGATGGTGTCGATCAAGTCGGCGATCAACCGGCCCGAAAGCCGGGGCGCGCACGCCCGCGAGG
>JBATSQ010000158.1:0-2526 GCA_049293375.1 Candidatus Contendibacter sp.
CCGTCATGCAGCCCGTTTCCCCGTTTCCCCATCGCAGGGACGCCGCCGCCGATGCGCTGCGGACGCCGCCGCATTCCCTGGAAGCCGAGCAGGCAGTCCTGGGCGGTTTGATGCTGGATAACCTCACATGGGATCAGATTGCCGACTGTCTGGATGAAAACGACTTTTATCGTAACGATCACCGTCTGATTTTCCGGGCGATCCGCCATCTGGCGGAGAACGGCAAGCCCTTTGATCTGCTAACGCTGGCGGAATGGCTAGAGGAGCAGCATGAACTGGAGAGTGCCGGGGGATTTGTTTATCTCGGTATTCTGGCGCGGGATACGCCTAGCGCCGCCAATGTCCGCGCCTACGGCGATATTGTCCGTGAGCGCGCCATCCGCCGCGAATTGATTCGCGCCAGCACCGAAATCGCCGATAGCGCCTACGATCCACGCGGGCGCGATACCCGTGAGCTGCTGGACGCCGCCGAGAAACGAGTGTTCGCGATTGCCGAACACGGGATGCGCGCCCAGCAGGGTTTCTTCAGCATCAAGAGTTTGCTAACCCGCACCGTGGAGCGGATTGACAGCTTGTTTTTGCGCGACAATCCAATCACCGGCATCCCGACCGGTTGGACGGATTTCGATGACAAAACCGCCGGTTTACAACGGGGTGATTTGGTGGTGGTCGCTGGTCGGCCCTCCATGGGGAAAACGGCGTTCGCCATGAATATCGCTGAGTACGCCGCCATTCAGATCAAGTGTCCGGTGGCGGTGTTCAGCATGGAAATGCCGGCCGAGAGCCTGATTATGCGCCTGTTGTCCTCATTGGGGCGGATCGACCAGCACAAGGTGCGCACCGGCCAACTGGCGGAAGATGACTGGCACCGGGTGACCTCGGCGGTTTCGATGTTGTCCGAAGCGCGCCTGTTCATCGACGACAGCTCCAATCTCAGTCCCAACGAGCTGCGCGCCCGCGCCCGCCGCCTGCATCGGCAGGAAGGGCAATTGGGTTTGATTGTGGTGGATTATTTGCAGTTGATGCAGGTACCCGGCACCAACGAAAACCGCGCGACCGAAGTATCAGAAATTTCCCGCTCCCTCAAGGCCTTGGCCAAGGAACTGTCGGTACCGGTGCTGGCTTTGTCGCAGCTCAATCGCACCCTGGAGCAGCGCGGCGACAAGCGCCCGATTATGTCGGATTTGCGGGAATCAGGTGCTATCGAGCAAGACGCTGATCTGATTTGCTTCATCTATCGTGATGAAGTTTATAACCCGGACAGCGCCGATAAGGGCAAGGCGGAAATCATTATCGGTAAGCAACGCAATGGCCCGATTGGCATGACCCCGCTGACCTTTCTGGGGCAGTACACCCGTTTTGAAAGCTATGTACCGGAGTTTCAGCCGCTGGGTTCCGGGCCAGAGGCGAGCAGCCGGGGCGTCTCCCGCCCCAAGAAACCGGCAGTGCCCGCCTCGCCCGCAACGGGCGGCGATGGGCCACCGGCTGGCTGAAGCCAAGATGCGTTGGGGCGACCGATGACGAAGGCGCGCGTGCTGTATGTCTGCGCCGAATGTGGCGCGCAGTCCAGCAAGTGGGCGGGCCAGTGTGGCGACTGTGGAGCGTGGAATAGTGTGCAGGAAGCGCCCGCCGCGCCGCCGTTGGGTAAGGGTGGCCACAAATTTACTGGCTTTGGCGGTGCTACGGCGGGCGAAGTCCGCCCGCTGGCCGAAGTCGCTGCGACCGTCGAGTTGCGCCAGTCCTGCGGCAATGGCGAATTGGATCGGGTGCTGGGCGGCGGTTTGGTCGCTGGCTCGGTGACGCTGATCGGCGGCGATCCCGGCATCGGCAAGTCCACCTTGCTCTTGCAAGTGTTGGCGGAATTAGCGGCGCGCAACCGCACTTTGTACGTCAGCGGCGAGGAATCACCACAGCAGATCAGTTTGCGCGCCCAGCGCCTGGGCCTGGCCCGTGACCGGGTGCGGCTGTTGCCGGAAATCAATGTCGAGGGCATTCTGGCCACGGCGGAAGTAGAGCAGCCGCAAGTGATGGTGATCGACTCCATCCAAACCGTGTACACCGAACGCTTACAATCCGCGCCTGGCTCGGTGGCGCAGGTGCGCGAGAGCGCGGCGCAGCTGGTGCGTTACGCTAAGGCGGGCGGCGCGGCGCTGTTTCTGGTGGGGCATGTCACCAAGGAAGGCGCAATTGCCGGGCCGCGCGTGTTGGAGCACATGGTGGATACTGTGCTGTATTTCGAGGGCGATCCCAGCGGACGGTTGCGGGTGTTGCGGGCGGTGAAGAATCGCTATGGGCCGGTCAACGAGCTGGGCGTGTTCGCGATGACCGAGTGCGGCTTAAAGGAAGTCAACAATCCCTCCGCCATTTTTCTGTCGCGACATGAAAGCCCCGTCTCCGGCAGCGTGGTGATGGTCACCCGCGAAGGCACCCGGCCCTTGCTGGTGGAGGTGCAAGCGCTGGTCGATACCTGCCACGGCGGCAATCCCCGGCGGGTCACTCTGGGGCTGGAACAAAACCGGTTGGCGA